>NZ_CP043473.1:611396-917094 GCF_008275125.1 Chromobacterium paludis
GCTGGAGCGGGCCGGCGGCGGGCTGACGTTGACCATCAGCGATAACGGCAAGGGGCTGGATGCATCCGGCGAGCGGCGCGAGGGCCATGGTTTGACCGGCATGCGCGAACGAGTGGCGGCGCAGGGCGGCTCGCTGGACATCCTGTCGCCGGCCGGCGGCGGCTGCTGCCTGCGCATCTGGCTGCCGCTGGCAGGAGAGCGCACATGAGCATCCCATCGACGCCATCGCCGCTGGCCGGCTTCCGCTGCGTTTCCCTGCTGGCTTGCCTGGTCCTGGCGGCGCAGCGATGGATCTTGCTATGGCCGGCTGGCGAGGCCGGTCCGGCGCATCTGCGCGACAGGCTGGCCTTGCTGGCTGGCGCGGCGCTGGGCCGCGACGGCCTGCTGACGGCCTATGCCCTGGGCTTCGCCTTGTTCGCCTGGGCCTTGTGGCGGGCCACGGCCAACGGCCCGCGCGCGCCGGATCATGCGGCGAAATTGGTCCTGCTGGCGGTACAAATCGCGCTGGCCTTGCTGCTCCACGATAAATTGCTATTGCTGACCGCGGCTGAGGCGGCGCTGTTGCTGGGCTGGCGGCTTGCCGCCTGCTGTCTGGGCGCGCAATTGCTGCTGACGCTGCTGGCCAATGCTTGGCAGGCGCAATATTTGCCGGCGAATGAATTGATCTGCAATGTCAGCGGTTCCCAGGTCGCCTTGCCGGACTTAGCGCAGCGCCGTTGGCAACTGGGGCTGGATGCCGCCCTGGGCGGCGGCTTTCAGTTGCTGACCTTCGGCATTGGTTGCCTGGGCGGGGCCGAACGCCGCCGCCGCGCCGAACTGGAGGCGACGCGCGCCAGTCTGTTGGCGGCCGGGCAGTTGCTGGCCGGCGCGGCCGGCAATGGCGAACGGCTGCGGCTGGCGCGCGAGTTGCATGACGGCATCGGTCACCATTTGTCGGCGCTGAACCTGCAACTGGAGCTGCTGTTGCGGCGGGGCGCGGGCGGAGCGGACCCGCCCTTGCGCGCGGCGCAGCAGTCGGCGCGCAGCATGTTGGCCGAGGTGCGCGCCTTGGTGGGCAAGGAAAGGCAGGCGTGCGAGGCGCCGTTGAACCAGGCGCTGCGCTTGCTGTGCGAGGGCATGGTGCCTGCTGTCGGGCTGCAACTGGAGCCGCTGCCCGGCCTGTCCGACGCGGCCGCATGGCGCGCCTTACGCGCGGCGCGAGAAGCCTTGGCGGACAGGGGCGGCCAGCCCTGCCGGCTGTGGCTGGCGCAGGCGGACGACGGCGGCGCGGAATTGCGGCTGTCCCAGGCGGGGGCGGAGACGTGGGTGACGATATGGCGGGAGGCGGCGTGATGATACGGGTTGGCCTGGTGGACGATCAGACCCTGGTGCGCAGCGGCATCCGCGGTTTGCTGGAGTTGACCGGCGACATCCGGGTGGCGCTGGAGGCGGCCGACGGCGCAGAGGCGCTGGCCCTGCTGCGGGAGGCGCGGCCCGATGTGCTGCTGCTGGATGTGCGCATGCCGGGCATGAGCGGCATGGATGTGTTGCGCGCGCTGAGGGAGGGCGGCATTTTGCCGCCGACCTTGTTGTTGACCACCTTCGACGACGACGAGGCGCTGTTGGCCGGCATGGGGCTGGGCGCGCGCGGTTTTTTGTTGAAGGACATCTCGCTGGAGCGGCTGGCTGACGCGATACGCCGCGTGGCGGCGGGCGAGACCTTGTTCCGGCCTGGGCTGACCGAGCGGGTGCTGGACGGCTTGCGCGGCGGAGCCGGCTTTCCGGCGCTGGACCTGCCGGAGCGCCTGACAAGCCGTGAGGTGGAGGTGCTGGCCTTGATGGCAGGCGGCTTCAATAACCGCGAGATCGCGGAGGCCCTGGGGCCGAGCGAGGGCACGATCAAGAATCACGTGTCCAGCATCCTGTCCAAGCTCGGCGTGCGCGACCGGGTGCGCGCGGTGTTGCGCGGGCTGGAGCTCGGCTATATCTGAGCGCCGGCCCGCCTGGCTCAGGCCAGCTGCGGCTCGCGGCGGCGGTGGGACGGCTTGTCCATGGGCTGTTGCTGGCTCACCGCCTGGTGCAGTTTCTCCATTTGCTCGTCCAGCTGGCGGATGGCCTCGGCGATGTTCTTGGTTTCGCCGGACAGGCTGCGGGTGGCTTCGCCGACGGCGACGATGTCGCCGGCGAACTGGGCGAAGCCCTGGTTCTGGCTAGCCTCGGCCTGCGACACCTGGCCCAGCAAGCCGGCCAGCTCGCCGGTTTCGCGGATGATGCCGGACAGTCTTTGCTGCGCGTTCTGCGCGTGGTCGCGGCCGGCCTGCATCTGCTGGCTGCCGTCGCGCATGGCCACGATGGCCAGATTGGTGCCGTCCACGATCAGCTGGATCTTGCTCTCGATGTCCTGGGTGGCGTTCTGGGTGCGTTCGGCCAGCTTGCGCACCTCGTCCGCCACCACGGCGAAGCCGCGGCCCATTTCCCCGGCGCGCGCCGCTTCGATGGCGGCGTTCAGCGCCAATAGATTGGTCTGGTCCGCGATGTCGCGGATCAACTGCACGATGCCGCTGACTTCGGCGCTGCGCTGGCCCAGCTCCTCCAGCTTGCCGGCGGCGTGGCTGATGACTTCGCCGGCGCGGCCCAGTTGCGATACGGCCTGGTCCATGGCGGAGCCGCCTTGCAGCGCGGCATCGCCCGCGGTGCGGGCCAATTGGGTGGCGGTGGTCGATTGCTCGGCGTTCTGGCTGGTCACTACCGCCATCTGTTGCGCCACCACCACCATGTCTTCCGAGCGTTCGCGCTGGTCGGCCATGGTCTTGGCCATGCTGCCGGTGCTGGCGGCGATTTGCCGGCTGGCGCCGGAGGCGTCGCGGATGGAGTGGCTGATCTGCTCCATCATCAGGGCCAAGGCCTGGCTGGCCTGTTCGGCTTCCTTGCGCGCCGTTTCCAGTTTCTCGAAGCTCTTGCTCTTGGCCTTGTCGAAGGCCAGCGCCAGCACCAGCACCACCAGCGACAGGCCGGCCAGCGATTTGGCCTGCAGCTTGGGCAGCACTTCGTGCGGCAAGGGATTGGCCGGGATGGCGTCCACGCTGGACAGCCACATGATGACCCCCACCGCGGCCAGCGACATGGCCAGCCAGAACATCCCGGAGCGGCGGGTGCCGATGAACACGGCGGTGAAGGGGATGGCGGCGAACCACATCAGGCTGGTGGACAGGATGCCCCCGTTGACGTAGACCATCCAGCACACCATGGCGTACATGCAGCTGGTGATGAATTCCGCGGTGAAGCGCACCGCGCCGCTGAGGCGCAGCAATAAGGGGCCGCACAGCAGTCCCAGGCCGCCCAGGGCGATGCCCTCGGCCATGGGGTAGTGCCCCAGGTTCAGGTATTCGATGGCGAATAACGGCGCCATCAGGCCGGCCAGCAGGCCGACGCCGACCACGGTGCGGGCGCGGATGGCCTGCTCCGGAGACTGGCGTATGCTGTCCGGGATAAACCATTCGGTGATGGCTTGTATCGACATAGGTCTCCCCTCCAAGGATGTTCCAGGTGTAAGCGCGCTGATTTTTAAGGATTTCTTCTCACGCCCGGACTGCGACTTTAAAACAAATGTTTGACTCCCTGCAATATACCGATCGCTTTGCCCGGCATGCTTGGTCTCAATCGGCCATGCGCAGCGGCACGCCGCTGGCCTGCAGATGCGCCAGGCGCGACGGGTCGGCGTCCGGCTCCAGAATCAGCAGGCCGATGTCGGCCAGCGGCGCCACCGCGAAGGGCGAGGCGGTATCCAGCTTTTCATTGGTGACGGCCAGGATGGTCTGGCCGCACTGCTCCACCAGCATGCGCTTGAAGGCCGCTTCTTCAGCCATCACCGTGCCGACGCCCAGTTCGCGATCCACTGAGCAAGTGCCTAGAAAGCAGATGTCCGGATGCATGGCTTGCAGCATGCGGGTGGCGATGGTGCCGGCGGTGTCGCCGCTTTTGTGGTTAAGGCTGCCGCCCAGCACCAGCACTTCCAGTTGTTTTTTGCCGAACAGCTCCGCCGCGATGGGAATGGCGTTGGTGGCTATGGTGAGTGGCAAGTCGGGCGGCAGGGCGCGGGCGATTTCCAGATTGGTGGTGCCGCCATCCAGGAATACGAATTGGCCGGGACGCAACTGGCGCACCGCGGTGGCGGCCAGGCGGGCCTTGCGGCCGGGATGTTCGCGGCGGCGCTGCTCAAAGCTGGTGTCGCTGGGGCGCAGCGCGATGGCGCCGCCGTATACCCGCTGGCATACGCCGTTGGCCGCCAGCTCGCGCAGGTCGCGGCGGATCGAGTCTTCGGATACGCCTAGCGTGGCGGCCAGTTCGCCGGCCAGCACTCGGCCATGCTGCTGCAGTTGCTGGCGGATGTATTGATGCCGGTCCGAGGGCAGGCCGGAGGCGAGTGGGCGTTCTTTGCGCATGCTGTGGACTCTCTGCGGAAATGCGCGGATGTTGCATGATTATGCCGGTTTGGTCAAAGACTCATTGCATGGTTGTGCGCGATTTATTGCTTGATTCTGCACGATTGTGCATAATGATGCTTGTTCCGCAATGGGAGTAGACGCAATGAAACTGATGGTTTCCGATCTGGATGGCACGCTGTTGAACGAGAACTCGCAATTGGCGCCGGAAACGCACGCCGCCTTGCGGCAAGTGGCGGCCAGGGGGATCGCCATGGCGGTGGCAACCGGTCGGCATGAGCGTCAGGCGCGGCTGTTGTGGCCGGATGATTTGCCGGCAGTGCCGGTGATCAGCGCCAACGGCGCGCGCGTGCATCTGGCCGACGGCAGCCTGTTGTTTCAATCGCGTTTGTCCCAGGATTTGATCAGCCGTTTGCTGCGGCCGGAGCTGGTGCGGGACACCGAGCTGGGCGTCTACCGCGACGATTGCATCATGGCCTACCACAGCAAGCGCGAATATAGCCATTACACCGGACAGGTGGCGGAAATCGCCGATCTGGCCGGTTTCGCCGCCGACGATGTCTCCAAGGTGATTTACTGCGGCACGCCCGAGCAGCTCAAGCCAGTGGAGCTCGACATCGCGCGCGATTTCGGCGACGAAGTGTCCATGACTTATTCCCACGTCTGCTACCTGGAAGTGATGGCGCCGGGTGTCAACAAAGGCAGCGCGCTGGCCTTGCTGCTGAAGCATCTGGGCGTAAAGGCCGACGATTGCGCCGCCTTCGGCGACAACCTCAACGACGCGGAGATGCTGCAGCTGGCGGGCCTGCCGCATGTGATGGCCAATGCCCATCCCGAGCTGAAGCGGCGGCTGCCGGACGTGCCGGTGATCGGCCATCACGCCGCTGGCGGCGTGGCCAAGCGGCTGCTGGAGATGCTGGCTTGAGCCGCGATGGCGGCAATGAGGTAAAGAAAAACGGCCCGTGAAGGGCCGTTTCCATTTGCTTGCTCAGACTTGGCTTATTTGGCCTGGGTCTGCTCCGCCTGCAGCGCGGTCAGGGCGATGGTGTAGACGATGTCGTCCACCAGCGCGCCGCGCGACAGGTCGTTGACCGGCTTGCGCAGGCCTTGCAGCATCGGGCCCACCGACACCACGTTGGCGGAGCGCTGCACCGCCTTGTAGGTGGTGTTGCCGGTGTTCAGGTCCGGGAACACGAACACGGTGGCGCGGCCGGCGACCTGGCTGTCCGGGGCCTTCTGGCGGCCGACGGACTCCACCGAGGCGGCGTCGTACTGCATCGGGCCGTCGATCAGCAGATCCGGGCGCTTTTCACGCGCGATGCGGGTGGCTTCGCGCACTTTCTCCACGTCGCTGCCGCTGCCGGAGGAGCCGGTGGAGTAGGAGATCATGGCCACGCGCGGCGTGATGCCGAAGGCGACGGCGGAGTCGGCGGACTGGATGGCGATGTCGGCCAGCTGCTCGGCGCTCGGGTCCGGGTTCACCGCGCAGTCGCCGTAGACATAGACCTGCTCCGGCATCAGCATGAAGAACACCGAGGACACGATGCTGGAGCCCGGCGCGGTCTTGATCAGCTGCAGCGCCGGACGGATGGTGTTGGCGGTGGTGTGCACGGCGCCGGATACCAGGCCGTCCACTTCGTTCATCGCCAGCATCATGGTGCCCAGCACCACGGTGTCTTCCAGCTGGGCCAGCGCCATCGGCTCGTTCAAACCCTTGCCCTTGCGCAGCTCCACCATCGGCGCCACGTACTGGCCGCGGATCTCATTCGGGTCCAGGATTTCCACCGAGGCCGGCAGGGTCACGCCCTGGGTCTCGGCCACTTGCAGGATTTCGGCGCGGTTGCCCAGCAGCACGCAGCGGGCGATGCCTTTTTCCTGGCAGATGGCGGCGGCCTGGATGGTGCGCGGCTCGTTGCCTTCCGGCAGCACGATGCGCTTGTTGGCCTTGCGCGCTTTTTCCATCAGCTGGAAGCGGAAGGCCGGCGGCGGCAGGCGCAGTTCGCGCGGCTCGCCCACGCGCTGCTTCAGCGGGCTGGCGTCCAGGTGTTCGGCGATGAAGTCGATCACCTTTTCCATGCGCTCCAGGTCGTCGGCCGGCACCTGGCGGCTCATCGCGTTCAGCGCGCTGGCGGTTTCCATGGAGTTCAAGGTGGTGGCCAGCACCGGCAGGCCGCCGGTGAAGGCTTGCTGGCACAGTTGCTGGATGCGCGGATCGGGCTCGGAGTCGCAGGTCAACAGCAGGCCGGCCAACGGCACGCCGTTCATGGCGGCCATGGAAGCGGCCATCACCACGTCCTCGCGCTCGCCCGGCGTCACGATCAGCGCGCCCGGCTTCAGCAGGTTGACGATATTGGGGGCGGTGCGGGCGGCCACCACCATGCTGCGCACGCGGCGGCTGGCCTGCTGGCCCGCGTGCACCACGCTGGCGTTCAGGTGGCGCGCCACGTCCTGGGTGCGCGGCGCCAGCAGTTCCGGCTGATACGGAATCACGCCCAAGAGCGGCAGGCCGGCTTTCTTCAGCGTGCGCGCATCCTGGACTTCATCGGCCAGCTTGGCGCAGTCCACGTCCGGCAGAACGTGGTTCAGGATATAACCGGCGATATGCTGGCCACCGAAGGCCTGGATGTTCATTTCCAGCTGTTCGGCGATTTCGTCCACGCCCAGCCCTTTGGCGGAGCAGACCAGCACGGTCTGCGCCTGCAGGTTGCGCGCGATCTTGGTGTTGAGGAAGGTGGAGAACACCTGCTTCTGGTCCGGCACCAGGCCTTCCACGATCACGGCGTCCACATTCTGGGCCACTTGCTGGTAGAGGCTGACCACTTCTTCCATCAGCTGGTCGATCTGACCTTGCGACAGCAGGTGCTCGACGCGCTCCATGCTGATGGGTTGCGGCGCGTCCAGGCGGCAGATGGCCTGGGCGAAGTGCATGGAGCGCTCCACGCCGTTGTCGTCCACGCCTTGGGCGATGGGTTTCAGGAAGCCGACGCGCAGGCCGGCCTGTTCCAGCGAGCGCACCGCGCCCAGCGATACCGAGGTCAGGCCGGCGTTGAAGCCGGTGGGGGCAAGGAAAAACGTTTGCATGATGCTGTCCCCGTCCGGCTTAGTGGGCCAGGCCCGCCAGTTCGGCGGTGTCCATGGCGATCATCAGTTCTTCGTTGGTGTTGATCACCAGGGCCGGCACGGAGCCGGCGGCGGTGATGCGGCCGGCCTTGCCGCGGATGCAGTCATGGTTGGCGGCTTCGTCCAGGGTCAGGCCCAGGAAGCCCAGCTGCTTGATGACTTCGCCGCGCAGGAAGGACGAGTTCTCGCCGATGCCGCCGGTGAACACCACGGCGTCCAGGCGGCCGGCGGCCACGGTCATGGAGGCCACGTATTTGGCCAGGCGGTAGGCGAACACTTCCAGCGCGCGCTTGGCGCCTTCATGGCCCTTGGCGGCGGCTTCTTCCAGCTCGCGGCAGTCGTTGGACAGCTCGGACAGGCCCAAGAGGCCGGATTCCTTGTTCAACATATTGGTGATGGACGCGATGTCCATGCCGCGCTCGGTGGCCAGGTAGCCGAACACGCTGGGGTCGATGTCGCCGGAGCGGGTGCCCATGACCAGGCCTTCCAGCGGGGTCAGGCCCATGGAGGTGTCCACGCCCTTGCCGTCGCGGATGGCGGCGATGGAGGCGCCGTTGCCCAAGTGGGCGATCACCAGGCTGGTCTCTTCAGCCGGCTTGCCCAGCATCTTGGCGGCTTCTTCGGCCACGAAGCGGTAGCTGGTGCCGTGCATGCCGTAGCGGCGCAGGCTGTTCTCGCGGTACAGCTTCATCGGCACGGCGTACAGATAGGCCTTTTCCGGCATGGTCTGATGGAAGGAGGTGTCGAACACGGCCACTTGCGGCAGGCTGGGGAATTCCTGGATCGCGGTGCGGATGCCCAGGATGTGAGCCGGGTTGTGCAACGGCGCCAGCTTGATGCAGCGCTCGATTTCGTTGATGGCGGCTTCGTCCAGCAGCGCGGATTGCTTGAAGTGCTCGCCGCCGTGCACCACGCGGTGGCCGATGGCCTTCACGCTGTCCAGCAGCGACACTTGCTGCAGTTTTTCGATGATGGCGTGCATGGCCGCGGCGTGGTCCGGCGCGGACAGCAGGGCGGTTTCTTTGCCGCCGTCGTGCTTGAAGGTGATGCAGGCGTCGGCCAGGCCCAGCTTCTCCGCCAGGCCGGTCATGATGGCGTCGTGGCTGAGGCTGTCGATCAGCGCGAATTTCAGGGAAGAGCTGCCGCAATTGATGACGAGGATGGTGGAATTCATAGGCTTGAGCATGTAAATTTGAAAAAAATGAATAAATCGGTGAAAAAATCCATTGCGATGCGCTATTTACGGATTTGCCGTCTCGTCGCCGTCGCGCCAGGCGGGCGCAGACAGCGGCATGATGCTAACCGTGTGGTAGCGCATGGCGGCCGGTTTGGCCACCTGCTGTTGCGATCGCCTGCCGTCCGCGCCAAGCGTGGCTGGCCAAGTCCCATCAAGGCTTAGGCCCATTTTCGTCCGCTCGCTGCGATGGCTGGCGTGCGTGGCGCGTGAATCAGGACAGACGATGTAGCAACAAAGTTGACCGTAGTATAACACTATAGATCATCAACTTCTAATGTTGCGCTGCACGAAAGTTAACAAGTCTTTGATTTTAATTAATCGACACGCACATTGTTTGCCGCGGAAGGGGGAGCCGCGCATATCTTGCCATGGCTGGGGCTTGGCGACGGATTGTCACAAAGAATTAACGCTTGCCCCGGGGGTGGGGCGAGGGCATAATTCCGCCCTTGTGTCGCAAGGTTGATCCTTGTTTTGATTGATTCTTTTTGATAGTCCCGCAAACTCGTCCCGAGCGAGATTCGGCTGGTCTTATATCTTCTACCACGGAGGTGTGGGAATAATGTCTGATCTGGCTTCTGCTCAACTGCTTCAAGCATCCGCAGCCCAGCTACCCGTTTATACCTATTTCGATCCCGCGTTCTACGCCAGGGAACAGGAGCTGCTGTTCGCAGACGCCCCTCAGTACTATGGCCATGAGCTGATGACGCCCAATTCCGGCGACTATCACACGCTGGAGTGGTTGGGGCACGGCAAGATGCTCAAGAACGTGGACGGCGAGGTCAAGCTGATCTCCAACGTCTGCCGCCATCGCCAAGCCGTGATCTACAAGGGCCGCGGCAACGGCAACCACATCGTATGCAATCTGCACGGCTGGACTTATGACGCCGCAGGCAAACTGGTGGGCGCGCCGCATTTTCCGGAAACGCCGTGCCTGAACCTGGGGCAGACCGAGCTGACGCGCTGGAACGGCCTGTTGTTCGACGCCCGCCGCAATGTGGCGGCCGACCTGGCCCGTTTGGGCGTCGCCAAGCACATGACTTTCGATGGTTATGCCTTCCACTCCACGCATACCACCGAATACGACTTCAACTGGAAGACCTTCATCGAAGTCTATTCGGAAGACTACCACGTCGATCCCTTCCACCCCGGTTTGGGCAATTTCGTCAACTGCGATGATCTGAAATGGGAGTGGGGCGACAGCTACCACGTGCAGACCGTGGGCGTGAAGAACCGCCTGGCGCGCGCCGGCTCCAAGGTGTACGGCAAATGGCACGAGGAAGTGCGCCGCCGTTACGCCGAGCAGCAGCCGGAATTCGGCGCCATCTGGCTGACCTACTACCCCAACATCATGGTGGAGTGGTATCCGCATGTGCTGGTGGTCAGCGTGGTGATGCCGCGCGGTCCGGAGAAGTGCACGGTGATCACCGAGTTCTACTACCCGGAAGACGTGGTGTGGTTCGAGCCGGAATTCATCGAGGCCGAACAGGCTGCGTACTTTGAAACCGCCAAAGAAGACGACGAGATCTGCATCCGCATGCACGAAGGCCGCAAGGCGCTGTGGCTGGCCTGCGTCAGCGAGGTGGGCCCGTATCAGTCTCCGACCGAGGAAGGCATGCAGCACTTCCATGAGTATTACCGCCGCAAGATGGGCGCGGCCTTGGCTGGTTAAAAAGGCAAGTGCAATGCCATAATGCGAAGGCGCGGAGGTCCGCGCCTTTTTTTATTGAGATTCCGGGCTAGATCATGTCTCCCATCCTTCGCATGGCGGCGCTTGGCGCGCTATTGCTGCTCAGTCCGCTGGCCCTGGCTGCCAACTACACCGATCCGGTGAGCAAGATACGCTTCAATCTGCCGCCGGGATGGAAGGTGCGCCCGGCGATAGAGGAGGGCGGGCGCGTGCTGCGGGTAATCCCGCCCAAGCCGGATCAGCGCGAGAGGGCGGCGATCTTGGTCAGGATAGGGCTGCGCAAGCCCAAGCGCGGCGAGACCTTGCCCCGCATGGCGGCGGCTTTCCGCCAGGAGAGCGGCGACCGCGAGGCGGCTAACTTCGTGCGCATCAATTCGAAAGCCGGGCGGCTGGTGACGGAGTATCGCGATGGCCGCTTTGTGTCCAACCGGCTGTGGATCGTGCGGCATAATCTGCATGTGATCCAGCTGCTGGATCGCAGTCATGTGCTGGAGGCGCGTTGTACCGCCAACGCCTCGGAATTCCGCACCTATAGGCGACAGATGGAGTCCATCTGCCTGTCTGCGCAATGGCCGCGGCGCTGAACCGGCTGGGCGCCGGCTGGATGGTGCTGGCGGCGGCGTGTTTCGCCCTGATGAGCGCCTGCGCCAAATTGGGCGCGGCCGATTTCCAGTCGGTGGAGTTGTTGTTCTGGCGTACTGCCATCGGGGCGGTCTTGCTGGGCACGCCCATGATGCTGCGCGGCCATTCTCCCGCCACTCCGCATTGGCGGGCCCATATCCATCGCGGCTTCGTCGGCTATGCGTCGATGGCGGCCTTGTTTTATGCCCTGACCCGCTTGCCCTTGTCTACGGCGGTGACCCTGAATTACACCTCCTCGCTGTTTTTCTCCGTGCTATGCATCGTCAAGCTGAGGGACCGCCCGGGCTGGCCTGTGGGGCTGGCCCTGCTCATGGGCTTTTGCGGCGTGATGCTGTTGCTGCGGCCTACCTTGACGTCTCAGCAATGGCTGCCAGGCTTGATCGGCCTGTTGTCAGGGGTTAGCGCCGGCTTCGCCGTATTTCAGGTGAGAGAGCTGGGGCAGATGGGAGAGCCGCCTTGGCGGGTCGTATTCTGGTTTTTTAGCCTGGCCAGCGTGATGGGTCTGGTTTACTTATGTCTGGGGCCGGGCTTTTCCTCCATCACGCCGTCCAATGTCTGGCCGTTGCTGGGCGTGGGCGTGTTCGGCATGCTGGGACAGCTGGCGATGACGCGAGCTTATAAAGAAGGGCGGCGCTATCTGGTGGCCAGCTTCGCCTATTTGACCGTGGTGTTTTCCGCCTTGCTGGGCATGGCGGTCTGGGGTGAGGCCTTGAGTCTTGCCGGCGTGCTGGCGATGGTTTTGATCGTGTTTGCCGGGGTGCTGGCGGCGCGCAATCGGTGATTCAACAGAAGGTGGCAGGATGCAGGACAGGCAGTGGCGGCTCGGTTCGGGCTGGATGGTGGTGGCGGCGGCGTTTTTCGCGCTGATGGGTTTGTTCGTCAAGCTGGGGGCCAAGCATTTCTCCTCCACCGAGCTGGTGTTCTGGCGCACGCTGATCGGCGTGCTGACACTGGGCGGCGCGGCCTTGTGGCGGCGGGAGCGCTTCGCCACGCCCTGGCTGCGCTATCACTTGCAACGCGGCGTGATCGGCTATGTCTCGCTATTGATGTCTTTCTACGCCATCGCCCACCTCCCCTTGGCGACGGCCTCCACGCTGACTTACACCTCGCCGATGTTCCTGGCCGTGCTGTCGGTGGTATTGCTGAAGGAGAAACTGCCGCGTCAGGCGCTGGCCGGTCTGGGCTTGGGCTTCGTCGGCGTGGTGCTGCTGCTCAAGCCCACGCTGTCCGGCGATGTCTGGTTTGCTGGTCTGTTGGGGCTGGTCTCCGGCTTTCTGGCCGGCTGGTCCTATCTGCATGTGCGGGAGCTGGGCAAGCGGGGCGAAGCCGAGTGGCGGGTGGTGTTTTATTTCGCGCTGATCTCAACCATCGGCGGCCTGTTGTTGATGAGTCTGGAGCCTTGGCATCCGGTGACCCTGGAAAACGCCTGGTTGCTGCTGGGCGTTGGCGGCGCGGCCACGGTGGCGCAGTTGGCGATGACTCGGGCCTATAAAGTGGGGCGCAAGCTGACCGCGGCCAACTTGTCCTATTTGACGGTGGTGTTTTCCTGCCTGCTGGGCGCGCTGGTATGGGGCGATGCGCTGACGGCGGATTCGCTGCTGGCGATGGTGTTGATTGTGATCAGCGGCATGTTGGCAGGTCGGCGCTAGAATACAGTCAAGGTTTTTACAACAATCACAGAGAGGGAGAAGCACATGATTTCGATTCGAGAGCAGGATTACGGCCTGGATGTGGCCTTGTTCAATGAATTCACGCTGGCCGATTTCCAGCTGCTGGAGCAGGCGGTGCTCAAGCGCCTGGACGAACGCGAGAAACCGGACATGCTGCTGGACCTGTCCGAGCTGAAGGACTTCACGCTGGACATGGCGCTGGAAGAGGTCAAGTTCATGCGCGCGCACGAGGAAAAAATGGGGCGCGTCGCCATCGTCGTCGGCGACGTCTGGATCAAGCTGGCTACCCATATCGCGGGCTTGTTGTCGCATAGCCATGTGCAGTATTTCGATCTGGTGGAAGAAGCTCAGGCTTGGCTGGTGCGCCCGGTCGCGGCTTGATTTTGCGGCGGATGGCGGTACAGTAGCGGTTTTTGTTCGACGCGAAAGAATAAAAACCGATGCTGAAAAGCCTTTCCAGCCGCCTGGCGGCTGAGCTTGCCGTCCGCGAATCCCAAGTGGCGGCCACCATCGAGCTGATCGACGGCGGCGCCACCGTTCCCTTCATCGCCCGTTACCGCAAGGAAGTCACCGGCGGTCTGGACGACACCCAGTTGCGCACGCTGGCCGAGCGCCTGGTGTATCTGCGCGAGATGGACGACCGCCGCGACAGCATCCTCAAGAGCATCGCCGAGCAAGGCAAGCTCACCCCCGAGCTGGAAGCCGCCATTTACGCCAGCGACAACAAGACCACGCTGGAAGACCTTTACCTCCCTTACAAGCCCAAGCGCCGGACCAAGGCGCAGATCGCCCGCGAAGCCGGCCTGGAGCCGCTGGCCGATAGCCTGCTGGCCGATCCGTCGCAAGATCCGAACGCGCTGGCCGAAACCTTCCTGAATGCAGAAGCCGGCATCGCCGATGCCAAGGCGGCATTGGATGGCGCGCGCGCCATCCTGATCGAGCGCTTCGCCGAAGACGCGGAGTTGCTGGGCCAATTGCGCGAAAAACTGTGGAGCGAAGGCGAATTGGCCGCCGCTGTGGTGGCGGGCAAGGAAACCGAAGGCGCCAAGTTCTCCGATTATTTCGACCACCGCGAACCTATCAAGGCCATTCCGTCGCACCGCGCGCTGGCGCTCTTGCGCGGCCGCAACGAGGGCGTGCTGAGCGTCGCGCTGAAATACCAGCCGGACGAAACGCCGATCACCGAGCGTTCGGCCTATGAAAGGTTGATCGCCGCTCGCTTCGGCATCCAGGATGCCGGCCGCGCGGCCGATAAATGGCTGCTGGACGGCGTGCGCCTGTGCTGGCGCGCCAAGATTTTCCTGTCGTTGGAACTGGAGCTGGTGTCGCGCTTGAAGGACGCCGCCGACGCCGAAGCGATCAAAGTCTTCGCCGCCAACCTGCATGATCTGCTGCTGGCCGCGCCGGCCGGCCGCCGCGCGACGCTGGGCCTGGACCCGGGCCTGCGCACCGGCTGCAAGGTGGCGGTAGTCGACGATACCGGCAAGGTGCTGGACACCACCGCCATCTATCCGCACGAGCCGCGCCGCGAATGGGACAAGTCCATCGCCATCCTTGGCGCGTTGTGCACGCGCCACAAGGTGGACCTGATCGCCATCGGCAACGGTACCGCCAGCCGCGAGACCGACAAGCTGGCCCAGGACCTGATCAAGGCCTTCCCGCAATTGGGCATGACCAAGATTGTGGTGTCGGAAGCCGGCGCGTCGGTCTATTCCGCCTCCGAGCTGGCGGCCAAGGAATTCCCGGACATGGACGTCAGCCTGCGCGGCGCGGTGTCCATTGCCCGCCGCCTGCAAGACCCGCTGGCCGAGCTGGTGAAGATCGACCCCAAGTCCATCGGCGTCGGCCAGTACCAGCATGACGTCAATCAGAGCCAACTGGCGCGCGCGCTGGACGGCGTGGTGGAGGACTGCGTGAACGCGGTGGGCGTGGACGTCAACACCGCATCGGTGCCGCTGCTGACCCGCATCTCCGGCCTCAACGCGACTTTGGCATCCAATATCGTCTCCTACCGCGACCAGAACGGCGCCTTCCGCACCCGCAAGGAACTGCTGAAAGTGCCGCGCCTGGGCGACAAGACCTTCGAGCAGGCAGCCGGCTTCCTGCGCATCGCCGGCGGCGACAACCCGCTGGACGCGTCATCGGTGCACCCGGAGGCTTATCCGGTGGTGGAGAAGATCGTGGCCAAGGCCGGCCGCGACGTGAAGACCCTGATCGGCGATTCTTCTTTCCTTAAGTCGGTGCGCGCCACTGATTACACCGACGAGCGTTTCGGCCTGCCGACGGTGATGGATATCCTGAAGGAACTGGACAAGCCGGGCCGCGATCCGCGTCCGGAATTCAAGACTGCCACCTTCCAGGATGGAATAGAGGACATCAAGCATTTGCAGCCGGGCATGGTGCTGGAGGGCGTAGTGACCAATGTGGCCAACTTCGGCGCCTTCGTCGACATCGGCGTGCACCAGGATGGCCTGGTCCATATCTCGGCGCTGTCCAACAAGTTCATCGACGATCCGCGCAAGGTGGTCAAAGCCGGCGACGTAGTCAAGGTCAAGGTGCTGGAAGTGGACGTGGCGCGCAAGCGCATCGCGCTGACGATGCGGCTGGATGACGAGGTCGGCTCCGGCAGTAGCCGTGGCAGCCGCAGCGACAGCCGTTCCGACAATCGTCCGCGCCAGTCTCGCGGCCAGCAATCGGCGCCGCAGGGCGATACCGCGATGGCGGCCGCCTTCGCCAAGCTGCGCAAGGGCTGATTTGTCTATATAGAAGTGTCTGAAACAGGCCGGCGGCAACGCCGGCCTGCTTGTTTTTGGGTATTCTGCGAGGGTGGTGAGCGTTGCGGCGCAGGAGCTTGAAATTTCTTGGATTGCTATTTCTTTAAAAATCATCATCTTGCGTGGGCGATGGGTGAAAAGTTCAATTTTTCTCGCAAAAGGTGTTGACGAGGTTTAGGCCCGGGCGTATAGTTCGCCTCCTCAGCTGACGCAGCGAACGAAACGGTGGAAACGAAACGGTTTCCGGTGTGACGAAAACAGCGTCCGGCACTGCTCTTTAACAGAACGAATAACCGATAGGTGTAAGTGCTTGGTGAAAGCCAAATACTTGCACTGCAAGAGACAAGAGATACTTGTTTATTTCTTTGAACTTGCGTGCCAGAAAATTGCTATGAGATTGAACTGAAGAGTTTGATCCTGGCTCAGATTGAACGCTGGCGGCATGCTTTACACATGCAAGTCGAACGGCAGCACGGGAGCTTGCTCCTGGTGGCGAGTGGCGAACGGGTGAGTAATGCATCGGAATGTACCGTGTAATGGGGGATAGCTCGGCGAAAGCCGGATTAATACCGCATACGCCCTGAGGGGGAAAGCGGGGGATCGAAAGACCTCGCGTTATACGAGCAGCCGATGTCTGATTAGCTAGTTGGTGAGGTAAGAGCTCACCAAGGCGACGATCAGTAGCGGGTCTGAGAGGATGATCCGCCACACTGGGACTGAGACACGGCCCAGACTCCTACGGGAGGCAGCAGTGGGGAATTTTGGACAATGGGCGCAAGCCTGATCCAGCCATGCCGCGTGTCTGAAGAAGGCCTTCGGGTTGTAAAGGACTTTTGTCAGGGAGGAAATCCCTAGCGCTAATACCGCTGGGGGATGACAGTACCTGAAGAATAAGCACCGGCTAACTACGTGCCAGCAGCCGCGGTAATACGTAGGGTGCAAGCGTTAATCGGAATTACTGGGCGTAAAGCGTGCGCAGGCGGTTGTGCAAGTCTGATGTGAAAGCCCCGGGCTTAACCTGGGAACGGCATTGGAGACTGCACGACTAGAGTGCGTCAGAGGGGGGTAGAATTCCACGTGTAGCAGTGAAATGCGTAGAGATGTGGAGGAATACCGATGGCGAAGGCAGCCCCCTGGGATGACACTGACGCTCATGCACGAAAGCGTGGGGAGCAAACAGGATTAGATACCCTGGTAGTCCACGCCCTAAACGATGTCAACTAGCTGTTGGGGGTTTGAATCCTTGGTAGCGTAGCTAACGCGTGAAGTTGACCGCCTGGGGAGTACGGCCGCAAGGTTAAAACTCAAAGGAATTGACGGGGACCCGCACAAGCGGTGGATGATGTGGATTAATTCGATGCAACGCGAAAAACCTTACCTGCTCTTGACATGTACGGAACTTGGTAGAGATATCTTGGTGCCCGAAAGGGAGCCGTAACACAGGTGCTGCATGGCTGTCGTCAGCTCGTGTCGTGAGATGTTGGGTTAAGTCCCGCAACGAGCGCAACCCTTGTCATTAGTTGCCATCATTCAGTTGGGCACTCTAATGAGACTGCCGGTGACAAACCGGAGGAAGGTGGGGATGACGTCAAGTCCTCATGGCCCTTATGGGCAGGGCTTCACACGTCATACAATGGTCGGTACAGAGGGTTGCCAAGCCGCGAGGTGGAGCTAATCTCAGAAAACCGATCGTAGTCCGGATCGCACTCTGCAACTCGAGTGCGTGAAGTCGGAATCGCTAGTAATCGCAGATCAGCATGCTGCGGTGAATACGTTCCCGGGTCTTGTACACACCGCCCGTCACACCATGGGAGTGAGTTTCACCAGAAGTGGGTAGGCTAACCGCAAGGAGGCCGCTTACCACGGTGGGATTCATGACTGGGGTGAAGTCGTAACAAGGTAGCCGTAGGGGAACCTGCGGCTGGATCACCTCCTTTCTAGAGAAGGCGATCGCCAAGTACTTACAGCCTATCGGTTATTCAAGTTAAGGGCATTTTCGATGAAAATCGGCGCAGCTCTGCGTTGAAAGCTTCCTCGTGTACTCGATGTACACGTCGTCAGCTTTCGCCTGGATCTGCTTGATTTTGATCGAAAAGGATGTGGTATCAAACGACTACTGGGTTTGTAGCTCAGCTGGTTAGAGCACTGTGTTGATAACGCAGGGGTCGTAGGTTCGAGTCCTACCAGACCCACCAGTATTTTTTGGGTCAGGCAAGGCGCGAAGGAGCGACATGTGCTTATGCACATGAGCGACTGAGCAACGCAGCATCACCCAAAAAGAGGGGGATTAGCTCAGTTGGGAGAGCACCTGCTTTGCAAGCAGGGGGTCGTCGGTTCGATCCCGTCATCCTCCACCATCGCAAACAAAATCGAATTCGGAAGAGTTGGATTCTGTTTGCGTTGTATAAACGCCCGATCTTTAACAAACTGAAGAAGCCGAATATATAAAGACGGCGAGATGAAGATGCAGAGTTAATTCTGTGCATCAACAAATCGTCATCTTGGGTATTTGATTGTATCTAAGGCTGCGTCGCGATATCAAAAGGGGCGGTGCAGTCGTCGCACAAACACTCTCTGTTGTTGCGGTAATTTAGGTTACTGAAATGATAGGGTCAAGCGACTAAGTGCATCTGGTGGATGCCTTGGCGATCATAGGCGATGAAGGACGTGTAAGCCTGCGAAAAGCGCGGGGGAGCTGGCAATAGAGCTTTGATCCCGCGATGTCCGAATGGGGAAACCCCTCCGCAAGGAGATCCCTGACTGAATCCATAGGTCAGAGGAGGCGAACCGAGTGAACTGAAACATCTAAGTAACTCGAGGAAAAGAAATCAACCGAGATTCCGTAAGTAGTGGCGAGCGAACGCGGAACAGCCTGACTGTGTTATGAGTTGCGTTAGTGGAATGGAATGGAAAGTCCAGCCGTAGTGGGTGATAGCCCCGTACACGAAAACGCATCGCAAGAACTAAGCAGTCGAGAAGTAGGGCGGGACACGAGAAATCCTGTCTGAAGATGGGGGGACCATCCTCCAAGGCTAAATACTCATGATCGACCGATAGTGAACCAGTACCGTGAGGGAAAGGCGAAAAGAACCCCGGGAGGGGAGTGAAATAGAACCTGAAACCGGATGCATACAAACAGTGGGAGCGGACTTGTTCCGTGACTGCGTACCTTTTGTATAATGGGTCAGCGACTTACGTTCAGTAGCAAGCTTAACCGAATAGGGGAGGCGTAGGGAAACCGAGTCCGAATAGGGCGATTGAGTTGCTGGGCGTAGACCCGAAACCGAGTGATCTATCCATGGCCAGGATGAAGGTGCGGTAACACGCACTGGAGGTCCGAACCCACTAGTGTTGCAAAACTAGGGGATGAGCTGTGGATAGGGGTGAAAGGCTAAACAAACTCGGAGATAGCTGGTTCTCCCCGAAAACTATTTAGGTAGTGCCTCATGTATCACTTCCGGGGGTAAAGCACTGTTATGGCTAGGGGGTCATTGCGATTTACCAAACCATGGCAAACTCTGAATACCGGAAAGTGCAAGCATGGGAGACAGACGGTGGGTGCTAACGTCCATCGTCAAGAGGGAAACAACCCAGACCGCCAGCTAAGGTCCCAAATGATCAGTTAAGTGGTAAACGAAGTGGGAAGGCCTAGACAGCCAGGATGTTGGCTTAGAAGCAGCCATCATTTAAAGAAAGCGTAATAGCTCACTGGTCGAGTCGTCCTGCGCGGAAGATGTAACGGGGCTCAAACTGATAACCGAAGCTGCGGATGCACAGTTTACTGTGCGTGGTAGGGGAGCGTTCTGTAGGTCTGTGAAGGTGTCTCGTAAGGGATGCTGGAGATATCAGAAGTGCGAATGCTGACATGAGTAGCGATAAAGCGGGTGAAAAGCCCGCTCGCCGAAAGCCCAAGGTTTCCTACGCAACGTTCATCGGCGTAGGGTGAGTCGGCCCCTAAGGCGAGGCTGAAAAGCGTAGTCGATGGGAAACGGGTTAAAATTCCCGTACTTTTATGTAGTGCGATGTGGGGACGGAGAAGGTTAGGTCAGCAGACTGTTGGAATAGTCTGTTCAAGCCGGTAGGCTGGGGTGGTAGGCAAATCCGCCGCCCCTTAAGGCCGAGAAGTGATAACGAGGGTCTACGGACCTGAAGTGACTGATACCACGCTTCCAGGAAAAGCCACTAAGCTTCAGCTACATAAGAACCGTACCGCAAACCGACACAGGTGGGCAGGATGAGAATTCTAAGGCGCTTGAGAGAACTCAGGAGAAGGAACTCGGCAAATTGATACCGTAACTTCGGGAGAAGGTATGCCTGTTGAGGTGTAGTGACTTGCTCACGAAGCTTTGACAGGTCGCAGAGAATCGGTGGCTGCGACTGTTTAACAAAAACACAGCACTGTGCCAACACGAAAGTGGACGTATACGGTGTGACGCCTGCCCGGTGCCGGAAGGTTAAGTGATGGGGTGCAAGCTCTTGATCGAAGCCCCGGTAAACGGCGGCCGTAACTATAACGGTCCTAAGGTAGCGAAATTCCTTGTCGGGTAAGTTCCGACCCGCACGAATGGCGTAACGATGGCCACACTGTCTCCTCCTGAGACTCAGCGAAGTTGAAGTGTTTGTGAAGATGCAATCTCCCCGCTGCTAGACGGAAAGACCCCGTGAACCTTTACTGTAGCTTTGCATTGGACTTTGAACAGACTTGTGTAGGATAGGTGGGAGGCTTTGAAGTCAGGACGCTAGTTCTGATGGAGCCGTCCTTGAAATACCACCCTGGTGTGTTTGAGGTTCTAACCTTGGTCCGTGATCCGGATTGGGGACAGTGCATGGTAGGCAGTTTGACTGGGGCGGTCTCCTCCCAAAGTGTAACGGAGGAGTTCGAAGGTTACCTAGGTACGGTCGGAAATCGTGCTGATAGTGCAATGGCAAAAGGTAGCTTAACTGCGAGACCGACAAGTCGAGCAGGTGCGAAAGCAGGACATAGTGATCCGGTGGTTCTGAATGGAAGGGCCATCGCTCAACGGATAAAAGGTACTCCGGGGATAACAGGCTGATACCGCCCAAGAGTTCACATCGACGGCGGTGTTTGGCACCTCGATGTCGGCTCATCACATCCTGGGGCTGTAGCCGGTCCCAAGGGTATGGCTGTTCGCCATTTAAAGTGGTACGTGAGCTGGGTTCAAAACGTCGTGAGACAGTTTGGTCCCTATCTGCAGTGGGCGTTGGAAGTTTGACGGGGGCTGCTCCTAGTACGAGAGGACCGGAGTGGACGAACCTCTGGTGTACCGGTTGTCACGCCAGTGGCATTGCCGGGTAGCTAAGTTCGGAAGAGATAACCGCTGAAAGCATCTAAGCGGGAAACTTGCCTGAAGATGAGACTTCCCTGGAGGCTTGACCTCCCTGAAGAGTCGTTCGAGACCAGGACGTTGATAGGTCGGGTGTGGAAGCGCTGTGAGGCGTGAAGCTAACCGATACTAATTGCTCGTGAGGCTTGATCCTATCATTTGAGTGGCTTGGGAGACCAAGACGCGAGATAGAGTGTGTGCGACACGATCAGATACCGAATATTCAGAGTTAGAGAATCTCTCTAACTCAGGCTTCTTGAGTTTGTACAAGTTTATGTCTGGTGGCCTTAGCGAGATGGTCCCACGCCTTCCCATCCCGAACAGGACCGTGAAACATCTTAGCGCCGATGATAGTGTGGCATTCGCCATGTGAAAGTAGGACACCGCCAGACGCCCTATACGATGACACCGAGCCGATGGCTCGGTGTTTCGCTTCAAAGCAAGCGAAATCCAGAATTACGCGACAGCGTTCACGTTTTTTCTGGCGACCATAGCGAGATGGTCCCACGCCTTCCCATCCCGAACAGGACCGTGAAACATCTTAGCGCCGATGATAGTGTGGCATTCGCCATGTGAAAGTAGGACATCGCCAGATTCCCAATAAAAGCCCCAGGCCCTGCCTGGGGCTTTTTGCATTTCCGACATGCTGAAGTGTGTCATTTTGATGAATATCTGGCAGCTGGGTTTGCTGTGGGGATTGCGCTTGTACTAGGCTGATTTGTCTGTTCAAGACAGCATTTGTTTACTATCGATGTGTTTTGAAACGAAGCATTCACACTGAGGCAATGCTGTGGAAACGTCGATTTGCGGCTATCGGGTGGTATTGCCATGACTTTGTATTGGTTTGGCGAGGAGGTTAATTCGATGCAGAGCCTTGCTCTGTATGAGTTTGATAGCGCTTAGGCGCTAAAGAATATTATATATTGTCCAACAGTTCCAACGTCTCTTGTATACAATAGACGGCTTACCCGGACGCGAGGCCGGGGCTGCAAACAATATCGGAGAAACCCCATGCAATTCGAATCCTTTGCTCATCAGCAGTCCGCTCTGCGCGACGCGATCACGGCCGCTTATCGGCGTGACGAACGCGAGTGCGTGCAAGCCTTGCTCGCGCAAGCGGCGATGAGTCCCGAGCAGGTCGCCTCGGTGCAGCAATTGGCGCGCCGTTTGGTGACCGAGGTGCGCCGCGAGCGCACCCGTGCCAGCGGCGTGGACGCGCTGATGCACGAGTTCTCGCTGGACAGCAGCGAAGGCATCGCCCTGATGTGCCTGGCGGAGGCGCTGCTGCGCATCCCCGACCGCGAGACGGCCGACAAGCTGATCCGCGACAAGATTTCCCGCGGCGATTGGAAGGCCCACTTGGGCAACAGCGCCTCGCTGTTCGTCAACGCCGCCGCCTGGGGCCTGCTGGTCACCGGCAAGCTGGTCGCCTCGCATAGCGCCTCCGGCCTGTCGGCCGCGATGACGCGTCTGATCGCCAAGGGCGGCGAACCGCTGATCCGCAAGGGCGTGGACATGGCCATGCGCATGCTGGGCAAGCAGTTTGTCACTGGCGAAACGATTGAAGAAGCGCTGGCCAACGGCCGCGAGCGCGAAGCGCGCGGCTACCGTTTCAGCTACGACATGCTGGGCGAGGCGGCGATGACCGAGGCCGACGCGCAGCGTTATCTGAAAGACTACGTCACCGCCATCCATGCCATAGGCAAGGAATCGAACGGCCGCGGCATTTACGACGGCCCCGGCATCTCGGTCAAGCTGTCCGCCATCCACCCGCGTTACGCCCGCCTGAAGCATGAGCGCATGATGGCTGAACTGCTGCCGCGGCTGAAGGAACTGTTCCTGCTGGCCAAACAGTACAATATCGGCCTGAACATCGACGCCGAAGAAGCCGACCGCCTGGAAATCTCCATGGACCTGGTGGAGGCGCTGGCCCACGACGCGGACCTGAAAGGTTTCGAAGGCATAGGCATCGTGGTGCAGGCCTACCAGAA
This sequence comes from Chromobacterium paludis, assembly GCF_008275125.1. NCBI lineage: Bacteria > Pseudomonadati > Pseudomonadota > Betaproteobacteria > Neisseriales > Chromobacteriaceae > Chromobacterium > Chromobacterium paludis. The sequence goes on from NZ_CP043473.1 coordinate 634,284, forward strand.
GCGCTGCCCCTTCGTGATCGACTTCCTGATCGACCTGGCACGCCGCACCGGCCACCGTTTCATGGTGCGTCTGGTCAAGGGCGCCTATTGGGATGCCGAGATCAAGCGCGCCCAGGTGGACGGCTTGCCGGGCTACCCGGTTTACACCCGCAAGGTGTATACCGACGTGTCCTACCTGGCTTGCGCCAAGAAGCTGCTGGCCGCGCAGGACGCCATCTACCCGCAGTTCGCCACCCATAACGCCTACAGCCTGTCCGCCATCTATAACCTGGCCACCGGCCTGGATTATGAATTCCAATGCCTGCACGGCATGGGCGAGACCTTGTACGACCAGGTCGTCGGCAAGGACAAGCTGGGCAAGGCCTGCCGCATCTACGCGCCGGTGGGCTCGCACGAGACGCTGCTGGCCTATCTGGTGCGCCGCCTGCTGGAAAACGGCGCCAACTCCTCCTTCGTCAACCGCATCGTCGACGAGGCCGTATCCATAGACGAACTGGTGACCGATCCGGTGGCCGAGGCCGCCGCCCACGCCGGCCAGCCGCACGGCAAGATTCCGCTGCCGGCCGACGTGTACGGCAACGGCCGCCGCAATTCCGCCGGCCTCGATCTGTCCAACGAGCATGTGCTGGCCACGCTGCAACTGGGCCTGCAGGCGTCGGAGCAACAAAGCTGGACTGCCGCGCCGCTGCTGGGCGACGGCGATGTGCGCGAAGGCGAATGGCTGGAGGTGCGAAATCCGGCGCTGCGCGACGACGTGGTCGGCAAGGTGCGGGAAGCGACGGCGGACGATGTCGAGCGGGCGCTGGGCCTGTCCACCGCCTTCGCAGCCGAGTGGGCCGCCACGCCGGTGGCTGAGCGCGCCGCCTGCCTGAACCGCATGGCCGACCTGATGGAAGACAATATGCCGGCCTTGATGGGCTTGGCAGTGCGCGAGGCGGGCAAGACCCTGAACAACGCCATCGCCGAAGTGCGCGAGGCGGTGGACTTCTGCCGCTATTACGCGGCGCAGATCGCGTCCGAATTCGACAATGCCACGCACAAGCCGCTGGGTCCGGTGGTGTGCATCAGCCCGTGGAATTTCCCGCTGGCCATCTTCATCGGCGAAGTGGTCGCCTCGCTGGCCGCCGGCAACACCGTGCTGGCCAAACCGGCCGAGCAGACCAGCCTGATCGCCGCTTACGCCGTGCGCCTGCTGCATGAGGCCGGCGTGCCGCGCGCGGCGCTGCAGTTCCTGCCGGGGCGCGGCGAGGTGGTGGGCGCGGCGCTGACCGGCGACGCGCGCATCCAGGGCGTGATCTTCACCGGCTCCACCGAAGTGGCGCAAATCATCAACCGCACGCTGGCCAAGCGCGGCGACGACCCGGTGCTGGTGGCGGAAACCGGCGGCATGAACGCGATGATAGTCGACAGCTCGGCGCTGCCGGAGCAGGTGGTGACCGACGTGCTGAGCTCAGCCTTTGACTCCGCCGGCCAGCGCTGCTCGGCGCTGCGCGTGTTGTATCTGCAGAACGATATCGCCGATAAGGTCATCAAGATGATCAAGGGCGCGATGGACGAGCTGACGGTGGGCAACCCGGCCAAGCTCACCACCGATGTTGGCCCGGTGATAGACGCCGAGGCGCAAGCCGGCCTGCTGGCTCATATCGACAAGCTGAAGCATTCGGCGCGCGCCATGCATCAAACCAAGTTGAGCGCCGATTGCGAGCATGGCACTTATGTGGCGCCGACGCTGTTCGAGATCGACAATCTGTCCGAGCTGAAGCGCGAGGTGTTCGGTCCGGTGCTGCACGTGCTGCGCTTCGCCGCGTCCGATCTGGACAAGGTGGTGGCCGAGATCAACGCCACCGGCTATGGCCTGACCCACGGCATCCACAGCCGCATCGACGAGACCATCGCCGACATCTGCGGCAAGATCAAGGTGGGCAATATCTATGTCAACCGCAACATCGTCGGCGCGGTGGTGGGCGTGCAGCCCTTCGGCGGCGAAGGCAAGTCCGGCACCGGCCCCAAGGCCGGCGGGCCGTACTATCTGTACCGTCTGAGCCGCGCCGCGTGGCAACCCAAGCTGGCCGCCTCGCCGCAGCCGGCTGACCTGTCCGCCTTGGACGCGCTGGCCGCAGCCGCCAAGGCGCAGGGCCTGGCGCTGGACGGCGTCATCGCCGCCGCGCGCCAGGAAAGCCCGCTGTCGCATAGCGTGGCCCTGCCCGGCCCTACCGGCGAAAATAACGTCTTGTCCTTCGCTGGCCGCGGCCGAGTCGGCTGCGTGGCGGGCGACGCGCAAGCGCTGGCCGAACAATTGGCCGCCGCTTTCGCCGCCGGCAACCGCGCCGTGCTGCCGGACAGCGAGGCCGGGCGCAAGCTCGCCGCCGCGCTGGGCGGCCACGCCGAGGTCTCGGCCGATGTGTTGGCGGCGGATGTGTCGGCGGTGTTGTTCGCCGGCGCCGGCGCGGAGGAGGCCCGCCGCAAGCTGGCGGCGCGCGACGGCGCCCTGGTGCCGCTGATCCTGCGCGGCGAGCACGGCTACAATATCCACCGGCTGGTGGTGGAGCGCGCGCTCAGCGTCAACACTACGGCGGCGGGTGGAAATGCCAGCCTGATGAGCATGACAGAATAAGAACTTGCCAGCTTCTGGCCGCATTGAAATAATGCGGCCAGAGTTTTTACTTTAAGAGCAAGTCTGGACCCGGCTCCGGCCGATTACATCGACGTTAGAAGTTGAAGCAAGAGAAGAGGAACGAAGAGATGCAAGTATCCAAACTGTCCACCCTGACTCTGGCGGTCGCCGCCGCCGTCGCCCTGTCCGCTTGCGGCAAGAAGGACGACACCGCCCAATCCGGCGCGGCGTCCGCGCCTGCCCAAGCCGCTGGCGCCACCGAGGTCAAGATCGGTTTTGCCGCGCCGCTGACTGGCCCGCAATCGCACTACGGCGAAGAGTACAAAAACGGCGTGACCCTGGCCATCGAAGACGCCAACGCCGAGAAGCCGACCCTGGGCGGCAAGCCGGTGACCTTCGTGCTGGACGCGCAGGACGACCAGGCCGACCCGAAGACCGCCACCCAATTGGCGCAGAAGTTCGTGGACGAGAAAGTCGCCGGCATCATCGGCCACTTCAACTCCGGCACCGCCATCCCGGCCTCCAAGATCTATTCCGACGCCGGCATTCCGATGATCGCCATGGCCACCTCGCCGGTGTTCACCGCCCAGGGCTTCAAGAACACTTTCCGTTCCATGACCTCCGACACCCAGCAGGGCGGCGTGATGGGCAAGTTCGCGGTTGACAAGCTGCATGCCAAGCGCATCGTGATCGTCGACGACCGCACCGCCTACGGCCAGGGCCTGGCCGACGAGTTCGAGAAGTCCGCCCGCGCCGCCGGCGGCGACGTGGTGAAGCGCGAGTTCACCAATGACAAGGCCACCGACTTCACCGCCATCCTGACCAGCATCAAGGGCGTGAATCCGGATGTGGTGTTCTACGGCGGCGCCGACGCGCAGTCCGCGCCCATGGTCAAGCAGATGAAGCGCCTGGGCATCAAGGCTCCGCTGATTTCGGGCGAAATGACGCGCACCCCCACCTTCCTGCAACTGGCGGGCAAGGAAGCCGAAGGCACCATCGCCTCGCTGGCTGGCCTGCCGCTGGAGCAGATGCCGGGCGGCAAGGACTACGAAACCCGCTACAAGGCGCGCTTCAAGGCCGACGTGGCCACTTACTCGCCGTACGGCTACGACGCCACGCGCACGCTGATCCAGGCGATGGAACAGGCCAACTCGGCCGATCCCAAGGTCTACCTGCCAGTGCTGGCCAAGATCACCCACCAGGGCGTGACCTCCAGCAACTGGACCTATGACGACAAGGGCGACCTGAAGGATGGCGGCATCACCGTGTACAAGGTCGAAAACGGCCAGTGGAAGGTGATGGAAACCATAGGCGGTGGCGCGGCTGCCAAGGACGCTTCCGCAGCAAAGTAAGCAGCGGGCGAGCGGAACGCAACGGCGCGAATCATCGCGCCGTTTTTCATGCGCCCAATAAATGACAATGTTATTGTTTTGATCTTCAAATTCAAGACAGAGGCGCGCCATGAATCGCAATCTATTGATCGCCGGCGGTTTGAGCCTGCTGGCCAGCCTGTTGCATCTCGCCTGCATTGTCGGCGGACCGGCTTGGTATCGCTTTTTCGGCGCGCCGCCGGATTTGGCCGCTGCGGCCGGAAGAGGCGAATGGTGGCCGGCGCTGGTGACGCTGGGCATCGCCGCCGTTTTGGCGCTCTGGGCGCTCTACGCGTTCTCCGCCGCGGGCTGGCTGCGCCGTCTGCCCTTGCTGAAGCCCGCTCTGTTGATCATCACGGCCATCTACTTGCTGCGCGGCCTGGTTTTGTTCCCCATCTGGCTGTGGCGGCCGGAGGCGCTCAATGCATTCGCGCTCTGGAGTTCCTTGATCTGTCTGGGCTACGGCCTGTTTCATGCCGTGGGGCTGGGGCAGCGCTGGCGGCAGCTAGCTTGAGCGCCGCCATCGCGTTACCATCCCGCCGATAGCGATTGAACTTAGAGGTGTGGTTTGGAAACATCGGTCAAGACGCCGCCATCGCCTTGCATAGGCGTGTGCCGGCTGGACGAGGGCGGGCAGGTCTGCGTGGGCTGCCGGCGCACGCTGGACGAGATCGCCGGCTGGTCCCGCTATAGCGGGGAACGCAAGGAGCAGGTCTGGCAGCGGTTATTGGCCTTGCCGCTGCCCGTTCAGCGCAAGACCTGCGCAAGCTGCGGCAGCGGCTTTACCTGCGGCGCGGGCGGCGAAGAGGGGGCTTGCTGGTGCATGGACTTGCCGCATGCGCTGCCAGTGCGGGGGGCGGCTGGGGATTGCCTTTGCCCCAGTTGCCTGCAGAAAAAAAGCATGGACCGGACTGGAAATTAAATGACGGGCAAGGCGCCGCGAGTGATGGACTTCAATGGCTTGCCGGGTACCGAGCATGTGATCGACGACGATACCCTGGCTCGCCGCGCGCTCAATCCAGCAGCCATGCGCAAACAGGCTGAAGCGCTATTGGCGCGGGAAGGGAAAGACGCTGCCGCTCAGGCCCGCGCGCAAAGCCAGGCAGGCTTGATGCTGCTGTATGCCGGCGATATCGATCGCGCCGAGGCATGGCTGCGCCGCGCCATGGAGGATTTGGCGCGGCTGGCGGATGCGGGCGGCCATTGCGCGGCGGTGATTCGCTGGACCCAGGCGCTGGAGGCGCGCGGCTTGTGGCAGGCATCGATAAACGCCTTGGAGGAGCAAGAAGCTCGCATTCGCCAGCATGCCGCTCCTCTTGCCTTATTGGGGTTTGCGCTGCAACACCTGGGCAAGGCCAGACTCGGCGCGGGGTATTTGGCTGAGGCCGAAAGCGCGTTGCGCGAGGCCCTGCTTTTACGCGAGGCGGCCGGAGACGAGGAATTGATCGCATCCAGCCGCCAGGCCTTGCGGGCGGCGGCGCGGCGACGAGACGGGCTTGGCATTTAGACCCGCTGACCCAAGCCCAGATCCAGCGTTGTGTCTCCTTGTGCTAGGGCGTGTACTGCCTCAGTCGGCGCGCCTTGGCCCAGTTTCTCTGCGTGGTTTGCTTCGCGGCCATTAAAAGCGCTCAGTCCTGCACGCGCCTAAGCTTGGCCTGGCCGTTTGAATTTTGCTGGGCGCGAAAGCCCTGGTCCTGTGTCGCGTCTCTTTGCCGTATTTGTACAGTCTGTGTCGGCGGGGCCTGGCTCTCCCATGGCACGGTTTAAGCCTGATCGCTCCCGTTTTGAACGCGTGGACTGAGCGCTGCGCGGACCAGACAATCCGGAATACGCCCGTTGTCGTTGAGAGAAAGCCGCGCCGTGAGGCGCGGCTTTTGTTTATTTATTTGTCCCAGATATTGCCCAGGGTGCCGATGGCAGCCTCCATTTGCGCGGCCATCTTGGCGTGATCGGACAGATTGGGGTGCCAGTTGCAGCCGGTCAGCTCGATATTCTGCCAATCCACATACGCCACCGTGGTGCCTAGGTTTCGTTCCTCCTCCGCGATCCGGCTGACCAGCGGGCGCATCCTGTCGTCCGGCCAGAGATAGGTGGCGGCCAGCAGGAAGGCAGGCTGGTCATAGCGCTGTTTCAAGCGTGCGATCAAGCCGTGGTATGCCTTGACATAGTCGTCGGCCAACTGTTGTTGGCTGCGCGGTTCGTTAGGACCGACCGCGGTGCCGAAGTCATTGATGCCCAGCGCGATCACCACCAGCTGCGGGCGCCAGTCGTAGCGGCGATAGGCGTTGTTGCCCGGCGCGGTTTCCGGCTGATTCTGCAGCAGGCGCGGGTGATAGCTGCGGTAATCCACCTGCGGCATATTGCCGCCCCAGTTGCGCACCATGCCCATGCCCGACATGCCGTTGTTTTGGATTTGCGCGCCGTATCGCTTGCCCAGGTAGGCCGCGAAGCTCTGGCTGGCATCGCTGCGCTCGACGATTTGCTGATCGGTGCAATCGCGCGTGGCGGACAGATTGCCGTAGGCCACGGTCCAGGAATCTCCTATGAATTCGATTTGCCGGCGGGGCTTGGACGGCGGCGCCAGCGGATGAGCATCGCGCAACAGAAAACCGCGGAACAGGCCGGATTGGTCAGGGGACTGAGTCAGCTTGAACAGGCGCGCGGTATGCGGCTTGCCGTCCGGCGCGTCCAGCCAGATGGTGCGCTCGCCGGTTGCCGGCGCGATTTTTTGCGCGGCCTTGCCGTCCAGCTCCAGGCTGTAGTAATTGACCGCGTCGTTGAGGCGGACGCCCACCCCCTTGCCGGCGAAGCGCAAGCTCCAGTTGACGCCGGGCCAGGTGGCCTGCCAGCCGTCCGTCCCCAAAACCTGCCGGCCTCCAGTTTGCACCGCCCAGCGCGGCGCCGGGGTTTCCGTTGCGATCGCCGGCGCGGCGCTCAGTGCCAATAGCAAAACCAGGCATTGATTGGCATTTATCATTACGGCCTCTCCTGTGAAATGTCATTGAATTATCGTATTGGCTTAAATAAATTCAATTGACATTTTCATGAAGGAAGGAGCGATTGTATTCACGCGGCGCGGCTAAGCATTGGCTCTGGGTTGGTGCCGCGGCCGTTTTCTGCCGGTTGGCAAAACGGCGTCTGGGCGATGGAGCCGCTCGGACTCAGCTGCCTTCAGGCCAGCGATCATCGGAAACCAGATCGTTCAACTGGCGCCGGCTGGCCCAATGCTCCAGTTCCAGCATAGGCTTGGGGTAGAACGCTTCGACATGGCCCAGGCACAGTATGGCCACCGGCCGCGCGCCTTCCGGCATGGCCAGCAGGGCGGCGAGCTTGCCCGGGTCGAAGATGGAGACCCAGCCCAGGCCCAGCCCTTCGGCGCGCGCCGCCAGCCACATGTTCTGGATGGCGCAGGCCACCGAAGCCAGGTCCATCTCCGGCAGCGTGCGGCGGCCAAACACGTGGCGCTCGCGGCCATCCATCAGCGCGGCCACCAGCACCTCGCCGCAATCGAGCACGCCTTCCACTTTGAGCTTCATGAACGCGTCCTCGCGTTCGCCCAGAGCGCGGGCGGTCTGCACGCGTTCTTCCTCCACCAGCGCGTGCAGTTGTTGGCGCAGCTCGGCGTTGCGGATGCGGATGAAGCGCCAGGGTTGCATGAAGCCGACGCTGGGCGCGCAATGCGCGGCTTCCAGCAGCCGCTGCAAAAGGGCCGGGTCCACCGGGTCCGGTTTGAAGTGGCGCATGTCGCGGCGTTCGCGGATGGCGCGGTAGACGGCGTCGATGTCGGATTGCGGATAGCGGTTCATGGCAGGAACAGGCTCGCTGTGGCTAAGGGGTTGGAGGGGAAGTAGGCGTGGAAATAGCTGGCCGACAGGCTGCCCTGTCGGTATAGCGCTTCCCCCCGGCCTGCGCCGCTGGCCCTGCGGGCGTGCGACATGGGCGATAGCGGCGTTTCCAGCCGGGTGTAGTGGAAAGTATGACCGCGCAGCGCGCCGCCGGGAAAGTCCATTTGCTGCAGGCCCAACCCGCACAGCCTGTCTTGCAGGACCGCCTGGCCGGGCAGCAGTTCCAGCATGGCCGCGCTGTCGCCCTGGCGGTTGGTCAGCTTGTCCAACAGATAGAGCATGCCGCCGCACTCGGCGTACAGCGGCTTGCCAGCTTGCGCGTGCCAATGTAGATCCGCTTTCAGCGCCGTGTTGGCGGAAAGCGTTTCAAGATGCAGCTCCGGGTAGCCGCCGGGCAGGTAGACCGCATCGCAGTCGGGCAGCGCGGCGTCGGCCAGCGGCGAGAAGAAGGCCAGTTCCGCGCCCAACTGGGTCAGCATCTCAAGGTTAGCCGGGTAGACGAAGGCGAAGGCCGCGTCGCGGGCGATGGCGATGCGCTTGCCGGCCAGCAGTCGCGGCATCTCAGGCAGATCAAGGCCGGGAAACTCGACAGCCGGCGGCAGTTTAGCCAGTGCGGTGGCGGCGATCTGCGCCGCCGCGCGGTCGAGGCGTTCGTCCAGATCGGCGATTTCCTGCGCCTGCACCAGGCCCAGATGGCGTTCCGGCAGCCGAACGGCATCGTCCCTGCGCAGCGCGGCGAGCAGCGGCAGGCGCTCAGGCAGTTGCTGGGCCAGCATCTCGGCGTGGCGCTCGCTGGCGACATGGTTGGCGATGAAGCCGTGAAAGGCTAGGCCGGGGCGGAAACTGGCCAGGCCGTGGGCGACGGCGGCGAAAGTCTGCGCCATGCCGGTGGCGTCTATCACCGCGGCCAGCGGCACGTTCAGCCGCTCGGCCAGATCGGCGCTGCTCGGCGTGCCGTCGAACAGGCCCATGCTGCCCTCGATCAGGATCAGGTCGGCGTCGGCGGCGGCCTGATGCAAGCGCGCGCGGCAATCGGCCTCACCGTTCATCCACAAATCCAGGCCGTAGACGGTGTGGCCGCTGGCCCGCTCCAGGATATAAGGATCGAGGAAGTCCGGCCCGGTCTTGAACACCCGCACTTTGCGGCCTTGATTGCGGTGATGGCGGGCCAGCGCCGCCGTGACCGTGGTCTTGCCCTGGTGCGAGGCGGGCGCGGTCAGGAACAGCGCCGGACAAAGCGGCGCATTCATTAAAACTCCACCCCGCGTTGCGCCTTGATGCCCTGCTCGCGGTAGGGGTGTTTGACCAGCCGCATCTCGGTGACCAGATCGGCGGCTTCCAGCAAAGCCTCCGGCGCGTGGCGGCCGGTGACCACCACATGCTGCATCGACGGCCGGGCGGCGAAGGCGGCCAGCACCTCGTCCAGCGGCAGGTATTCGTACTTCAGCACCACGTTCAATTCGTCCAGGATCACCATCTCGTAATCGTCGCTTGCCAGCATCGCCAGCGCCTGCTCCCAGCCCTTGCGCGCGGTGGCGATGTCGGCCTCGCGGTCCTGGGTGTTCCAGGTATAGCCTTCGCCCATGGTGTGGAAGTCGCAGTTGTCGAAGCCGCCCAGCAGGTCGCGCTCGGCGGTGTGCAGCGCGCCCTTGATGAATTGCACCACGCCCAGGCGCATGCCGTGGCCGACGGCGCGCAAGCCCATGCCGAAGGCGGCGCTGCTCTTGCCCTTGCCGGTGCCGGTGTTGACGATGAGCAGGCCTTTTTCGCCGGTGGCGGCGGCCTTTTTCTTCTCGAAGCCCGCCTTGCGCTTCTCGGTCATGCGCTGGTGGGAGGCCGGATCGGTTTTCATTATGTCGTCCTTGTGTGAGGCCGGCGCCGTCAGCGGCGCAGCAGCCAGATGAAGAAGGCGCCGCCGACGGCGGCGGTGCCGACGCCCACCGGGATGTCTTCCGGCGCGATCAGCGTGCGCGCGGCGGCGTCCACCCAGATCAGGAACAGCGCGCCCAACAGCGCGCAGGCCGGTAGCAAGCGGCGGTGGTCGGCGCCGACGCAGCGGCGGGCGATGTGCGGAATCATCAGGCCGACGAAGCCTATCGCGCCGCTGACTGCCACCATGGTGCCGGTCAGCAGCGACGACGCGGCGAACACCGCCAGCCGCAGCCGGGTCACGCGGATGCCCAGCGTGACCGCGGTCTGCTCGCCGGCCATCAGCGCGTTCAGCGGCCGCGCCACCGCCAGCAGCGCGATCAGGCCCAGGCACAGCGCGGCCAGCGGCGCCGGCAGCAGCTCCCAGCGCGCCTGGCCCAGGCCGCCCAGCATCCAGAACAGCACCGCCGAGGCCGAGCGGTGGTCGCCCAGATACAGCATCAGATTGGCCAAAGCCATCAGCAGGAAGGACACGGCCACGCCGGCCAGCAGCAACCGCTCGGCTTGCAGCCGGCGCTGGCGCACGGCGATGCCGGTGACCAGCAGGGTGGCCAGCAAGGCGCCGGTGAAGGCGGCCAGCGGCAGGGTGGCGCCGCCCAGCACATTGCCGCTGAACAGCAGCACCGTCACCGCGCCCAGCGTGGCGCCGGAGCTGACGCCCAAGAGGTGCGGGTCTGCCAGCTGGTTGCGGGTGGCGGCTTGCAGCGCCGCGCCCACCAGCGCCAGGCCGGCGCCGACCATGCCGCCCAGCAGCACGCGCGGCAGCCGCAGCTGCCAGATGATCAGGTCCTGGCCCGGCTGCCAGGCTGGCGCCACCGGCAGGCCCAGCTGGTGCAGCAGCACATTGGAGCTGACGGCGAACTCGACCGGCGCGGCGCCCAGGCCGGAAGCCAGCGGCAGCGACAGCGCGAGCAGGGCCAGCAAGAGGCCAAGCAGCGGCCAGGCCGGCGGACGGTTGGCGGCGGCGCGGATCACTTGGCGAAGACTTCCGGGTGCAGGCCGCGCGCCAGCGCGCTGATCGCGTCGGCATTGGCGATGCCCGGCGTCGCGCTGTCATAGGGCAGCACGATGAAGCGCTTGTCGCGCACCGCCGCGATCTTGTTCAGCGCCGGATGGTTTTGCAGGAAGGCGATCTTCTGCTGCGCGGTGACCTTGCCGTAATCGATGATCACGATGGCCTGCGGATTGCGCGCCAGCACGGTTTCCCAGTCGACGCGGGTCCAGCTGGCGTTGACGTCGGAGAGGATATTGCGGCCGCCGGCGGCGCGGATCAGCGCGTCGGGCATCGCCAGCCGGCCGGCGCTGAAGGGGCGGTCCTCGCCGCTGTCGTAGACGAAGACCGACGGCGTGGCCTTGCGCTTGGCGACGCGGGCGGCGACGCCGTCCACCTTGGCGCGCATCTCGGCTACCACTTTCTGCGCGCGCGGCTCCACGTCGAAGATGCGGCCGAGGTTGCCGATGTCGCGGTAGACGTCGTCCAGGCTCGCCGCCGGGCGCTTCATCACGTGGGCGCAGGATTCGCTGAGCTCGTAGACATGGATGCCCAATGGCGCCAGCGAGGCCGGCGTCACCGGACCGCCGACGCGCAGGCCGTAGTTCCAGCCGGCGAAGAAGAAGTCGGCGTTGCGGGCCAGCAGCGCTTCCGACGACGGATAGTCGCCGGCCAGTTCCGGCAGCGGGCCCAGCGCCTGCTTCAGCGGCGCGTTCAGCTTGTTCCAGGCGCTGATGCCGGTGTAGCCGACCATGCGGTTCTGCAGGCCCAGCGCCACCATCATCTCGGTCAGGTTGATGTCGTGGCTGACGGCGCGCTGCGGGGCGCGCTGGAAGGTGACCTTGCGGTTGCAGCTGTCCACGGTGAGCGGGTAGCGGGTGGCGTGGACTTGGGCGGACAGCAGCGCGGCCAGGCCGCAGGCGATGAGCGAGGGGCGGATGCGTTTCATTGGATTTCTTCTTCTAATAGGGTGATGCGGGGGTGGCCAGCCTGCGGGTGGCGATCCACCAGCGCGCGCACGCCGAACACCTCGGCCAGCAAGGACGGCGTCAGCACCGCTTCCGGCGCGCCGCTGGCGACGACGCGGCCGGCCTTCAGCGCGTACAGCCGGTGGCAGAAGGCGGCGGCCAGGTTCAGGTCGTGCAGCGTGGCAACGGCGGCGATGCCCAGCCGGCGCACCAGGCGCAGCAGCGACAATTGGTGGCGCAGGTCCAGGTGGTTGGTTGGCTCGTCCAGGATCAGCAGCTCCGGCTTCTGGGCCAGCGCCCGCGCCAGCAGCGCGCGCTGCTTCTCGCCGCCGGACAGGGTGGCGAAAGGCTGGTGTTGCTGCGACGCCAGGCCCACCAGGGCCAGCGCCTCGTCGACGATGGCGTGGTCGGCGGCGCTGCCGCCGCGCAGCAGCGACTGGTGCGGGATGCGGCCCATGTCGGCCACCTCGCGCACGGTCAGGCCGAAGTCCTCGGGGAATTCCTGCAGTACCACCGCCACGCGGCGGGCGAAGGCGGCGGCGGATTGGCCCCAGATGTCGGCGCCGTCGAGTCTGGCTTCGCCGGCCAGCGGCCTGTTGAAGCGGAAGGCGCAACGCAGCGTGCTGGTCTTGCCGCTGCCGTTGGGGCCGATGACGCCGACGAACTCGCCGGGCCGCACGGTCAGCGCGATGTCGCGCAGCAATCTTTCTTCAGGCGCGGTCGCGGCGTCGGGCGACCAGTCCAGGCCGCATAGCTCCAATGCGCTCACCGCCTAGCTCCAGTGCGCGCCGGTGATGTCGCGCAGCAAGGCCACCACGCGCGGGCGGCTGGGGTGGTAGCCGATGAACACCAGCTGCGCCTGGCGCGGCGCGGCCAGCGCCTGGTCGCGGCTCAACTCGATGCGGTTGCGCACGCCCTGGGCCAGCAGCCGGCCGGGGCCTTCGGCGCAGGCGGCGAAGCCCTTGATGCGCAGCAGCGGCTCCTCGCGGGCGATGGCCTCCAGCGCCGCCGCCAGCTTGTCGGCATGCTGGGCTTCCTTGCTGCGGATCATGAACGATTGCCAGCCTGGGTCCTGATCGTGGAAATGCTTGTGGGTGGACAGGCCGTGGCTGTGAGCGGCCTGGCCGCCGTGGCTGTGGCCGTCCAGCAAGGCCTGGTTGGCCAGCGGCCGCATCGCGAGCCCCGGCATGCTGGCCACCGGGCCGTAGTGGCGGTGCGCGGCCGGCGAGGCCTCGTGCAGATGCAGGCCCAGCGTCAGCCGGGTGTCCAGCTTGGCTTGATAGGCCAGTTCGATGAAGCGTATCGACGGCGCCTGCCGGCGCACGGCTTCTTCCGCCGCCAGCAGTTCATCTGCCGACAGCGCGTCAATCTTGTTCAGCACCACGATGTCGGCGTGGCCCAGCTGCTGGTCGAACAGCTCCGCCACCGCGTCGGTCTTGCCGCCGTCTCCGGCCGGCGCGAAATGGCCGGCCAGCAGCAGCGGGGTGTCGACCACCGCCAGCGTCGCGTCCAGCACGAAGTACGGCGCCAGCGCCTCGCTTTGCAGCTGCGCCATCACCGCGCTGGGCAGCGCCAGGCCCGAGGTTTCGATCAGCACGTGGTCGATCTGCTGGCGGCGTTGCCACAGCGCCAGCATGGTGGGCAGGAAGTCGGCGTCGTCGTCATAGGCGACCAGGCCGTTGGCCAGGTCGTGGATTTCCACGCCGCCGGCGTCGGCGTCGCGCAGCAGGCCGCCGTCTATCGGCACCTCGCCGAACTCGTTGACCAGGATGGCCAGCCGGCGCTGCTTGTTGTTCTCCAGCAGCTTGGACAGCAGCGTGGTCTTGCCGGCGCCGAGGAAGCCGGTCAGCACGGTGACGGGAAGGCGTGGCGCGCTCATGCCTGGCCTCCCTGCGGCAGGGCTGCCAGCACGGCGTCAAAGTCGCTGAATGTTTGCGGATAGTCCAGTCGCGGCCGGTCGATGACGATGAACGGGATGCCCAGCGCCGCCGCGGCAGCCGCCTTGGCGTCGAAGCCGCCGGCCTCGCCGCCGTCCTTGCTGATCACGCAGTCGACTCCCCAATCGCGCCACAGCGCCTCGTTGGCGGCCTGCGAAAACGGGCCTTGCATCGCGCAGATGCGCGAACGCGGGAGACCTAAGTCCAACGCCCGCTGCAAATGCTGCGGGTCCGGCGCCAGACGGACGAACCATTGATGCTTTTGCTCCGAGTCGGCGGCGAGGAAGCGGTGCAGCTCCTTGCTGCCGGTGGCGAGGAAAACGCGTTTTCCTTTCGTCATCGCCAGCTTGGCGGCCGCGTCGCTGTCGGCGCAACGGATCACCGGATGCTCGCTGCCGCTGGCCGGCCGTTCGTAGCGCAGATAGGGCAGGGCCAGCTCCTCGGCCAGCGCCATCAGCTGCTGCGACATCTCGCTGGCGTAAGGGTGGGTGGCGTCGACGATGGCGCTGGCCCGGCTGCCGGACAGCAGCTCGCGGCGGCGTTCCACGCCCAGCCGGCCGCTGACGGTGGCGACGCCGGGCACGGCTTGCTGCGCCTGCTCGTTGCCGTAATCGCTGGCGCTGCTGATCACCACCGCGCGGCCGGCGTCGGCGATGGCGCGCGACAGCGCGTTGCCGTCGCTGGTGCCGGAAAACACCCAGGCCGCGCCGGCGGGCAGCGCGTCGGCCTTCACCGTGTCGCTGGTGTTGTCCCAGTTGAAGTAGCCGCGCGGGGTGAACATCCACTCGCGCTTGCGGCGGGTGAAGCGGTTGCCGATGACGATGCTGGTCAGCATGTCGAAGCGGCGCGTGCGCAGCTCGGCCAGCGTGACGATCTCCACCGCTTGGTCTTCGCGGTAGGCGTTGCGGACGATGCCGCACAGCGTTTCTGGCTTCTTGTGCTCCAGCATGATGTCCAGGATGCGGTAGACGCCTTCCTGGCGCTGGCGGCTTTGCACGTTGTAGAACACCACCGCCAGGTCTGCCTGGGCGATGTGGCGGGCGCGGGTTTCGATCCATTCCCACGGGCACAGCAGGTCCGACAGGCTCAGCGTGGCGAAATCGTGCGACAGCGGCGCGCCGAGCAGCGACGCGCAGGAGTTGGCCGAAGTGATGCCGGGGATCAGCTGCACGTCGAAGCCATCGTCCTCGCGCATGTCCTCGTAAGCCAGCGTAGCCATCGCGTAAACGCCGATGTCGCCGCTGGACAGCAGGGCCACGGTCTTGCCGGCGCGGGCCTCCTCCAGCGCCAGCTGGGCGCGCTCGCGTTCCTGGGTCAGCGGCAGCGTGCGGATGTCCTTGCCGGCTATCCACGGTTGCACCCAGGTCAGGTAGAGATCGTAGGACACGATCACGTCGCTCGCGGCCAGCGCCTGGCGGGCGAGGTCGGGGATCAGTTCGGCGCGGCCGGGGCCGACCGAGACGAGGTAGAGTTTGCCGGTCATTTTTTTCCGTTCTTGCTTTGGGCTGCGCCCACTAATAACTGTTTGCCAAAATGTTGGCGACGTACCGAATAGTCCCCTTCGGGACGCGCCGGACAAAATGCGGTCGGCAAGGTTTTAAGCTGCCGTCTGTTTGAGTCGCGCGACGTTAGCGCGCGGCGAGTTCGGCAGCGCCTTGCCGACTGTGTTTTGTCCGGGGTTTCGCGGCACGTAGGGGCGGCCTGGGGGATGCGAGCGTGCGAATCTTTGATTCGCTCAGCATAGGGGCTGGCCGCGCAGCTCCCCGTGCCCCTGGCGGTGGCACCGCTCCTAAACATTGCCTGCGTAGCAGGCTCATCTTGTTTTTTGAATTCAGAGCAAGCTCGTCGCTTGCTGACGCTATAACTGTGACCGTATTTTGCGTTGCTTACGTGGGGTTCCGCCCAGCGGGCGGGTAAGGGGGCTGCGCGGCCAGCCCCCTTACAACCCCAGGCCGCCCCTACGCCGCGCGAATTCCCGGTAAAAATCAGGCTGGCAAGGCGCCGTCGAACTCGTCCCGCGCTAGCGTCGCGGGACTCAAACAGGCGACGGCTTAAAACCTTGCCAGCCTGATTTTTACCGGCGCGCGACAAAGGGGAGTAGGGGCGCGTCGCCAGCGTTTTATCTTTCGCAATGGCGGCTGTGATGGCATTGGTGGCCAGCGTTGCGTTTACGCAAGCCATGCTGCTTTGTCCTCTACCACCGCCACCGTCACCCCATCCACCGCGGTCTTGGGCACGATCAACCTCCCCCGCGGGCTGGCGATCAGCGCGCATGGCTCGCACACGCCGTCGACGCCGACGTTCCGCCGCACCCAGTCCGACGGCGCGCCGGTCCAGCCGCGGGCAGCGACGTCTTCGCGGGCGATGACGCGCAACGGCAGCGCGTGGCGGGCGCAGAAGGCCAATAGGCCTTCTTCGTCGGCCTTCAGGTCTATCGTCGCCGCTTCGCGCACGTCGGATAGCGGCCGGCCGGCCAAGGCTTGCAGCACTGCTTGTGCTATGGCCTCGGCGCTTTTGCCGCGGCGGCAGCCGATGCCTAGCGTCAGCGGCTTGATCGCTTCTGTCGCGGTGGTGATGGCCGGGATGGCGCCGGTTAGCCGCGCCGCTTCATAGGCAAGGTCATTCGCTCCGCCTTCGTGGCCAGACAATAGCGGGATGGCGAAGCGGGCGGCTTCGTCCATCACCACCACCGCCGGGTCGCTGTACTTGCTTTGCAGCAGGCCGTCCAGATAGCGGACGGCGATGCCGCTGGCCATCACCAGCACCCAGTGGCTGTGCGCGTGGAAGGCGGCGCGGAATTGCTCGCGGCCGCTGATGCTGGGTTCCAGCCACGGCTGGTACAGCCGGGCGTCCAGCGCCGATGCCAGCCTCTGTCCCAAGGGCAGCGCTTCGGCACGCACCAGCCACACGGCGCGACTCATGCCTGGTTTTCTTTCTGCAGGCTGGCCCGCTTGGTCTTGCGCTCGTCGCCGTCGCGGAAGATGTGGGTGAAACCGGCCGCGTACAGGCTGGATTCGACGCCGCCTTCGCGCGACAGCGCCTCGCCCACCAACAGCAGCGTGGTCAGCAGCCAGTCCTTCTGCTTCACCTCGGACAGCATCTTGCCCAGCGTGCTGCGGTGGACGGATTGGTCCGGCCAGCTGGCGCGGCGCACCAGCGCCACCGGGGTGGTGGGCGGGTAGTGCAGCGCCAGGTCGGCGACGGTCTGCTTCAGACGCTGGCCGGACAGGAAGATGCACATCGTCGCGCGGTGGGCGGCGAAACTGGCGATGGATTCCGTTTCCGGCACCGCGCTGGCGCGGCCGCTGGTGCGGGTGAGGATGATGGACTGCGACACCTCGGGCCGGGTCAGTTCGCTAGACAATGCGGCGGCAGCGGCGGTGAACGAGGACACGCCGGGGACGACCTCATATTTGATACCAAGCGCTTCCAGCCGGCGCATCTGCTCGTTGGTGGCGCCGTAGATCGCCGGGTCGCCGGAGTGCAGCCGCGCCACGTCCTTGTCTTCGGCCTGGGCGCGGCGGTACAGCGCTTCCTGCTGGTCCAGGTTCAGTTCGGCGGTGTCGTGGATCTCCGCGTCCGGGCGGCAGTGGCTCAGCATCTCGGCCGGCACCAGCGAGCCGGCGTACAGCACCATGGGCGCCGCGCCCAACAGGCGGCTGCCGCGCAAGGTGATCAGGTCGGCGGCACCGGGGCCGGCGCCGATGAAATACACTTTCATTTCGAAACCTCGGTGGAAAATTGGCATCGCCCCCTCTTCCCGGCCCTCTCCCGCGAGGGGAGAGGGGGGGCGCGGCGTTGGCTTTGATCGCATATGAGGCCGGCAGTGGATAGCGTAGGGCGGATGCCCCAGCGGGGCGATCCGCCTTCCCGGCGACCCGCTTGCCGACTCGCTACTGCCAGCGCGGCGGAACGCCCGATGTCATCGGGCTTCCGCCCTACGGTGCAAGACGGCGCGTTCATGAGTGGCGTCTTTCTCTGGCTGTCTTGCGGATCAGCATGGTGGCGAGGTAGCCGCTGGCCTCGGCCGTCAATTGCGAGGCGTCGGCGCACAGCACCTCGCCGGGCAGGCCGATGCGGCGGGCGAAGGCGCACAGCTGGGCGATGCCCATCTCGCTCAATAGCGCCAGCACGTCCGGCAGCCGCTTGCCTATCTTCATCAGCACCACGACGTCGTGGCTGTCGATATCGGCTCGCAGCTCGGCCATGTCGTCGGGGCAGGGCAGGATCAGGATGCGTTCCTTGCCTTCGCCCAGCGGCCAGGACAAGGCCGACGCGGTGGCGGCGAAGCTGGTGACGCCGGGGAAGGTTTGCGTCTCCAGCGTCGGCAGCATTTCGCGTAGCGCCGCCAGCAGGTAGCCGTAGGTGGAGTAGGTCATCGAATCGCCTATGGTCAGGTAGGCGATGTTGCGGCCGGTTTTCAATTCGGCGACCAGCCGCTCGGCCAGCGCGCCGTAATGGCGCGACAGCGCGCCGCGGTCCGGATTCATCTCGAACTCGATTTCGCGAAAGCGGCTTTCGTCCAGCGCCAGCCCGGCCAGGCATTGCCGGGCGACGGATACTTCGCTGGAGGTGGCGCGCGGCAGATAGACGATGTCGGCCTCGCGCAGCGCGGCCAGCGCCGCCACCGGAATCAGCCCGGCCGGGCCGGGGCCCACGCCTATGCCTATGAGCGTGCCCAGCTTCATGCGGCTTCTCCCAGCGGTGTGCCGTCCATGCTGAACAGCCGCACCGCCACTTGCCGCACGCTGGGCACCTTGCTCGCCATCCGCGCGGCGGTGCGGCGTTCTATCTCCATCCAGTAGCCGCGCGCGTCCGGCTGGCTGCTCATGATCTGCACTACGTTCTCCACGGTATTCGCTTGTTTGATTTGCGCCACCAGCTCGGGCGCATGGCCCAGGTCGGCGGCGACGCCGGCGACAGCGTCCATCGCCATGCCGCTCTTGCCGGAGTGGGTGTCCCACACTCCGTCCAGCAGCTTGGCGATCTTGCCGGGGTGGCCCAGCACCCACAGCGTGTCGAGGATGCGGCCCTGTTCGATCAGCACCGATTCGGCGAAGTCCAGCGAGTCGCCGACGAAGTTGGCGATCTGCACCACCTGCTTTTTTTCCAACCCCAGCGTGTCGGCGGCGTAGCCGCGGCCTATCTTGCCGGGGGTGAAGGCGATGGCAGTCGGCAGCTCGCCCAGCGCCACCCGCACATAGACCTCGATCGATGCGGTCCACGCCGCCTGCGACATCGGCTCGACGATGCCGCTGGTGCCCAGGATCGAGATGCCGCCGACGATGCCCAGCATAGGGTTGAAGGTGCGCTTGGCGATCTTGTCGCCGTCGACGCAGCCTATCGCCAGGTCGATGCCGGGGTCGGGCCGGCCGGCCAGTACTTCATCCACCGCCATCCGCATCATCTGCCGCGGCACCGGGTTGATCGCCGGCTCGCCGGGCGGGATGCGCAGGCCGGGCTGGGTGACCATGCCGACGCCGGGCGCGGCCAGGAAGCGCAGCGCGCCGCTGCCGTTTATCCTCACCTCGGCGAAGATCGTCGCGCCGTCGGTGTTGTCCGGGTCGTCGCCGGCGTACTTCAGCACTTCGGCGCGCACGGTGTCTTGGTCCAGCCAGACCACGCGCTCTACCGGCACCGCCAGGTAGAAATCCGGGTCCGGCAGGCTGATGAAGACCTCGTCGGCGTCGACGCCGTCCAGCAACAGCATCAGCGCCGCCTTGACGGCGGCGGTGGCGCAGCTGCCGGTGGTGCGGCCGCGGCGCATGCCGTTGGGCGCGGGGGCGGCGAGGTCGTAGGGCTGGCGCACCGGGCTCATTCTTCCCGTTGCTGCTGCTGATGGACGTGTTCGATCGCGTCTATCATCAGCGCGTTGACCACGGTGGCCGCCCACGGCGAGCCGCCGCGGGTGCCGCGGTTGGTGATGCGCGGCACTTGCAGCAGCGCGCGCAGCTCTTCCTTGCATTCGCGGGTGCCGACGAAGCCCACCGGCAGGCCCACCACCAGCTGCGGCCGCCAGCCGTGGTCGCGCACCAGCCGCACCACTTCGCGGATGGCGGTCGGCGCGTCGCCTATCGCCACCACGCAGTCGTTGCCGAACTTCTGCCAGGCACGGCGGATGCCGGCCGCGGAGCGGGTGAGGCCGCTGGCTTCGGCCAGCAGCCGGGTTTCCTCGTCGTGCACGCCGCACCAGGTTTCCACTTCCAGCTGGCGCAGCACTTCGCGTTTGAGGCCGGTTTCCACCATGGTGACGTCGGTGACCACGCGGCGGCAGCGCAGCAGCGCGCGCATGCCGGTTTCGCAAGCACCGGCCGAGAAGAACAGGTCGTCCACGCTGTTGAAGTCGCCGGTGGTGTGCACCAGCCGCATCAGCGCGGTGCGCTGCTCGGCCGGGAAGGCCGACCAGTCGCGGCCCTCGTCTATGATGCGCATGCTTTCCGCTTCTATCGGATGCGGCGCGTAGCGTTTCCAGGCCGGCGGCTGATTGGCGGCAGGCTCGCGCTCCAGCAGGCCGCGCACCTTGCCGTGGTGGCCGCGCTGCGGCTCGCCCACCTGCTGCTCGAAGCCGACGATCTGCACCCGGTACTTGCACAACGCGCAGTTCATCGCGGCGCGGCCTTCCACGCCTTCCTGCGCCCGCTCCAGAAACACCTCGGCCACTTGCGGGTCTGGACCCAGATAGCCGGCGCTCAGCACCTCGATTTCCGGATGGCGCGCCGCCAAGTCCGCCGCCGCGCCGTAGATGCGCTTGACCAGCACGCCGTCGAACAGGAAGTAGGGCAGCACCACGATGCGGCGGTAGCCCAGCAGCGCGGCGGCGCGCAGGCCGTCGGCCACCAGCGGCTTGGCGGTGCCGGAGTAGCAGACGAAGGACGCGGCGAAGCCCAGGCCTTCCTCCAGCATGCGCGCGAGCTTGGAGATTTCGGAATTGGCGTCCGGATCCGAGGTGCCGCGGCCGACGACGACCAGACAGGCGTCGTTGCGCGACACTGTGTGCGGCGACGCGGCCTCGGCCTCGACGATGCGCTGGCGGCACAGCGCCAACAGCCGCGGATGCAGGTCCAGCGCCGCGCCGAAGTGAAAGGCTACGCCCGGATGCGCCTGCTGCAGCGCCAACAGCTCGCTGGGCATGTCGTTCTTGGCGTGGGTGGCGGCCAACAGCACGCCGGGCACCATCACCACGGTTTTGGCGCCGGCGGCCAGCACCTGGTCCACCGCCTCGTCTATGGTCGGGCGGGCGAATTCCAGAAAGCCGTGGGCGATGCGGCGCTCGCCGGCGCGCGCCTTCAGCGCGTCCACCAGCTGCATGAACTCGTTGACCCCGTCCGGGTCACGGCTGCCGTGGCCGGCGAGCACGATGGCGTAATCTTGCTGGCTCATTTGTGGGTCGGCTCGATCTGGCTGTCCATAGGCGCGAGCGTGCGGATCAGCATGATGCTCATGTCGGAAAAGCGCTGCTCGGCGCACTCGGCCAGCGTGCCGCGCCATTCCGCCTCGTTGCGGGTCAGGTTTTCCCACACCTCCACCGGCTGGCCGGCCGGGATGCCGTTTTCCAGCAGGTAGGCGGCGATGTGCCAGGGCATGAAGGAGCGCGCCTCGTCCCACGGGCAGGGGATCACGATGGCGTTGCGGCCGTCCTGCAGCACGTGCACCAGGTGGCGCTTGAACGGGGTCAGGTCGCCGCGGCGGTGGAAGGTGATGAAGCTGGTCTCGTCGAAGCACACCTTGCCGCGCGAGGCCAGGATCTGCGCCGACGAGATGCCGGGTATCGTTTCCACCGGGTGGCCGCAGGCGCGCTCCACCCGTTCCAGGTACTGGAAGCCGCTGAAGTGGATGTCGCCCATGAACACCACCACGCATTTCTTGCCGGCGCGGTGGCGCTCGGCGACGATGTCCAGCTGGGCCACCTGGTCGCGGTAGCCCATCTGGATCACTTCGGCGCTGTCCGGGATCAGCGGGCGGACCACATCCACCACCGCGTTGAAGCCGGCCACCACGTCTGCCTCGCGTAGCAGTTGGGCCGAGCGCTGCGGCAGGTAGCCGATGTCGCCGGGGCCGGCGCCTATGCAGATGATCATGCGTATTCCTTTGGCTGCAATGTAGTCATTCGATTCTGTTCTACAGGACCCGGCAAAGCCGGGCCTCTTCACTGTGCGAGTTCAGTCGGCAGCCATCTTGATCCGCTCCCATCCTTCCGCTGAGCGAGCTTCAAGGCTCGCACGCATGCCGCCCTTGCCCTGCAAGGGAGCCTCGCTGCGCTCGAGCGCTGAGGGTCTACAGGACGCCAGCGCCACCGTCGGTCCGATGACGATCAGCGCCGGGCTGTGGATGCCGGCCGCGCGCATGTCTTGTTCCAGCGCGCCCAGCGTGCTCAGCACCTGGCGCTGCTGCGGCAGCGTGCCGTTTTCTATCGCCGCCGCCGGGGTGTCGGGTTTCAGGCCGTGGCGCAGCAGTTCGGCGCGGATCAAGGGCAGCCGCTTGACGCCCATATAGATCACCAGCGTCATGCCGCTTTGCGCCAGCGCCTGCCAGTTGGGCTCGTCGCCGTCCTGGTGCGGGTGGCCGGAGACGAAGGTCACGCCGTGGACGAAATGGCGGTGGGTCAGCGGGATGCCCAGCGTGGCCGGCACCGCCAGGCCGGCGCTGAGGCCGTTGACGATTTCCACCTCGACGCCGGCCGCTTGCAGCGTCAGCATTTCCTCGCCGCCGCGGCCGAAGACGAAGGGGTCGCCGCCCTTGAGGCGCGCCACCGTCTTGCCGGCGCGGGCCTCGTCTATCATCCGCTGCTCGATGGCCGCCTGCGGCGTAGACGGGCAGCCGCCGCGCTTGCCGACCGGCACGATTTCGGCGCCCGGCCGCAGCAGGGTGTGGATGTCCGGATGCACCAGATCGTCCACCAAGGCCACGTCGGCCAGCTTTAGGCAGCGCGCGGCCTTAAGCGTCAATAATTCCAGGTCGCCGGGGCCGGCGCCTATCAGGTAAACCTTGCCCGTCATCTTCATTCACTTGGCAATTAAAGGTTGCGAGACCCCTGTCTGGCAGGGAGGCCACGTGTAGGGCGGGCAAGCTTCAGGGCTTGCCCGCGCGGGAAGCTTGATGTGCGTGGGCAAGATTTGCCCACCCTACGATTGCGTTGGCGCGCCGGTTCAGTGGCGGCCCAATCTTTGTTGTATCGTCAATGTCAGCTGCTCGCCGGTGAGGGCGTCGCAAGCCAGGTATTCGGCGCCCAGCGCCTCGGCCAGTTCGCGGGCGCGGCCCAGGCGGACGAAGTCCTGCTCGGTGTCCAGCACCAGCGCCGGCGCGCCGGCCAGCTGGCCGGCCAGGTCCAGCGCCTGCCGCCACGGGTCGCCGTCGCCATCCAGCGCCACATTGGCGCGGCCGTCGCTGAGGATGACCAGCAGCGGCGCCGGGCCGTCCAGTTGGCGGGACAGGGTGTCGGCGGCCAGCGCCAGCGCGTGGGCCAGCGGCGTGCGGCCTCCGGTGGGCAGCTCGCGCAATGCCAGCTCGGCCTGTTCGACGCGGTTGCACGGCGGCAGCAGCAGTTCGGCCTGCTGGCCGCGGAAGGCGATCAGCGCCACCTGGTCGCGGCGGCGGTAGGCGTCTTCCAGCAGGCTCAGCACCGTGCCCTTGACCTGCTCCATCCGCTGGCGGGCGGCCATCGATCCGGAGGCGTCGACGACCAGCAGGATCAGATTGCCCTGTTTGGCGACGCGCACCTTGTCGTGCAGGTCGGCGCGGGTGACGGCGAAGTGATCCGGATCGCGCAAGATCGCGTGGCGCAGCGTGGCGTCCACCGCCAGCTGGGCCGGCTGCGGATTGGCCTCGGCGCGCACGTAATGGCCTCGCTGGCGGCTGGCGCCGTCGCTGCGGCGGCCGGCCGCGTCGCCGGACGAGGGCGCCTGGACGCGGATACGGGCGATGTCGCCGGCCGGCGCGGCGGCGAAGATTTGTTCCGAACCATGGCTGGCAGGATTCGGCTCCTGCTCGCCGTCGGCGTCCGGCGGCGGCTGGTTGTGATCCTGTTCCTGCGGAGAAGGAGGCGGCGGCGGGTTGGACGCCTGCTGCGTCATCTGCTCCAGCTTGTCCTGGTCCAGCCCGCTTTGCTCGAACGGTTTGCGGCGGCGGCGGTGCGGCAGCACCAGCCGGGCGGCGTCGCGGATGTCTTCGGCGGTGGCGTCGGCGCGGCCATCCAGCGCGGCCAGCGCGCGCGCGGCCTTGTTCAGCACGATGTCGGCGCGCAGGCTGCTGACGTCGAATTCGCAGCACAGCTCGCTGACGAAGTGGAACAGGCTGTCGCTGAGCCGGGTTTGCGGCAGCAGCGCGCGCGCGGCGGCGATGTTTTCGCGCAGCGCCTCGCTGTCGGTCTGCCATTGCGCGGCGAAGCCGGCCGGGTCGGCCTCGAAGGCCAGGCGCCGGCGCACCACCTCGGCGCGCAGGGCAGGCTCGCGCGGCGCGGCCACGTCCACCATCAGGCCGAAGCGGTCTAGCAGCTGCGGCCGCAAATCGCCTTCCTCCTGGTTCATGGTACCCAGCAGCGTCACCCGCGCCGGGTGGCTGACCGCCAGACCCTCGCGCTCGACGGTGTTGACGCCCATCGCGGCGGCGTCCAGCAGCACGTCCACCAGATGGTCGGCCAGCAGGTTCACTTCGTCGATGTAGAGCATGCCGCGGTGGGCGGCGGCCAAGAGGCCGGGCTTGAACGCCTGCTTGCCGCCCTGCAGCGCCTTTTCGAAGTCCAGGCTGCCCAGCACGCGGTCCTCGGTGGCGCCCAGAGGCAGGTTGATGAAGGGCACCGGGCCGTCATGCAGCGCGCGCGCGCCGCCGGAACACACCGGGCACAGCGGCAGCGGATGGTCCGGCTCGCAGTTGTAGCCGCAGCCGGCCGCCCGGCGGATGGGCGGCAGCACGGCGGCCAGGCCGCGCGCGGCGGTGCTCTTGGCGCTGCCTTTGTCGCCGCGCACCAGCACGCCGCCGACCGTCGGGTCCACCGCGCAGATCAGCAATGCCTGTTTCAGTTGTTCCTGGCCGACGATGGCGGCGAACGGGTAGATCGGCGTCATGCTTGGTTTTCTCCGCGCGCTTCCAGCAGCGCTTCGCTATCCAGATGCAGCTGGCGCAAGGCGGCCAGCGTGTCCGGGTCCGGCTCCGCCCACAGCTGGCGCTGCGCGGCTTCCAGCAGGCGGTCGGTGATGGCGTTCAGCGCCCACGGGTTGCTGTCGGCGAAGAACTGCTGCATAGACGGGTCCAGCGCGTAGCTTTGCGCCAGTTGTTCATAGACCCAGTCGTCCACCACCTGGGCGGTGGCGTCGTAGCCGAACAGGTAATCGACGGTGGCGGTCAGCTCCAGCGCGCCCTTGTAGCCGTGCTTCTGGATGCCGGCTATCCACTTGGGGTTGGCCACCCGCGAGCGGAACACCCGCAGCACTTCCTCCTTCAGCCCGCGCACGGCGGGCGCTTCCGGATTGTGGCTGTCGCCGAAGAAGGCGCGCGGCTGGCGGCCGCTGAGGCTGCGTATCGTCGCGATCATCCCGCCGTGGTATTGCAGGTAGTCGTCGCTGTCGAAGATGTCGTGCTCGCGGTTGTCCTGGTTGTGCAGCGCCACTTCCACGCCCGCCAGCCGGTGGCGCAGCGCGTCGCGGGCGTCGGCGCCGTTAGCCTCGCGGCCGTAGGCGTAGCCGCCCCAGTTGACGTAGGCGGTGGCGAAGTCGGCGTCGTTCTGCCAGTTCTGCTCGTTGATCAGCGGCAGGATGCCGGCGCCGTAGCTGCCAGGCTTGGCGCCGAACACGCGGTACAGCGATTGCGCGTCGGCGTCGGGCAGAGCACCCAGCAGTTCGTTCTTCAGGTCTGCCAGGTAGTGCTTGCGCAGGAAGTTCTGCTCCGCCGGCTCGTCCAGCCGCGCCACGGCGTGCACCGCCTCGTCCACCAGCGCAATCAGGTGGGGGAAGGCATCGCGGAAAAAGCCACTGATACGCACGGTGACGTCGATGCGCGGCCGGCCCAGCTCGGCCAGGGGAATGACTTCCAGGCCCTGCACGCGGCGGCTTTCCTGCTGCCAGCGCGGCTTGACGCCGAGCAGCGACAGGATTTCGGCGATGTCGTCGCCGTGGGTGCGCATCGCGCTGGTGCCCCACACGCTGATGGCCACTGATTCCGGATATTGGCCGGTTTCCTTCAGATGGCGGGCCAGCATCTCGCGCGCCAGGCCGTCGCCGATGCGCCAGGCGGCTTGCGAGGGCAGGCTGCGCGGGTCCACTGAGTAGAAATTGCGGCCGGTGGGCAGGATGTGGGCCATGCCGCGCGTCGGCGCGCCGCTGGGGCCTGCCGGCACGTAGCCGCCTTCCAGGCCGCGCAGCAGATTGTCTATCTCCTCGGCGGTGCGGGCGAGCTTCAGGCACAGTTCGGCGCAGACGAAGTTCAGCACCCGCTCCAGATCGGCGTTCGGTTCGATGCCGGGCAGGATGGCAGCCGTCGCGGCCGGAATGGCGGCGGCGGCGTAGCCGCGCGCGGCCAGATCGGCGATCAGCGCGCGCGACAGCTTCATCACCGCGTCGTGCGCGTCGGCGCGGGTGACCAGCGCCTGGCCAGTCAGACGGGCCAATTCAATCGGCGTGTCGCTCAGCCGCTTGCCCTGGTCCTGCTGCCACAGCGGCCAGTCGCCGCCGCAGGCCGCCGCCACGCTGGCGGGCAGGCCGGGGATGCCGAGGTTGGGCAGCCGGGTCAGCGCCAGCAGCATGTCGACCAGCGCCTCGCCCTGCGGCGCGTTGCCGAGCACGTGCAGGCCGTCGCGGATTTGCGCCGCGCC
Source organism: Chromobacterium paludis (assembly GCF_008275125.1). Classification (NCBI taxonomy): domain Bacteria; kingdom Pseudomonadati; phylum Pseudomonadota; class Betaproteobacteria; order Neisseriales; family Chromobacteriaceae; genus Chromobacterium; species Chromobacterium paludis. The sequence continues at coordinate 660,740 of NZ_CP043473.1, forward strand.
CAGCTCGCACAGATAGCCGTCTATGTCCTCGATCAGGTGGGCGACGTCGACGCCGTCCATCTTGGCCAGGCTCAAGGGCACGCCGTCTTCGTTCAGCGTGTCGTCCCAGTCGTGGTCATGGTCGTGGTGGTCGTGGCCGTGATGATGATGGTGGCCATGGTCGTGGTGGTGATGGTGTCCATGATCGTGGCTGTGCGCGGCCTTGGCCGGGCGGTATTTCGCCGCCGCAGCCGTCGCCGGCTTCATCATCGCCGCCGGCTTGGCCGCTTGAGTCCGGTACTTGCCGTGGACGGCGGCGGGCGCGTGCCGGTGTCCGCCATGCGGGTGATCATGGTCGTGATGGTCGTGGCCGTGGTGATCATGGCCATGGTCGTGATCGTGGTCATGGTCGTGCTTCAGCATCGCCGCCAGGTCGGTGTCGAGCTTGGCCTCCTTGATCAGGTCCCAGATCTGCTGCTGCAGCAGCGGCAGCTTGTTCGGGTCCAGCAGTTCCACCTGGTAGTACTCGTCCACCAGTTGGGTCAGTTGCGCCAGCGGGCCGTAGCTGTCGGCGGTGGTCATCGTCGGCGTCAGGTGGTCGATGATCACCGCGTGGCCGCGGCGCTTGGCCTGCGAGCCTTCGCCCGGATCGTTGACGATGAAGGGGTAGAACAGCGGCATGTCGCCCAAGAGCGCGTCCGGGAAGCAGTTCTGCGACAGGCCCACGCCCTTGCCCGGCAGCCATTCCAGCGTGCCGTGCTTGCCGACGTGGACGATGGCGTCGGCCCGCCAGTCGTCGCGCAGCCAGCGGTACAGCGCGTAGTAGTGGTGGGTGGGCGGCAGGTCCGGCGTGTGGTAGATGGCGTCCGGGTCCATGCCGTAGCCGCGCGGCGGCTGCAGCGCGACGAAGACATTGCCGTAATCGAGGCCGGAAAACACCAGCTCGTCGCCGTCGACGTAGGCGCCGCCCGGCGGCTGGCCCCAGCGCTGCAGCATCTTGTCGCGCAGCGCGTCAGGCAGCTCGTCGAACCAGGCCTGGTAGCGCTTGGCCGGCACGCGGGCGGCGGCGTTTTTCATTTGCTCGGCGCTCAGGTAGTCCTGGTCGTAAGCGCCGCGGTCTATCAGCTCGTGCATCAGCGCGTCGCTGTCCGGCGGCAGTGTATCCATCCGGTAACCGCGACCTTGCATGCCGCGCAGCATCGCGTATAGCGAGGCGGGAGAGTCCAGCCCCACCGCGTTGCCTATCTGCGAGGCCTTGCTGTTGGAGTTGGTGAAAATGAAGGCGATGCGCTTGTCGGCATTCTCCACATGGCGCAGCCGCGCCAGCCGGGCGGCGATGCCGGCCACGCGGCGGGCGCGGTCCGGCAGCGGCGCGTATTGTTCGGTTTGGCCGGCCTCGGCAGGCTGCTTGAAGCTCAGCGGCACGCCGATGATGCGGCCGTCGAACTCAGGCAGCGCCACGTTCATCGCGGTGTCCAGCGGGTTGAAGCCGCGGTCGGACGCTTCCCATTGCTCGCGGGTCATGCTGCTGGTGATCGCCTGCAGCACCGGCAGGTCCAGCCGGTCCGACGCCTCCACCGCCCAGCCGGGCTGGGTGGGGCCGTCGTTGTTGATGTCGCCCATCGCGAACGAGGTGGTGTTGATCAGCAGGGACACCTGGGCGCGCGGGTCGGCCAGCAGCGCCAATGCCGCCGGCAGGCCATCTTGAGCGATGGTCCGCAAGGACGAGGTGAACACCGGCAGCGCGTTGACGCCGCGCTCGGCCAGGCAATCCACCAGCAGGTCGATGAAGCGGGTGTTGCCGGACAGCCAGTGGGCGCGGTAGAGGCACAGGCCGACGGTGGGCCAATCCGGATGGCGGATGCCCAGCCAGTCGTCCAGCGAGCAGGGCGCGGCCAGCTCCGGGTGGTAGATGCCGTGCTCGGGCAGCGGCTGCGGGCTTTGGTAGCCGAAGCCGGTCAGCAGCAGTCTATCCGCCAGGCAGCGCATCATCTCGCCCAGGTTGGCGCTGCCGCCGGCCTGCAGGTAAGCGTGGACATCCTGCTGCAGCGACACCGGCGCGCTGCACAGGGCCTGCAGCTCCGGGTCCGGCTCGCCGGTGCCGCTGACCACGATGACCGCAGCCTGCAGCCGGCGGGCGTGGGCCAGCAGCTGCTCCAGTCCCGGTATCGCGTCGGCGCGGCCCAGCACGCGCAGCACGATGGCGCGGACATCGGCCAGCTGGCCGTCCAGCAGCGCCCGCATCGCGGCTTCGTCGGCGATGCCTTGCAGCGAAATGCCGGCGACAATGGGAAAATCTTCCGGCCAGCGCGCGCGCGACAGCGCGGCGAGGTCGGTGCCGGCGTGGCTCAATAGCGCGATTTCGGCGCTCATGCCTGGGTCTCCGGGTCGATGTCGCCGATGCCGGTTTTATGGAACACCAGCTCTTCAACGGGCGAGCCATCGCGCAGATGCTGACAGACGATGCGTTCGACATCGGCTTCGTTGACCTTGCGGTACCAGACGCCGTCCGGGTACACCACCATCACGGGGCCTTCCTTGCACACGGCGAAGCAGTGGCTGCGGGTGCGCTTGGCGCGCAGGCCCTCGCAGGCGTCTATGGTGCGGCCCAGGTGCAGGAACATCGCCTCCGAGCCCTCGCCGTCAGGGGTGCAGCGCGGGCCGGTGCACATCAGCACGTGTTTGTCGTGCGTTCTCATTGAATCTCCGGGGCCAGTTGGTCGAAGCGCTTCCATTTGTAGATGGCGGCGGAAGCGAGCCAGGTGAACAGGAATACGCCGACCACGAAGTAGCCGAAGTGGGCCAGGTTCTCGTTCATCTCCGCCACCACGTCCCATGCGCCGCCGGACAGCTGCATCTTGTTGACCAGCAGGCCCAGCGCTTCCAGCCCGCCGATGCCGACGGCGACGACCACGGAGACGAAGGTGATGGTCAGGTTGTACCAGAGCTTGCGCACCGGCTTGATGAAGGCCCAGCCGTACACTTCCACCATCATCATGCTGTCCAGCGTGTCCACCAGCGCCATGCCGGCGGCGAACAGCACCGGGAACACCATGATGTGCCACAGCGCCACGCCATGCGCGCTTTGGGTGGTGGCGATGGCGAACAGGCCGATCTCGGTGGCGGTGTCGAAGCCCAGGCCGAACAGGAAACCGATGGGTAACATATGCCAGCTCTTGGTCACCATCTTGAACAAGGGGCGCAGCAGGCGAGCGAGCAGGCCCTGGTTGTTCAGCAGCAGGTCCAGTTGCTCGTCGCAGATGGCTTCGCCGGCGCGGGCGCGGCGGAAAGCGCCCCATACCGCGCGCAAGGAAGACAGATTGATCAGCGCCAAGGCCAGCAAAAAGAAAGCCGACACGCTGGTGCCGATGACGCCGCCTATCTCCTTGAATCCGGCGACGCGGCTTTGCAGCGCGGTGGCGGCGAACACGATCAGGGCGACGGCGATGACCACCACCGCGGAGTGGCCGACGGAGAAGAACAGGCCCACCGCCGACGGTCGGCGGCCTTCCTGCATCAGCTTGCGCACGGTGTTGTCGATGGCGGCGATGTGATCGGCGTCCACCGCGTGGCGCAGGCCGAACAGATAGGCGAGCAGGGCGGTGGCGAGCTGGGCCGGGTGATCGGTGAAAGCGGCGAACGCCCAGGCCCAGGCCAGAAGATTGGCCAGGATCAGTCCGGCGAGTATGGGCGCGTGGCGCGCCAAGCGGCGGCCCGCAGACAAAGTGGTGGATGGTTGCATGGTGCCCTCGGAGACGATACTCGTCGCGCAGGCGAGGGCACTTCCTTCCGTCTTGTATCCATGGACGGAGCTTGTGCGTATCCCCCGGCACACCCCGTCCGGCTTCTGCTTGCGTCGACACGTATGACGGCCGGTCTCCTGGCTCGCGCGTCATCGCCCGGGCGCCGCCTTCCCGACCGCTATGGATCAGTGGCGTCTGGCGTGGGCTCTGCGCTTACAGTTGCGGGGGCAGCCGCGGTGTTTCACCGCGTTCCCGTTTCACCCTCGAGGGGCACCGTCATGATGGAGCGGATGATACGCGACTAGCGGTGGGCTGTGAACAGTAATGGTTTTGATTACAAGCGTCGCCAGTCGGTCAGCGCCTGTTCCAGCCGCACCCAGTCCTGATCGGTTTTGGGCAGGCCGAAGCGCAGGCTGGGGATGGCCTCGAAGTAGCGGGTCAGGATGCCGCGGCCGGCCAGGTAGCGATGCGTCGACAGGCTATTTTCATGGGGGCTCCACTGGAACAGCTCGCAGCCGCCGGTAGGCGGCAGGCCGTGCCGCTCCAGGCAGCGTTGCAGCCTGGAGCTGTCGCGCCGCAGCCTGGTTCGCATCGCCTGTTGCCAGGCCGTGTCGCGCAGCGCCAGCTTTACCGCCTCGCGCGCCGGACCAGCCACCGCCCACGGCCCCAGCTCTTCGGCCAGCGCCCTCAGCAGTTCCGGCCAGCCGAAGACGAAGCCGGCGCGCGCGCCGGCCAGGCCGAAGAACTTACCGATGGAGCGCAGCACGATCAGTCCCGGCTTGCCGATGCGCGGCAGCATGCTGTCTTGCGGCGCGGCGTCCAGAAACGCCTCGTCCACCACCAGCCAGCCGCCGCGCGCGGCCAGCCGCTGCCGCCAGCTTTCCAGCAGGGCCGGGTCGAAGCGGTCGCCGGTGGGGTTGTTGGGGTTGCACAGCAATACCACGTCCAACTGGTCGATGCCGGCGGCCAGCTCATCCGGCGACAGGCGGAACAGCTGGTGTCCGCGCTTCTGCCAGTGGTGCGGGTGCTCGGCGTAGCACAGCGCCAGCATGCCGACGCGGCAGGGCGCGCGCAGCCTGGGCAACATCTGGATGGCCGGTTGCGAGCCGGCGACGGCCAGCAGTTGGTCGCTGCCATAATAGTCCGCCGCCGCCGCCTCCAGCCCGTCATGGTTTTGCGGCAGCCGCAGCCAGCTGTCGGCAGACAGCGGCGGCACCGGCCAGCTATGGGGATTGACGCCGGTGGACAGGTCCAGCCAGTCTCCGGCCGGAATGCCGTATTCGGCCGCGGCGCGCAGCAGGCCGCCTCCGTGTTCAAGCATGGATCGCTCCGATCAAGATGGCGGCCGCCAGCGACAACGCCGCCCACAGCCACATGCCCCGGTTGACCAGCCGCACCGCGCGGGCTATGTCTTCATGCGTGGGCGTGGGACCGCAACCGAGCGGCGGACGCTCCTTCCACTGGCCGTGATAGCGCGCGCCGCCGCCCAGGCGGACGCCCAGCGCGCCGGCGCCGGCCGCCATCACCGGGCCGGCGTTGGGGCTGTACCAGGTGGGGGCCTGGGCGCGCCAGCAGCGCCAGCCCTTGGCGGTATGGCCCAGCAGCAGGTAGGTGAGGGCGGTTAGCCGCGCCGGGAGATAGTTCAGCACGTCGTCGAAGCGGGCGGCGGCCCAGCCAAAGTGCAGATAGCGTTCATTCTTGTAGCCCCACATCGCGTCCAGCGTGTTGGACAGCCGGTACAGCACCGCGCCCGGCGCGCCCAGAACCAGAAACCAGAACAGCGCGGCGAAGACGGCGTCGCTGCCGTTTTCCAGCACCGACTCGATCGTCGCGCGGGCCACGCCGGCTTCATCCAGCTCGCTGGTGTCGCGGCTGACGATCCAACCCACCCGTTCGCGGGCCAGGGCCAAGTCGCCGTCGGCCAGGGCTTTTCGCACCACCTCGGCGTGCTGGGCCAGGCTCCGAGCGCCGACGGCCAGATACAGCAGGACGATGGGAACGATGGCGCCCAGCCACGGCAGTTTCGCCAGCGCCCAGGCCAGCAGGGTGAAAGGCAGGATCAGCAGCGCGATGGCGGCCGCGCCGCGCAGCCGCATACGCCAGACCGGCTCGGTCTCCGGCGCGGCCGGGTAGGCCAGCCGCTCCATGGCCTTGACCCGCCGGCCGAAGCCGACCAAGGGGTGCCAACGCGGCGGCTCGCCCAGCAGACGGTCCAGCAGCAGCGCGATCGGCAGAAACAGTGCGGAATTCAACAAGCGGCCCTATATAATGGCCGGCCGCCGCTAGAAATTATCCAATGCGCAATTCTGTCGCGCTTTGGGCGGCCGGAATGAATCAAGCCGCCATTCTAAGCGTTGTCAGCCATCCATGCGCAGGGAGATCGCCATGACCGCCAAAACCATCATGATCCAGGGCGCCACGTCCGACGCCGGCAAGAGCGCGCTGGCCACCGGCCTGTGCCGGCTGCTGGTCCGGCGCGGCGTGCGGGTGGCGCCGTTCAAGCCGCAGAATATGGCGCTGAACAGCGCGGTGACGGCGGACGGCGGCGAGATCGGCCGCTCGCAGGCGGTGCAGGCGCTGGCCTGCCGCGTGGAGCCGCACACCGACATGAACCCGGTGCTGCTCAAGCCCAACAGCCACACCGGCTCGCAGGTGATCATCCAGGGCCGCGCCATCGGCAATATGGAGGCGCGCGGCTATCACGGCTACAAGCCGGTCGCGATGCAGGCGGTGCTGGCGTCGCACGCCAGGCTGGCGGAACAGTATCAATGCATCGTCGCCGAGGGCGCGGGCAGCCCGGCCGAGATCAATCTGCGCGACGGCGACATCGCCAATATGGGCTTCGCCGAGGCGGTGGACTGCCCGGTGATCCTGGTGGCCGACATCGAGCGCGGCGGCGTGTTCGCCCATCTGGCCGGCACGCTGGCGCTATTGTCAGAATCCGAGCGCGCCCGCGTCGTCGGCCTGGTGATCAACCGCTTCCGCGGCGATCCGAGCCTGCTCAAGACCGGCGTCGACTGGCTGGAGCAACACACCGGCAAGCCGGTGCTGGGCGTACTGCCCTATCTGCACGACCTGCACCTGGAGGCCGAGGACAGCATGGGCCTGGACAAGCCGGGCGGCGAATCGGGCGGCGCATCGGGTGGCGGCGACAAGCTGCGCGTGGCCGCGCCGGCCGCGCCGCGCGTCAGCAACCACACCGATTTCGACCCGTTGCGCCTGCACCCGCAGGTGGAGTTCACCCTGGTGCGCGCAGGCGAAACCATTCCGCCGGCCGACCTGATCGTGCTGCCGGGCAGCAAGAACGTGCTGGCGGACCTGGCCTGGCTGCGCGCCCAAGGCTGGGAGGAGGCGATACGCCGCCATCTGCGCTACGGCGGCAAGGTGCTGGGCATTTGCGGCGGCCTGCAAATGCTGGGCAGAAAGCTGCATGATCCGGATGGGTTGGAAGGCGAGCCGGGCAGCGGCGACGGCCTGGGATGGCTGGACATGGAAACCACGCTGGCGCCGGAGAAGCGGCTGACGCGGAGGCGCGGCCGGCTGACATTGGGCGACGCCGAGGCCGCCGGCTACGAAATCCACATGGGGGTCAGCGCCGGGCCAGCGTTGGATAAGCCTGCGGTGAGATTCGACGATGGCTCGGCCGACGGCGCGCGCTCGGCAGACGACCAGATCTTCGCCACCTACCTGCACGGCGTGTTCGACGAACCGGCCGCCTGCCAGGCCATCCTGCGCTGGGCGGGATTGGCGGAGCCGGCGGCGCTGGACTACCCGGCGCTGCGCGAGGCCAATATCGACAAATTGGCGGACATGTTGGAAGCGTATTTGAACCTGACGCCTATCCGGCGCTGGCTGCCTTAATTGCCCGGCTCGATTGCCGCCGCGATCGCCGCCAGCAGCGCGGGCGCGCACTCGGGGCGGCAGATCAGCAGGTCCGGCATGCTGATATCGGGTTGATTGTAGAGGCAGGGGCTGCCATCTATGCGGGAGGCGTGCAGGCCTGAGGCCAGCGCCACGCCCACCGGCGCGCAGCTGTCCCATTCGCTCAAGCCCCCAGCGTGCAGGTAGGCATGGGCCTCGCCGCGCAGCACGGCCATGGCCTTGGCGCCGGCCGATCCCATCGGCACCAGCTCGGCGCCCAGCTTGGCCGCCACACGCTCGGCCAGCGCCGGCGGACGGCTGCGGCTGACCAGGATTTTCAGCGGGCCGGCCGGCAGCGGCGGCAGCGCGACAGGGCTGGCCGTGCTGTAGACCAGGCCCAGAGCCGGCAGGGCGACCGCGCATGCGCTGGGAAGGCCGCACTCGGTCAGCGCGATGTGCACGGCCCAGTCATCGCGCTCGCGCTCGGCGTATTCGCGCGTGCCATCCAGCGGGTCGATGATCCAGACGCGGCGCTTGCTCAGGCGGGACGGGTCCGGCGCCGACTCTTCCGACAGAAAGCCGTCTTCCGGGCGCGCCGCCCGCAATAGGTCCAGGATCAGCTCATTGGCATGGGCGTCGCCAATTTTGCCCAATTGGCTGCCGCTGCCATGATGGCCGCGGCGCAGCTGGATCAGCAGTTCGGCGGCATGGCTGGCGGTGATGGCGGATAGCCGGTGATCGTCTGGCATGGCTGGTGTCGCTCCCGGGGATGGCAAAGTGTGCCACCAGGGCCTGGGGCTGACAATATCGCTTAGAAATATTCGATGTCCGGCGGCGCGGGCGGGCCGGCGCGCTGGCGGATGAAGGCCTCCGCCTCGTCGGCGGGGACCGGACGGCACAGCAGGTAGCCTTGCACCATGTCCACGTTGATGCTGGTCAGGAAGGTCAGCTGCTGCTGGGTTTCGACGCCTTCGGCTACGACCCGCAGGCCCATGCGGTGAGCCAGATAGGCGATGGTGTCGCACAACACCGTGTCGCGGTCGTCGCCGGAGATGTTGCGGATGAAGGACTGGTCGATTTTCAGCGTGTCCAGCGGCAGGCGGGTCAGGTAGGCCAGGGCGGAGTGGCCGGTGCCGAAATCGTCGATGGAGGTGTGGATGCCCATGTCGCGGAATTGCCGCAGCATGGAGATGGATTGCTGCGGCGACAGCATGGTGCAGGATTCGGTGATTTCCAGCTCCAGGCAGCGCGCGGGCACGCCGGTTTCCTGCAACAGGCCGGCGATGAAGTCCGGCAGCTCCTGATCGGTAAACTGGGCCATGCTCAGGTTGATCGCCATGCGCAGCATGATTCTCTTATCCAGCCATTCCCGCAATTGACGACAGGCTTCCTTCAGCACCCAGCGCCCCAGGGGCAGAATCAGCCCGCATTGCTCCGCCAGCGGAATGAACAGGGCTGGCGGGATGAGGCCTTTTTGCGGGTGGCGCCAGCGCACCAGCGCTTCCACGCCGGCTACCTGACCGCTTGCCAGCTCGATCTGCGGCTGGTAGTGCAGCACCAGTTGCCCTTGGTCTATGGCGTGGCGCAAGGCTTTTTCCAGCTCCACCCGCTCCCGCAGCTGTTGTCCCAGGGTCGCGTCGTAGAGCTGGATGCCGCCGCCTGTGCGCTTGGCCTCGTATAGCGCCATGTCTGCGCTGCGCAGCAGGGCCTGGCCATCGGCGTCGCCTGGCGCAAGCAAGCTCACGCCTATGCTGATCGACAGGTGCAGCGTCATCTCCTCGATGCAGAACGGCGCCAGCAAAGCCGCTTTTGTCTTGGCGGCCACTGCGCGCGCCGCTTGCGCGTCGGCGCCCACATCCAGCAGCAGGGCAAACTCCACTCCGCCCAGCCTGGCGGCCAGGCCGCGCGGCTCGATCAGCTGGCGCAGCCGCTCGGCTACGCTCTTGAGCAGCAAGTCGCCGATGCGGCTGCCGTAGACGTCATTGATGGTTTTGAAGTCGCCCAGGTCTAGCAGCAGCAGCGCGATGTCTGGCGTCGCGCCGCTGTGTCGCAGCAAGGCATCCAATCTTTCCTCCAGCCCGCTTTGATTGAATAGCCCGGTCAAGGGGTCGAAGTAGGCGAGGCGGTGGATCCTCTCCTGGGCGGCGATGCCTTGCGAGATGTCGATATAACTGACGCGCAGCAGATGGCCGGTTTCACTGGGCAGGCGGCTCAGCCTGACTTCGCAGGGCACCCGCACACCGTCGGCGCGTAGAATGATGCGCTGAAAGACCTGGACTTCGCCGCGTTGCGCGCGGTTGGCATGCATGCGCACGGTTTCGGTGATGGGCAGGCCGTCCGGCTGCTCTTCCGCGTAAAGCGCGGCGGGGCGCATGCCGGTCAGGCTGTCTTGCGGATAGCCGGTCAGGATTTCGGCTTGGCGATTGGCGTCGACGAACAGGCCGCTGTCCAGGTTGTATACCATGATCGCTTCGGGCGCCTGTTCGATCAGGGCGTGAAAGCGCTGTTCGCTCAGCCGCAGGGACTCGGTTTTTTCCTCCACCAGCCGGCTGAGCCGCTTTCTCTGGCGGAACAGTTCCAGGTGGGTATGGATGCGCGCCAGCAGCTCGCCGCGCTCGAACGGTTTGGCGATGAAGTCCACCGCCCCGGCCGCGAAGCCGTCCACCCTCTGCTGGGGATCGGCGTCGGCGCTTAGCAGGAGGATGGGGATATCGCGCGTGCGCGGGTTGAGCTTCAGTTCGCGGCACATCGTCGCGCCATCCATGTCGGGCAGGGCATAGTCCAGCAGGATGAGATCGGGCGGATGCCGGGTGATGGACAGCAGCGCCTCGGCTCCGCTTGCGGCGGAGCCGACCTGATAACCTTGGGTAGACAGCAGGGCAAGCAGCGTCAAGGCGCTATCGCCGGCATCTGCCACCAAAATGTCGCCGGAATCTTCCATGCAGGCCCTCCGAAGGCCATGCCACGCTTGCTCCAGTCTAGCCCTTTTTGCCGATTTTCCCCGCGCGCCCGGCGCGGCGGCCGTGTGCCACGCCAGGGCAAACCTGCATGAATCAGCCCTTCGCTTCTCAATGTTTTGCCTATTGCCAATGGAATGCTTATGTAATTTCTTTGGCATAGGGAAATTCATCATGTTTGGTTAAACTGGCCTTTTTGGGCGGAGTAAGCGGAATTGTTTGGCTTTATGGGGTGGGGGCTGGCCGGCTTGATGGCGCTGTGCGCGCTGATGGCGGCCTGGCATGCGCGCCGCAGCCGTCGCTGGCTGCATTGGCATCCAGAACCCATTTTGCTGGTGGACCGTGCCGGCCGCATCCGCTATGCCAATGCGCAAGCCGCGGCCTTGGCTGAGCGGCCTGCGGGCCGCCTGCGCGGCAGCCGCCTGGCAAACTGGCTGGACGGCGGCGGGCTGGAGGGCTCGCCGGCCTGGATGGCCTTGTTCGCCTCCGGGCGGACGCTGGCAGGCGGCAGCCTGGGACGGCACGTGTGGCGCGCCGGCGGCGGGCAGGTCCGGACGCTGCTGCTGTTGGCGCAAGCCATGCCGGGCGATGATGTGGTGCTGTTGGTGTTGCGCCCGCTGGAGGAGCCGCTGCCGGATCAACCCAGCCAATACCTGGCGCAGAAGCTGTTGCAGACGGCAGAGAGCGACGCGGGCATTGGCTCCTGGGTGCTGCACATGGGCAGCGGCAAGCTGGAATGGAGCCAGGCGGTGCATGATATCTTCGGCACGCGGCCGGATAGCTTCGGCGCCACCGAGGACGCCTATTTCGCTTGCGTGCATCCGGATGACCGCGAGCGGGTGAGGCGCGAGCTGGATCAGTCGATGCGGGGCGCGCGGCCTTTCGATGTCGAATACCGCATCGTGAGGCCCGGCGGCGAAGTCAGGCACTTGCTCGAGCGTAATCACATCCACCGGCTGCCGTCTGGCCGCATCGACCACTTATGGGGCACGGTCATCGACATGACCGAGCACAAGCGGCTGAAGAATCAGCTGCAGCTGTCGCAACTGGCGGTGCGGCATTGCTCGGAGGGCATAGGCATCGCCGATGCGGACATGGCCTGGCTGAGCGTCAATCCCGCGCTGGGCGAGATGTGCGGCGGAGCCGCGCCTGTTTTCCTGCAGCCGGACCGAGACGCCTGTCTGACAGCGGCCGAGCTGTCCGCCTTGCTGGACGGGCGCGCGGTCTGGCAGGGCGAGCTGCGGCTGGCGCGCGGCGGGGGCGCCTTGCCGGTGCTGGTGTCGGCGACCAAGGCGCGCGATGAGGATGGTGGCCCGGTTTCGGTATGGGTGCTCACCAATATCAGCCGCATGAAGGAGACGGAGCACAGATTGCGCGCGCTGGCTTTGTTCGATGGTCTCACTGGCCTGGCCAACCGCACCTTGTTCAACGAGCGGCTGCAGCAAGCCGAGCGCGCCGGGGGCGGCCTGGCGGTGGCTTTTCTGGATCTGAACGGCTTCAAACGCATCAACGATGAGCTGGGGCATGATGCCGGCGACCAAGTGTTGTGCGAGATCGGCCAGCGTTTGCAGGCAGACTGCGCGCCGGGTGAATTGGCGGCGCGCTGGGGCGGAGACGAGTTCGCCGTGCTGCTGCCCGGCGCCGACGATGGGCCGCGGCTGGATGGGCGGCTGGAGCGCTTGCGTGAGGCCGTCAAGGTGGAGCGTTTTCTGGCCGGGACGACGTTGCGGGTCAGCGCCAGCGTCGGGGCGGCTTGCGGAAGCGCTGCCGGAGAGGAATTGCTGGCGCGGGCGGATCAGGCGATGTATCACGCCAAGTTGCGCGGCGGGGAGCGGGTGTGGCTGGATGATGGCCAGGGCGCGCGCGCCGTCGAGCGGCATCCGTGATCGCGGGCGGAAAAGGCAAGACGGCGCGCATGCCGCGCCGTCTTGGCTTCCATCCGTTGCGCCGGGCTTACTCCGGCACGTTCAGCGCATTGATGCTGTAGCCGGCGTCGACATAGGTGATCTCGCCGGTAATGCCGGAGGACAGGTCGGACAGCATGAAGGCGGCGGCGTTGCCCACCTCTTCGGTCGTCACGTTGCGGCGCAGGCAGGCTTGGCTGGACGCCATGTTCAGCAGCTTGGAGAAGCCGGAGATGCCGGAGGCGGCCAGGGTCTTGATCGGGCCGGCGGAAATGCCGTTGACGCGTATGCCTTCCTTGCCCAGGCTGGCGGCCATGAAGCGCACCGAGGCCTCCAGGCTGGCCTTGGCCAGGCCCATCACGTTGTAGTTCGGGATCGCGCGCACCGCGCCCAGGTAGGACAGGGTCAGCAGCGAGGCCTTGCGGCCCTGCATCATCGGGCGCGCGGCTTTGGCCAGCGCCGGGAAACTGTAGGACGACACATCGTGGGCGATCTGGAACGCTTCGCGGCTCAGGGAGTCCAGGAAGTCTCCTTCCAGCGCTTCGCGCGGGGCGAAGCCTATCGAGTGCACCAGGCCGTCCAGACCGTCCCATTCCTTGCCCAGCTCGACGAACAGCTGGTTGATCTCGTCGTCGCTCTGCACGTCGCAGCGGAAGACCCGCTGGGAGCCGAAGTCGGCCGCCATCTCGCGGACGCGGTTTTCCAGCTTGTCCACCACGTAGGTGAAGGCCAATTCGGCGCCCTCGCGGTGACAGGCTTGCGCGATGCCATAGGCGATGGAGCGGTTGGAGATCATGCCGGTGATCAGGATTTTCTTGCCTTGCAGAAAGCCCATTGGGTGTCCTTCTCGTGTAAACAGCGCGTCATTATACCGAATGCCGGCCATTTGCAGCAGGCCTCGCCTTGGCTGGATAGGCGTGCGTTGAGCAAAACGGGGCGTTGGGCATGCGGCGGGCGGTTGCCCCTCGCGCCGCCGCTTGCTACCATCTCAGATTAGGCAAGCAATTTAATGACGAGGAAGCCATGAGCGAGATCCGCCACATTACCGATGATTCTTTCGAGCAAGACGTGCTGAAGGCCGGCCTCCCGGTGCTGGTAGACTACTGGGCTGAATGGTGCGGTCCGTGCAAGATGATTGCCCCCATCCTGGACGAAATCGCCAAGGAATACGACGGCCGCCTGCAGGTGATGAAGCTGAACATCGACCAAAATGAGCAGACGCCGCCCAAGTTCGGCATCCGCGGCATCCCGACGCTGATGCTGTTCAAGGACGGCCAAGTGGCCGGCACCAAGGTGGGCGCGCTGTCCAAGAGCCAGCTGACCGCCTTCATTGACAGCTATCTGTAAAGCGTCTATTCTCCACGCACAATCTTCAAAGCGGGTGGCATAAATGCCGCCCGCTCCGTTTACGCTTCCACACCCCCGACGGCGTTCCGCCTGATACTACCGAGTCGACCTCACGACCGCTATGCACTTATCTGACCTCAAACATCTTCATGTTTCCGAACTCGTGGAAATGGCGATTTCCAACGAGATCGAAGGCGCCAACCGGCTGCGCAAGCAGGATCTGATCTTCGCGCTTCTGAAAAACCAGGCCAAAAAAGGCGAGAGCATCTTCGGCGAGGGCACGCTGGAAGTGCTGCCGGACGGCTTCGGCTTTCTGCGCAGCCCGGATACCTCGTATCTGGCCGGCCCGGACGACATCTACGTCAGCCCCTCGCAGATCCGCCGCTTCAACCTGCATACCGGCGATTCGATCGAGGGCGAGATCCGCACGCCTAAGGACGGCGAGCGCTATTTTGCGCTGGTGAAGGTGGACAAGGTCAACGGCGAGGCGCCGGAGAATTCCAAGCACAAGATTCTGTTTGAGAACCTGACGCCGCTGTTCCCGACCGAGCAGTTCAAGCTGGAGCGCGACATCCGCGCCGAAGAGAACATCACCGGCCGCATCATCGACCTGATCTCGCCGATCGGTCGCGGCCAGCGCGCTCTGCTGGTGGCGCCGCCGAAGTCGGGCAAGACCGTGATGCTGCAGCATATCGCGCACGCCATCACCGCCAACCATCCCGATGCGACGCTGATTGTGCTCTTGATCGACGAGCGCCCGGAAGAAGTGACCGAAATGCAGCGCTCGGTGCGCGGCGAAGTGGTGTCGTCCACCTTCGACGAGCCGGCCACCCGCCACGTGCAGGTCGCCGAGATGGTGATCGAGAAGGCCAAGCGCCTGGTCGAGCACAAGAAGGACGTGGTGATCCTGCTGGACTCCATCACCCGTCTGGCCCGCGCCTACAACACCGTGGTGCCGGCATCCGGCAAGGTGCTGACCGGCGGCGTGGACGCCAACGCGCTGCAACGCCCGAAGCGCTTCTTCGGCGCCGCGCGCAATGTGGAAGAGGGCGGCAGCCTGACCATCATCGCCACCGCGCTGATTGATACCGGCAGCCGCATGGATGACGTGATCTACGAGGAATTCAAGGGCACCGGCAATTGCGAAATCCATCTGGACCGCAAAATGGCGGAAAAGCGCATTTTCCCGGCGCTGAACATCAACCGCTCCGGCACGCGCCGCGAAGAGCTCTTGGTGCCGCAGGACCAGCTGCAGCGCATCTGGGTGCTGCGCAAGCTGCTGTATCCGATGGATGATCTGGAGGCGATGGAGTTCCTGCAGGACAAGATCAAGGCGACCAAGTCGAATCAGGCTTTCTTCGACTCGATGCGCCGCTAAGCGGACGACGTCGCCAACCATGCCAGACCATGCCGGTCTGGCATTTTTTTTGGTACATTGGAACATGGATTTGCCAAACCGCATTTTTCAAATGGAGTGGTTCTCCGCCATCGGCACTGCCGCCTTTGCCTTTTCCGGCTACCTGGTGGGCGTGCGCAAGCGGCTGGACCTGTTGGGCATCGCCATCGTCGCGCTGCTGACCGCGATTGGCGGCGGCATCATCCGTGACGTGCTGGTCAATCGGGTGCCGCTGGTGTTCTTCGATTACACCAATCTGGTCATTATTGCCGGCACGGTGCTGCTGGCCTGGCTGGCGGGCTTGCACCGGCGGCGCAGCCGCGCGCTGGAGGGCCTGTTCGTGCTGGCGGATTCGCTGGGCCTGGTCGCGTTCAGCCTGACCGGCGCCCAGGTGGGCCTGATGTTTGATCTGAATGCCTTCGGCGTGGTGGCGCTGGGCTTCATTACCGCAGTGGGCGGCGGCGTGGTGCGCGACATGATGGTCAATGATGTGCCATTCATTTTGCATAAGGATTTCTACGGCACGGTGGCCATCGTAGTGGCGGGCGGGCTATGGCTGTTCGACTGGCTGGGCTGGGTGGGCACCTGGTCCTTGCAGTTGCTGTTCTGGCTGGGCTTGGCCCTGCGCCTGCTGGCGCACGCGCGCGAGATCAATCTGCCCAAGATAGGCAGGCGCGCACAATAAGGATGAGGGTTATGGAGGCGATGGAGGCTGGCGGCGCCGCGCAATGGATAGCACAGCGGTTGCGCGCCTATGATTTTACCGGCAAGTCGGGCGACCTGCCGTGGCGGGCGGCGCGCGAGGGGCTGCGTCCAGCGGCGGTGTTGGTGCCGTTGATCTGGCATGCGGGTGAGCCTACGGTGCTGTTTACCCGCCGCGCCGACCACTTGCCCAGTCATCCCGGCCAGGTCAGTTTTCCGGGCGGCAAGCTGGAGGCGGGCGATGGTTCCGCGGAGGCCGCGGCGCTGCGCGAGGCGCGCGAGGAGACCGGTTTGGCGGAGTCCGGCGTGCATGTGCTGGGCCGTCTGCCGGATTACGTCACGATAACGGATTTCGTGGTGACGCCGGTGGTGGGCTTGTTGCGGCCGCCGTTGGCGCTGGCGCCGGCC
Organism: Chromobacterium paludis; assembly: GCF_008275125.1. Lineage (NCBI taxonomy): Bacteria > Pseudomonadati > Pseudomonadota > Betaproteobacteria > Neisseriales > Chromobacteriaceae > Chromobacterium > Chromobacterium paludis. The sequence goes on from NZ_CP043473.1 coordinate 677,037, forward strand.
CCGGGCGAGGTGGCGGAGGTGTTTGAGGTGCCGCTGCGGCGTTTGCTGGACAAGACGGCTTACAGCCGGCATGACTATGTGCGCGACGGCGTGGTCGGCCGCTACCTGGCTTTTGAATGGCAGCGCCATACCATCTGGGGCGCCACGGCGGCGATGATGTGGATGTTGGCGGACGCGCTGGCTTAGCCGGCGCTTACGGCGTGTCCTGATCGCACAGTATGATGTTGCGGCCGGCCAGCTTGGCCTCGTACAGCAGCTTGTCCGCGCGCGAGACCATGGTGGCCGGCGTGTCGCCCGGCCGCCAGTCGGTGATGCCGCCGCTGAAGGTGATGCGCTGCTCCACGTAAGGGAAGGAAGTATGGGTCAGCGCCGTCTGCATGCGCAGCATCACCTTGTGCGCGTCGCGCAGCCGCGTGTAGGGGAAGATCACCATGAACTCTTCCCCGCCGATGCGGGCATTGATGTCGGTGTTGCGCGTGGTGTCGCGCAGCGCGTTGCCCACGGCCACCAGCACGTCGTCGCCGGCCTGGTGGCCGTACAGATCGTTGAATTTCTTGAAGTAGTCGATATCGAATACCGATATCGCCATGGTCTGGCCGTAGCGTTCGCAGCGGCTGATTTCATCCCTTAGCACCATGTCGGCATGGCGGCGGTTGTAGAGCCGGGTCAGCGGGTCGGTGATCGCCATTTCCGCCAGCTGCAGATTGCTTTGGTGCAGCTGTTGCTCCAGCTGCTTGCGTCCCGAAATATCGTACAGCGCGATCAGCGACGACGGTTCGCTCTCCCGGCTGAGGCTTTGCAGCGAGACGATGGCCCACAGCTTGCTCTTGTCTTCCAGTTCCAGTTCGATCTCGCGCTGCAGCGCGTCCTCCCCATCCAGCAGCCATTGCTCCACCGGTTGCAGTTTCAGCGGCAGGTTCAGCTCTTGGCCGGCCTTTTCCGGCTGCGGCGGCGGCAGGTGCAGCATTTCGCGCGCCGGCGCGTTGGCATGGCGGATGCGCAGCGTTTGCGGATTGACCAGCAGCAGGCCCAGCGGGGCGATGTCGAGAATGCGGCGCGCCTGCTCCTCGCTCTCGCGGATTCTTTCATTGCCGCGCAGCAATTGCTGATGCTGCTTCAGATTGGACAGGTGCTTGCGCAGCGCCAGTAGCGTCAGCGCCGCCACGAACAGCCAGCCGGGCAGCGCCAGCCAGGCCTTGTCCCAGACATAGCGAGTGAAATCCTGGCGTGAAATGCCCACCGCCACCTGGAACGGGTAGCTGCCGGTTTGACGCACGCTATACAGCCGCATGGAGCCGTCGAAACTGGACGGCGCGCTGAACAGCATCTGGTTGGCGTCGCGCGACAGCATGACGTGGGCTTGCAGCGGCCGATAGCTTTGCGCGTCCGCGTCTTTTACCTTGGGCCAGCGCGCCACCGGCAACTGGCGCTGGTCCAGCACCAGGATCTCGCCATGTTCGCCCACGGTCAGGCGGCTGACCTCGTCCTGAAAGAAATCATGGTTGATCAGGCCGGTGGCCATGCCAATCAGGTTGCCGTCCGCGTCGTGCAGCTTGTTGGCCAGCAGGATGCCGCCGGCGGTAGGGCTGTGCATGACCGCCGTGTATTTGCTTTCCTGCGGGTCCACCCGATGCAGCCAGCGGCAGAATTCATTGTGATGGGCATGGGCGTTCGCGCCGCGGCCCGTGCTGAATATGGTCTGGCAGGCGGTGTCGACGATTTCGATCTGGCTCAGATACGGCGCCAGCTGCAACTGCTGCTGCAGCTTCTGCTTCAGGCTTTGCTGGGCGTCGGGCGGCAGGTTGCCGCTGCGCAGCAGCTTCTGCACCTCGGGAATCTGGTTGCTGCTTTGCAGGATCAGGCCGGCCTCATGGATGCCTGAGCTCAGTCGTTCTGACAGCAGCTGGCTCAAGCCATTGGCCTGGTGGCTGGCCTCGTGTTCCACCTGGCGGTAGCTGATGCCCAGATCCAGCGCCACCAGTCCCAGCGTGACCAGCAGCAATAGCGCCGCCCCCCACTTGGCGTGGCGCGCGGAGCGTAATACCTGCTTGCGGTGGGTCAGATCCATGTTCGAGGCCAGCTTATGCAATGCTGCTTATTGTTCGAAAGCCTTCAGTATGACAGCTTAGGCCCTTGCTGCGTAGTCGCTCACAGGGCAAAGCGCATGGATAGATCGATGGCGCGCACGTCCTTGGTCAGCTTGCCCACCGAGATGCGATCCACGCCGGTGGCGGCGATGGCGCGCACGCGGTCCAGATCGACGCCGCCGGAGGCTTCCAGCTCGGCGCGGCCGGCCGTCATCGTCACGGCTTGGCGCATGTGTTCGAGGCTCATATTGTCCAGCAGGACGAGCTTGGCGCCGTGGCGCAGCGCTTCTTCCAGCTGCGCCAGCGTTTCCACTTCGATCTGCAGCGTGACGCCGGGCGGCAGGTCGGCCTGCGCTTGCGCCATCGCTTGGGCAATGCCGCCAGCGGCCATGATGTGGTTTTCCTTGATCAGGATGCCGTCGAACAGGCCGATGCGCTGATTGGCGCCGCCGCCCACGGTGACGGCGTATTTCTGCGCCAGGCGCAGGCCGGGCACGGTCTTGCGGGTGTCCAGAATGCGGGCGCGATGGCCGGCGGCGGCGTCGACGTAGCGGCGGGTCTCGCTGGCCACGCCGGACAAGAGCTGCAGGAAGTTCAGCGCGCTGCGCTCCGCGGTGAGCAGCGCGCGCGCCGGGCCGGTGATGCGGCACAGCTCGCCGCCGGCGGCCGCGCACTCGCCTTCGGCGACCCGCCATTCCACCGCGCAGCGCGCGTCCACCTGGCGGAGGCACTCGTCGAACCAGGCCTGGCCGCAGATCACGGCGTCTTCGCGCGCGATGACGCGGGCGGTGCCGGACTTGTCGGCCGGAATCAGGCGGGCAGTCCAGTCGCATTGGCCGATGTCTTCGGCCAGGGCCAGGCTGACTTGCTGGGCAATCAGGTGCGGGGCGGGTAGGGCGGTCATGCAGGTCTCCGTAAAAAGCGTATTGTAGCGGCTGCGCGCTGAAAATGGCGCGCCGGCTCTGGTATGCTGTCAGCCTCAGCACCTTAAACTTTATGTCATGGATTTGCCGGCTTCCCTGTTTGGTTCATGGTTTCCCTGGCTGGCCAATGGACTGGCGCTGGCCGGCCTGGGCTTGGCGGGCTGGCGCGTGCCTTGGCGCCGGCTGGACGCCGCCGCGCTGAATGCCTGGATGGGCGCCTGCGTGCTGGATGTCATGCTCTGGCTGCTGCGAGCGGGCTTGCACGCGGGCTTGTCTTTCCATTTGCTGGGCGCCGCGCTGTTCACCCTGCTGATGGGGCCGTGGCTGGCCTTGCTGGCGCTGGCCGCGGTGCAACTGGGCCTGGCCGCAGGCGGCCATGCGGATTGGCAGGGCTTGGGCTTGAACTGGCTGCTGACGGCGCTGCCGGCGGTGGCGGTGACCGGCGGCGCGCTGGCGCTGGCGCGGCGTTTCTTGCCGGCGCATTTCTTCGTCTATATCTTCGTCAACGGCTTCCTGGCCGGCGGCGCCAGCCTGATTGGCGCCGCCCTGTGCGGCTTGCTGGCTTTGGGGCTGGCCGGGGCGTATGCCTGGGATGATTTATTGACGGAAGCCTTGCCATATTACTTTTTGTTGTCGTGGTCCGAGGCCTTTACCACCGGTCTCTTGCTGGCGGTGCTGGTGGTGTATCGCCCTGGCTGGGTGGCCACCTTCGACGACGCGCGTTATCTCGGCGACAGGCCGGGCAAATCTTGAGGAGGAGTCTCGATGCCATTCGTGTTGTGGAGCTTGCTGCTGGCGGCCTTGCTGCCGTTGATCTGGGCCGGCGTGGCCAAGGCCGGTGCCCGGGTGGATAACCACCGGCCGCGCGAGTTTGCGGCGAGGGCCGAAGGCTATCGGCAGCGCGCCGGCTGGGCCCAGCAGAACGCCTGGGAGGCCTTGCCTACCTGGGTGGCCGCCGTCATGGCGGCCTGGCTGATGAAGGTGCCGGCCGCCGACATGAACACCGCCGCCGGCGTGTTCATCGCAGCCCGCCTCGCCCACGGCCTGCTTTACATGGCGGATCAGGCGGCGCTGCGCTCGCTGTCCTGGCTGATCGGCCTGCTGGCTGTGATCTATCTCTTCCTCCAGGCGGGCGGGGTGCAGGGCTGAGGCGGGTATTTACAGCCAGCCCTGCGCGCGCAGCGTAGCCTGCAACGGTTCGAATCCTACGGTGTGGAAGGCCTGCCAGCCGGCGGCGCGGGCGGTTTCCACGCATTCGATATTGTCGTCGAAGAAGGCGATTTGCGCGCCTTGCAGGCCCAAGGCCTGCTCGACGTGGCGATAAATGGCCGGGTCCGGTTTGCGCAGGCGGATTTGGTAAGAGGCGAAGACCTGGTCGAACAGATCGACCAGATGGAATTCCTCGCTGACCTGCTGCCAGTGGCAGCTGTTGATGTTGCTGAGCGCGGCCAGTTGCCAATTTGCGGACAGCGCTTGCAGCAGCGGGCGGGCGCCGCGAAAGGCGCCGGCGTTCCAGCTGCGCAACTGGGCCAGCATGGCTTCCGGCGCTATCTGCAGCTGCAGCTCGTCCGCCATGGCGGCGGCGAATTCAAGCGGCGTGCATTCGCCCAGATCCAGCCTGGCCGCCCACGGCGTGTGCATCCAGAACTGGCGGGCTGCTTCGCGGTCCAGCCGGCCGGCGGACAGGCGGATCAGCGGATCGATGCCATTCCAATTGATCAAGACGCCGCCCAGGTCGAACACCAAGACTTCCGGTTTGCTGCTCATTGCGTTTCCTTCTTCTGATGCATCGGTTCCAAGAATTTGCGCCAGGTTCTATGACTGGATCCGCGCGCGCGGCGTCAGTTCCCGGCCGGGGTTACAAAATCAGCGGCTCCGGCTCCAGCGCCACGCCGAAGCGCTCCCGCACCGCATCCTGCACCTTTTGCGCCAGGGCGCGCAGTTGCCGGCCGCTGGCCTGGCCGTGGTTGACCAGCACCAGCGCCTGCCTGTCGTGCACGCCGGCGTCGCCGTCGCGGTAGCCCTTCAGGCCGCATTGGTCTATCAGCCAGCCGGCCGCCAGCTTGACCTGGCCGCCGGCGGCCGGGTAGTGCGGCAGATTGGGATGAGCGGCCAGCAGAGCCTGGGCTTGCGCGGCGGGAATGACCGGGTTCTTGAAGAAGCTGCCCGCATTGCCCAGCACGGCCGGGTCCGGCAGCTTGCTTTGGCGGATGGCGATCACGGCGCGGCTGACATCCAGCGGCGTCGGCTCCGTTATGCCGTCGGCGGCCAGCTGCTTGGCGATGTCGCCGTAGCCGGTGCGTAGGTCTGGGCGGCGGGACAGGCGGAAGCGCACCGCCGTCACCAGCAGCGTGCCGGCCGCCTCATGCTTGAACACGCTGTCGCGGTAGCCGAAGCGGCAGTCCGCGTTGGACAGGACCAGCGCTTCGCCCTGCCGGTCCAGCCGCGCGCAGACTACCTCATGCAGATGGTCCTTCACCTCCACGCCGTAAGCGCCGATGTTTTGCACCGGGCTGGCGCCCACCGTGCCGGGGATCAGGCTCAGGTTTTCCAGGCCGTACCAGCCTTGCGCCAGCGCATATTGAACGAAGCCGTGCCAGTTTTCGCCGGCGGCGGCCTCGACGATGACGGCGTCGCCATCCTCCGCCAGCAGCCGGATGCCGGACAGTTCCATTTTGATCACCAGGCCCGGATAGTCTTGCGTCAACAGCAGATTGCTGCCGCCGCCCAGCCATAGCACGGGCCCTAGTCGATAGCGCGGATGGGCCAGCAGGGCGGGAAGGTCGGACAGGTCGCTCAGGCGGCAGAAGTGGGCGGCGCGGGCCGCCAGTCCAAAAGTATTGAAGGGACGCAGGTCGACGTTTTCTTGAAACTGCAGAGTCATAGCAGGATTCCTTGGTCGCGGCGCAGCCGTTTTCTGCTGGCGCGGGCCAGATAATAAGTCAGCAGCAGGCCGGCCAGGCTGAGGCTGATCACCAGCGCGGTCCAGAAGCCGTAGATGCCCATGCGCGGCACGATCCAGTCGGTCAGGCCCAGCACGATGCCCAGGCCCAGCCCGGCCACCCAGAACGAGACGATGTGAATGGCCATCGGAATGGCGGTGAGCTTGTAGCCGCGCAAGGCGCCGGAGGCGATGGTCTGGGCGGCGTCGGTCAACTGGTAGACGGCGGCGAACAGCAGCAGCGTCATGCCCATGGCGATCACGCGCGGGTCTTGGCTATACATGCGCATGATGGGCTCGCGCAGCAGTAGCACCAGGATCATGGCGCTGCCCGCCATGGCCAGGCCGATGGCCAGGCCGACGCCGGAAATGAAGCGCGCGGACTTGTAGTCGCCGGCGCCGGCGTGGTGGCCCACGCGCACCGACAGCGCGGTGGCCACGCTCTGCGGCAGCATGTAGATCAGGCTGGAGAAGTTCAGCACCGACTGGTGGGTGGCCACCACCACGGTGCCCAATTCGGCGATCAGCAGCGCGATGAAGGAAAACAGGCTCACTTCGACGAAGAAGGACAGGCCTATCGGCGCGCCCAGCTTGAAGAAGGCGGCGAAGCGGCCCCAGTCCGGCGCGGCGAGGCCAGCCAGGATGCGGCTGTCGCGGAAATGGCGGTGCCAGCTGACATAGGCCAGCAGGGCCAGGCAATTGAACCAGAACACGATGCCGGTGGCCCAGCCGCAGCCGGCGCCGCCCATCTTGGGCAGGCCGAACAGGCCGTGGATCAGGATGTAGTTGAGCGGAATGTTCAAGGCCAGCGCCAACAGGCTGACTACCATGATGGGCTTGGGATGGCCCAGGCTGGAGGCGTAGGCGTGCAGCGCGCGGTGGACCATGGCCGCCGGCATGCCGATGGCGGCGCCGGTGACAAACAGCATCACCTTGTCCACCACGGGCGGCGGCAGGCTCAGCACATGGCGCAGCGGCGCCTCCAGCAGCAGCATCAGCAGCGCGCCCAGCGCGCCCAGCAGCAGGCCGAACCACATGCCCTGCGCGGCATCGCGGCCGAATTCGCGCGTTTCGCCGGCGCCAAGGTGGTGGGACAGGATGGGATTGAGCGCCGTCACCACGCCCATCAGCGTGACATAGACGGTGATGAACACGCTGGCGCCCAAGGACACGGCGGCCAGGTCGTCGGTGCCGACGCGGCCGGCCATGACGGTATCGACGAAGCCGGTGGCCACCTGGGCGATCTGGGCCACCATCATCGGCAGCGCGAGGCGCGCGATCTGGCGCGCCTCGGCCAGGATTTCATGGCGCGGGGCGCGATTGAGTTCGAACAGCATGTTGTTGCGGAGCGTGCGGCGGAAAAGCTTGATTATAGCCGCCGCGCCGCCATGCTGTCGCGCCGGGTCAGATCCTGACCGGCGGGTCGCGGCGCAGATCGCAGCTGATGATCAGCGCGTCGCCATAGCGGGCGTTGATCGCCAGCGCGTCGGCCAGGCTGATGTCCTGCACGGTCACGTGCTGGTCGGCTTGCTCCACGTCATAACCTTGGTCACGGGCGAAGTCGGCGAGCGCATGCAGGGCATGCTCGTCGCCGGCGGGCAGGGGGGTGGCGCTCAGGCTGCCACAGAGGGGGCGAGGTCTTCCCACGGCATCAAAAATCGCAAAAGAGAAATCGGTATAGCTGTCTTGCAGGCAGTCGTACATTTTGGCTCTCCAGGTTCGGTCGCGCTGCGCGTGCCGAGCCTGGCGGCCGGCGACGCTTTAGCAGGATTTTTCGGCGCCCTGCAAGTTGTCATTAACTCGGCGCCTGCCCCGACGGGGCGAACCAATTTGAAGCGGCATGCGGGAGAGCGATGCCGGCCAGCCATGAAAAAACCCGCTGGCCGTTAAAAGCGCAAGCGGGTTGATCCGTATACGCTTTAGCTGGCATTTATCAAGCGCCCGCAAGCTGTGTCAAATCGGCGCATGTGGGCCAGAATATGCCGCTGGCAGAGGGCTGTCAAGCCCGCCGGTCATTCCTCGGCCAGGGGCGGGGCGTTTTCCACCAGGCGGTAGCCGACGCCGGTTTCGGTGACGATGTGGCGCGGCATGGCGGGGTGCTCTTCCAGCTTTTGCCGCAAGTGGCCCATGTACACGCGCAGGTACTGGTTGTGCTCGGAGAAGGATGGCCCCCACACCGCCAGCAGCAGCTCGCGGTGGGTGATGACCTTGCCGGCGTTGCGGATCAGCGTGGAGAGCAGCCGGTATTCGATGGGCGTCAGATGCACCGGCGCCTCGCCCTTGCTCACCAGGCGGTTGACCAGGTCGATCTTGATGTCGCCGAACTGGAAGGTTTGCTGCGGCGCGGAGCTGCCGTGGATGCGGCGGCGCAGCAAGACGCGGATGCGCGCCAGGCATTCGGCCACGCCGAAGGGCTTGGTCAGGTAGTCGTCGGCGCCGGCGTCCAGCGCCGCCACTTTCTCGGTTTCCTGGGTGCGCGCCGACAGCACCAGAATGGGAATGTCGGTCCATTCGCGCAGGCTCTGGATCACGTCTATGCCGTTCATGTCCGGCAGGCCCAAGTCCAGGATGGCCAGGTCCGGCTTGCGGGTGGCGACTTCTATCTGGCCTTGCTTGCCGGTTTCGGCCTCGTAAACCGTGAGGTTTTCTTCTTCCAGCGCGGCGGACAGGAAGCGGCGGATAGGCTTCTCGTCCTCGATGATCACTACGGAAATCGGTGCGTCGTTCATGGCGTATCGCTCTTGTGGTTTCAGGCGTCTTCCGGCGGCAGCTCGGGCGGCGCGCCGGCCGGCAGCGTGAAGGAGAAGCGGGCGCCGTGCGGCTGCGCGTTGCCGGCCTCTATCGTTCCGCCGTGGTTTTCTATGATGGCGCGGCAGATGGCCAGCCCCAGCCCCACGCCGGGGGTGGTGGATTCGGGCGCGCCGCGCGTGAATTTGTCGAAGGCCCGCTGCTCCATATTGGCCGGCAGGCCGGGGCCGTCGTCGCTCACGGTGATGCGGACCTTGTCGCCGTCGTGGCTGGCGGCCAGCTCGATGCGCGAGCCGGCCGGCGTGTACTTGCCGGCGTTTTCCAGCAGATTGACCAGCACGCGTTCTATCAGCACCGCGTCGTACTCCAGCACCGGCAGGTCATGGCTCAGCCTCAGCTCCAGCCGGTGATGGCGCAGGCTGCGCTCGCAGGCGCGCACGGCGCTGCCCACCACCTCGTCCAGCAACTGCCACTCCTTGTTCAGCTTGACGCCGGATTGCAGCCTGGCCATGTCCAATAGATTGGTCACCAACTTGTTCATGCGCAGCGCCTCGTCCTGGATGGACTGCGCGATGTCGGCCTGCTGCTCCGGCGGCAGATGCGGCGAATTCAGCATATTGGCCAGGCCCAGCATGGTGGTCAGCGGCGTGCGCAGATCGTGGGATACGACGGACAATACGCTGTTGCGCAGTCGTTCCGACTCCATCGCCACGATGGCGTCCTGCGCCACCTCCACGTAATGCACGCGCTCCAACGCCAGCGCGATCTGGGCGGCGCAGGTTTCCAGCAAGCGCTGCTGTTCCGGCAGGAAGGCGTGGATGGTTTCCTCGGGCAGCAGGGCGATGACGCCGCGCACGCGCATTGGCGCCTTCAGCGGCACGTAGAGCGCGGCGTTGGAGGGCAGCGTGTTGGTGCCGAGCCCGGCGGGCTGCAGATTGTCGAAGACCCATTGCGCCACGCCGGTATCGGCATCATTGCCGTTTTCGGTGGCCGCGCGCAGCTGGTCTTCGCTATTGGGGATGAACAGCATCACCTTGGCGCGGAACAGCGGTTCCAGCTGGCCGATGGCGGTTTCTATGATTTGCGAGGCCGTCAGCGCGCTGGCCAGCTCGCGGCCCAGGTCGTACAGCGCGCGGGTGCGCCGTTCGCGATAGGTGGCGATGGTGGCTTCGAAGCGGAAGCGGGCGGTCAGCTGGCTGATGACCAGCGCCACCACGAGCATGACGATGAAGGTTAGCAGATACTGGGTGTCCGATACCGCAAACGACAGCTGGGGCGGCACGAAGAAAAAATCGAAGGCGGCGACGGACAGGAAGGACGCCAGCACGCCGGGGCCGCGGCCGTAGCGGGTGGCGATCAGCACCACCGCCAGCAGATGCACCATGATGACGTTGGACAACGCGAAGTAGGGCACCAGCAGGTGGTTGAGCTCGGTGGTGGCGAAGCAGATGGCGGTGGCGGCCAGATAGCCGCGCCGCGCCTTGCCGTCCTCGTCCTCGCCGAACAGCAGGCTGCGCACGCGCTTGCCGCGGCGCTCGGTTTCGTCCTCCAGATCATGCGCCACCACGTAAACGTCGACATCGCCGGACTGCCGGGTCAGCTCATTGACCAGCGAGCCCTGCCATAGCCGCGCCAGCGCGCTGCGCGCGGATTTTCCCACTACCAGCTTGGACACGTTGCGGGTGCGGGCGTAGGCCAGCAGGGTGGCGGCCAGCTCGCTGCCGCCCAGCACCGTGGTTTCGGCGCCCAGCTCCTGCGCCAGTTTCAGGCCTTTCAGAATGCGCGCGCGTTGTTCTTCGGGCAGTCTTTGCAGATGCGGCGTTTCCACGTAAACGGCGATCCAGTCCGCGTCCAGATTGGCGGCCAGCCGCTTGGTGCTGCGGACCAGCTTTTCCGTGCCTGGCCCCGGTCCGACGCAGACCAGCAGCCGCTCGCGGGCGTGCCAGACCGGGGTGATGGACTGGTCGGCGCGGTAGGCGCGCATCTGCGCGTCCACCCGGTCTGCGGTGCGGCGCAGCGCCAACTCGCGCAAGGCCAAGAGATTGCCCTTGCGGAAGAAGTTCTTGACCGCGCGTTCCGCCTGGTGCGGCACGTAGACCTTGCCGGCGGCGAGGCGGGACTGCAGCTCGTCCGGCGGCAAATCCACCAGAGAGACTTCATCGGCCATGTCGAACACATGATCGGGCAGCGTTTCCCTGACGATGATGCCGGTGATCTGGCCGACAACATCGTTAAGGCTCTCAAGGTGCTGCACGTTGAGAGTGGTGTAGACGTCGATGCCCGCGGCGAGCAACTCCTCCACATCCTGCCAGCGCTTGGGATGGCGCGAGCCGGGCACGTTGGAGTGGGCGAACTCGTCCATCAGGATCAACTGCGGCTTCCGCGCCAGCGCCTGGTCGATGTCGAATTCCGACAAGGCGTGGCCCTTGTATTCGATGCGGCTGGGCGGCAGCACTTCCAGGCCTTCCAGCTGCGCCTCGGTTTCCTTGCGGCCGTGGGTCTCCACCACGCCGATCAGCACCCTGACGCCTTCTTGCTGCTTGACGCGCGCGGCGGCCAGCATGGCGAAGGTCTTGCCCACGCCGGCGCAGGCGCCGAAGAAAATCTTCAGCCTGCCGCGCTGCGCTTCCAGCGCTTCGCGTTTCAGCTCGTCAAGCAGGGCATCCGGGTCGGGGCGCTGATCGGTCATGGGGGCTTAGGCCTTCTTGGAGAGTTGGTCCAGCGCCAGATTCAGTTCCAGCACATTGATGCGCGGCTCGCCGAGCAGGCCGAAGGTTTCGCCTGTGATATGGCTGTCCACCAGCTGGCGCACCGTGCTTGCCGGCAGTTTACGCGCGGCGGCCACGCGGTCAACTTGGTAGTAGGCGGCGGCCACGGAAATGTCGGGGTCCAGGCCGCTGGCGGAGGCGGTGGCCAGATCCACCGGCACCAGGCCGGTCTGGGTCGGGTGCGCCTTGCGCAGATTGTCGACATTGCCCTTGACTGCGTCCAGCTGGGCCTTGTTGGTCGGACCCAGATTGGAGCCGCCGGAGCTGCCGGCATTGTACGGCATCGGGCTGGTGGCCGACGGACGGCCCCAGAAGTACCGTTCGCCGCTGAAGTTCTGGCCGATCAGGCGCGAACCCACCACTTTGCCGTCTTGGGTGATCAGGCTGCCGTTGGCTTGCGCTGGGAACACCGCCTGGGCGATGCCGGTGGTGGCCAGCGGGTAGGCCAGGCCGGTGAGCAGCGACAGGCCGCCGAAGATCACCAGCAGGGGACGTATGACTTTCACGATAATCCTTTCCATTCTCTTGGCGAGGGGCCCGCGCCGCTTGCTTGCGCGGCGGGCCCGCCTTCGCCCGGTTCCCGGCATGCCGGGGGGATGCCCCGGAACCGGTCCGGGAACCTGGTTAGCCTGTTACACCAGACCCAGCGCGCCCAGCGTCAGGTCAATTACCTTGATGCCGGCGAACGGAACCAAGAGGCCGCCCAGGCCGTAGACCAGCAGATTGCCGCGCAGCAGTTCGGCCGCGCTCTTGGCGTGGTACTTCACGCCCTTCAGCGCCAGCGGGATCAGGAACACGATGATGACGGCGTTGAAGATCACAGCGGACAGGATGGCGGAGGCCGGGCTGTTCAGGCCCATCACGTTCAGCGCGTTCAGCTGCGGGTAAGTGCTGGCGAACGCCGCCGGGATGATGGCGAAGTACTTGGCCACGTCGTTGGCGATGGAGAAGGTGGTCAGCGAGCCGCGCGTCATCAGCATCTGCTTGCCGATCTCCACGATTTCGATCAGCTTGGTGGGGTTGGAGTCCAAGTCCACCATATTGCCGGCTTCCTTGGCCGCCTGGGTGCCGGTGTTCATCGCCACCGCCACGTCGGCTTGGGCCAGCGCGGGGGCGTCGTTGGTGCCGTCGCCGGTCATCGCCACCAGCTTGCCTTCCGCCTGATGGCTGCGGATCAGCTTGAGCTTGGCTTCCGGCGTCGCTTCGGCCAGGAAGTCGTCCACGCCGGCTTCCGCGGCGATGGCGGCCGCAGTCAGCGGGTTGTCGCCGGTGATCATCACTGTCTTGATGCCCATTTGGCGCAGCTCGGCGAAGCGTTCCTTGATGCCGCCCTTGACGATGTCCTTCAGCTCGATCACGCCCAGGGCGCGCTTGCCTTCGGCCACCAGCAGCGGGGTGGAGCCGCGACGGGCCACTTCCTCGGCGCTTTTCGCCAGCGCGTCCGGGAACTGGCCGCCCTGTTCGGCGATGTGGCGGCGGATGGCGTCGATGGCGCCCTTGCGGATCTGGCGGCCGTCGTAGTCTATGCCGGACATGCGCGTTTGCGCGGTGAACGGGATGAACGCGGCTTCATGGCTGGCCAGTTGGCGCTCGCGCAGATTGAATTTCTGCTTGGCCAGCACCACCACGCTGCGGCCTTCCGGCGTTTCATCGGCCAGGGAGGCGAGCTGGGCGGCGTCGGCCAGGTCTTTCTCCGACACGCCCGGCGCCGGAATGAAGGCCGACGCTTGGCGGTTGCCCAGGGTGATGGTGCCGGTCTTGTCCAGCAACAGCACGTCCACGTCGCCGGCGGCTTCCACCGCGCGGCCAGAGGTGGCGATCACATTGGCGCCCATCATGCGGCTCATGCCGGCCACGCCGATGGCGGACAACAGGCCGCCGATGGTGGTGGGGATCAGGCAGACCAGCAGGGCCACTAGGGTGGTGATGCTGATCGGGCTGCCGGCCTTGGCCGCTTCCACACTGAACAAGGAGAAGGGCAGCAGGGTGACGGTCACAATCAGGAACACGATGGTCAGCGCCACCAGCAAGATGGTCAACGCGATCTCGTTCGGCGTCTTCTGGCGCTTGGCGCCTTCCACCATCGCGATCATGCGGTCGAGGAAGGTTTCGCCCGGATTGACGGTGATTTTCACCACGATCCAGTCGGACAGCACGCGGGTGCCGCCGGTGACGGAGGAGAAGTCGCCGCCGGACTCGCGTATCACCGGCGCGGATTCGCCAGTGATGGCGGATTCGTCGACCGAGGCCACGCCTTCCACCACTTCGCCGTCCACCGGGATCACGTCGCCGGCTTCCACCAGCACGAAGTCGCCCTTGCGCAGGCTGGTGCCGTCGACGATGCTCTTGGCCGCGCCGTGATTGCCGCCGGCCAGTTTCTTGGCCACCACGTTCTTCTTGGCGGAGCGCAGGCTGGCGGCCTGGGCCTTGCTGCGGCCTTCGGCCAGCGCCTCGGCGAAGTTGGCGAACAGCACGGTGAACCACAGCCACAGCGCCACCGCCAGGATAAAGCCGGAGGAGGCTTCGCCGTGTCCGCTCAGCGACTGCAGCCACAGGCCGGTGGTCAGGATGCTGCCCACGTAAACCACGAACATCACCGGGTTGCGCCACTGGGTGCGCGGCGACAGCTTCTTGAACGAGTCGACGATGGCCGGCTTCACCAGCGTCGGGTCCAGCATGGACTTGCTCGCGCTCTTGTGGCCGCCGACCGTCGGGTCGGCTGCCAGCATATTGGAATGATTCTTGTCGTTCATATCGAGTTTCCTTGACTGACGGGCGCTTAGCGGGCGGCGATCATCTGCAGATGCTCAACCACCGGACCCAGTGCCAGGGCCGGAACATAATTCAGCGCGCCCACCAGCAGCACGGTGCCGATCAGCAACACCACGAACAGCGGGCCATGGGTGGGCAGGGTGCCGCCGGTGACGGCCAGGCGTTTCTTGGCGGCCAGCGAACCGGCGATAGCCAGAATGGGCACGATCATGAAGAAGCGGCCGAAGAACATGGCCAGGCCGGTCATGATGTTGTAGAACGGCGTGTTGGCGGACAGGCCGGCGAAGGCGCTGCCGTTGTTGTTGGCGGCCGAGGTGAAGGCGTACAGGATTTCGCTGAAGCCGTGCGCGCCCGGATTGAGGATGCCGGCCTTGCCCGCGCCTACGCTCACGGCGATGGCGGTCAGCGCCAGCACCAGGGTCGGGGTCACCAGGATGGTGATCGCGGTCATCTTCATCTCGTAGGTTTCAATCTTCTTGCCCAGGTATTCCGGGGTGCGGCCCACCATCAGACCGGCGATGAACACCGCCAGGATGGCGAAGATCAGCATGCCGTACAGGCCGGAGCCGACGCCGCCGAACACCACTTCGCCCAGCTGCATCAGGAAGATCGGCACCATGCCGCCGATCGGGGTCAGCGAGTCGTGCATGGCGTTGACCGCGCCGCAGGAGGCGGAAGTGGTCACGGCGATGAACAGCGAGGTGTCGATGATGCCGAAGCGCACTTCCTTGCCTTCCATATTGCCGCCGGATTGCAGGCTGCTGGCTTTCTGGTCCAGGTGCAGGGCCTTGTATTGCGGCACGCCGGCTTGCTCGGCGCGGGTCACCACGGTTACCGCGGTGGCGAACAGGATGGTCATCGCGGCGAGAATGGCCCAGCCCTGGCGGCGGTCGCCCACCATGCGGCCAAACAGGAAGCACAGCGCGGCCGGGATCAGGAAGATCGCGATCTCCTGCAGGAAGTTGGACAGCGGTGTCGGGTTCTCATACGGATGGGCGGAGTTGGCGTTGAAGAAGCCGCCGCCGTTGGTGCCCAGCATCTTGATGGCTTCCTGCGAGGCCACCGGGCCCATGGGCAGGGTTTGCGTCTGGGTGGTCTTGTCTTCCATCACCGGCTTGCCGTCCTTGCCGGTCACCGGATTGCCCTTGGCATCCACCTTGGGCTGCTGATACTTGGTCGCTTCCAGCGTGTGCACGTCTTGGTAGGAGGACAGGTTCTGGATGGCGCCTTGCTGGGTGAATGCCAGCGCGAACACCACGGCCAGCGGCAGCAGCACGTACAAGGTCAAGCGGGTGACGTCCACCCAGAAGTTGCCGATCTTGGCGCTGCTGTGGCGGGCGAAGCCGCGGATCAGCGCGATGACCACGGCGGCGCCGGTGGCGGCGGACAGGAAGTTCTGCACGGTCAGACCCAGCATCTGGGTCAGGTAGCTCATCGTGGTTTCGCCGCCGTAGCCTTGCCAGTTGGTGTTGGTGACGAAGGAAATGGCGGTATTAAATGAGGAGTCCGAGCTCACCGCGGCCATGGCCTGCGGGTTGAACGGCAGCGCCCCTTGCAGGCGTTGCAGCGCGTAGACGGCGATGACGCCGAGCACGTTGAACAGAATCAGCGCGACGGTATAGCCGCGCCAGCCCATTTCCTCATCTTGCTTGATGCCGGCCAGGCGGTAGAAGGCGCGCTCCAGCGGCGCGAAGAAACGCGCCGGACCGACGTTGTCCCCCTGCATGATGCGCGTCATGTACGCGCCTAGAGGCCAGGCCAGCGCGATCAGCACGACCAGGAACAGCCCCAGTTGGAGCATGGCGGGTGTAGACATGATTAGAAATTCTCCGGTTTGACCAATGCGTAGATCAGATAGACGAACAGTCCGAGCGCCAGCGCGGCGCTGATCAGGTACCAAACACTCATTGTTTGCCTCCCAGTCGGTCACAGGCTGCGATCAACAGCCAGGTCAATGCGCCGAACAGCGCGACCAAGCCCAGATAAAGCCAGTCCATAGTGAAAATCTCCATGCGTAATGTGCGATGTGGAAGGTACGCAATCGGACGTCAAAAACCTGATAAAAGCGGAGGGAGGGATGTAAAGAAGGTATAAAAATGATCTGCCGTAGCGCTTTTTCTTTGGAAAGTACGCATGGGAAGACGATTTTGGATTTTTATTTACAAGATAGGCGCGGAGCGAGCCATGCTTGGCTGTCGCCGCTGGCGGGGAAAAGAGAATGTCGATGCGGGGCTGCGCTCAGGCGGGATGCCGAGCGTGGGAGGAGCAGGGGGCAGAGCCCCCTATCGGGATTCAGAACAAATCGTCGCAGCGATCTGCCAGGAAGCGGGCATCATCACGGTCATGCGCGCGCTGCCGCACTTTTTGCTGGCGAGACTTCTCGCCTTCGCTCAGCTGCGGTTTGGCAACCGCGTAGAGGAAACTTTCGTGTTGGTCACGGGCTTGTTTTCTGCGAACGCTCAGGGGGATACGAGAAATCATCCTGCACCTTTCGATCTCGAAACGTGGACTTCTCAGGGCGATCCTGGCGACAGCGGGCGGATGGGCCGCTAACGGGTCGGGCTGCGCCCTGACGGTATCAAGTTGACGCGATTTGTTCGATTTGTAAAGCACTTGGATGTAAATCAGAGGGCGATTGTGGCGTCCTTTGTCGTTGGTTCCGGTTCAAACATAGGCCAGGCTTGTTACGTTGCCGTGATGGTGTGGTGAAACTTCTCCGGTAAAAATGGCTTATGTTTCAGTGATATATTGTTGTATCAAAAGGATCTAAATTGTTATAAGCAAAGCGCGTAGCATCTGGGTGATCTAGCAGGATAAATGGGGATGGCTATGGATTTGGGATATACGGTGGCTGGCTTGGCGGTCGGCTTCATCGTCGGGCTGACCGGCGTGGGCGGCGGATCGCTGATGACGCCCATCCTGCTGTGGTTTGGCGTTTCGCCGGCCACCGCGGTCGGCACCGACCTGATGTATGCCGCCCTGACCAAGGCAGGCGGCGTGGTGGCGCACCACAAGCAAAACCACATCGACTGGCGCATCACGCTGCGCCTGGCGTTTGGCAGCGTGCCGGCCGCCTTGCTGACTCTGGGCTTGCTGTCCTGGCTGCAGGTTCCGCCCAAAGTCATGGATGAAGTCTTTCGTTCCGTGCTGGGCCTGGCCTTGTTGCTGACGGCTGCAGCCATCCTGTGCAAGCCCTGGCTGCTGAAGGTGGGCGGACGGCATGTGGCCAAACTGGGCGCAGACGGCCGCAGCTGGCCCACCATCTTGGTGGGCGCGCTCCTTGGCGTGCTGGTCACCCTGAGCTCCATCGGCGCCGGCGCCTTGGGCACGCTGGCCTTGTTCATGCTGTATCCGGCCTTGTCTACTTCCCGCCTGGTGGGCACCGAGATCGCCCATGCCGTGCCCTTGACGCTGGTGGCAGGCTTGGGCCACGCCAGCATGGGCCATCTGGACTGGGTGCTGCTGCTGAAGCTGCTAAGCGGCTCCCTGCCTGGCATCTGGCTGGGCAGCAAGCTGACGGGCAAGCTGGCGGAGCACTGGTTGCGCCCGGCGCTGGCCGTGATGCTGGCCTTGGTGGGCGGCAAGCTGGTGTTCTAGTTCTGGCTGGTGGGGTGGGTGTAGCGCTTCAGCAGCGCGGCGTAGCGCCCATCCTGTTTCAGCTTGTCCAAAGCCGCCTGCAGGCGGGCGATGTATTCGGGGTTGCTGTCTTTTTGCAGGGCAAAGTAGAACTGCGTGCTGTCGTCCAGCGTCAACACCGACTCCAGCCGCTCTGGGTCCAGCCCCTGCAGATGCGCGGCGTAGCGTTGGAACATGGCCACGCCAACCGTGTATTGGACCCGATGCGCGTACAGCAGCTTGACGGACAAAGCCTCGTCGTTGGTCAGCACCAGATTGCGGTTGTCCGAGAAGCCCCGGTTTTCCATCATTTTCTGTCCCGGCGTATCGCGCGGCACGGCGATCAGCGCATGCCTGGCCTGATCTATGGACGTGAAGGGCGCGCTGCGCGAGCCGCTGAGCCGGAACATCTCGATGGGCAGCGGCAGCGCCGGTCCCACCCATTTGAACAAGCCCTCCCGCTCCGGCGTGCGCACCGTCAGGTAGAGCACGGAATTGGGCGTCTGCTGCGCCTCGTGCAGCGCTCGGCTCCAGGGCTTGATTTGAATGGTGGCGCGCAGTCCGCTCTCGCGCAGCATCATCTGCAGCAGCTCGTTGGAAAACCCCTTGTAGTCGCCATTTTGCTCATAGCTGAGGGGCGGGAGGTTTTCTGTCAGCGCATTGAGTTCCGGCATGGGCTGGTCGGCCTGGGCTGTCAGCAACTGGCAGCAGCAGGCGAGCATGGCAAGCAGAGGCAGGCGCATGGCGTCTCCCGGCATGGATTTATGGTTCCAATATAAGCGTGCTGCCGGCGCGCAAGCAAAAAAAAAGCCCCGGGAGAAGCCCGGGGACGTCAAAGCAAACAACAAAGGAGAAGCCATAAGAAGCAGGGGTATATTACTGAACCCTGATTTCTTATGGCTTGATGTGAAACAAACTTACAGCCGTGAGTTTCAAAAAAGGCGCAATGCTTACATGGCGGCGATGCGCTTGCCCATCAGCACGCGCTCGTCGTCGACGGCATCGGCATAGGGCTGGCGTTCAAGCTCCACGTAACCCAGGCGCTGATAGAAGGCCAGGTTGTCGGGCAGACGGCGGCGCGTGGCCAGGCGCAGATCTATCACGCCTTGCGCGCGCAGCTGCGCTTCGGCATGGCGGAGCAGGGCAGAGCCCAGGCCCAGGCCCTGGCGGTCCGGATGGGTGCAGACCCGCTTGATCTCGGCGCAGCCGTCGTCGGGCGGCAGGACCAGCAGGCAGGCATCCAGCCGTCGCGCCTGTGAGGCCAGGAAGAGCTGGCTGCCGCTGGCCAGGTGGCCGGTCAGGCTGGCGACGGTTTCGTCCAGGGCGGTGGGGCGGCTGGGCAGGGACTCGGCCAGCGGGCCGAAGGCCTGCTGGATCAGTTGGCAGACAGCCGGCAGGTCGTCCCAGTCGGCGAGGCGGAATTCCGTGGCATCCATGGCGAGCTCCCAAGTTTGGACCGGCTTATTCTGGTCCGCGATTATTACCGAATGAAAAACGGCCGCATGATAGTCATGCGGCCGTTTTGATCAGGACTGGGCGACGCGGCTTACAGCTTGCCGGCTACCCAGGCTTCCACGCCCGCGAGCGCGGCGTCCAGGTTTTCCGGCTGGGTGCCGCCGGCCTGGGCCATGTCCGGCCGGCCGCCGCCCTTGCCGCCCACTTGCTGGGCGACGAAGTTGACCAGCTCGCCGGCCTTGACCTTGCCGGTCAGGTCGGCGGTGACGCCGGCCACCAGCGCCACCTTGCCGTCGCCCTTGGCGGCCAGCACGATGGCGGCGGAACCCAGTTTGTCCTTCAGCTTGTCCAGCGTTTCGCGCAGCGCGGTGTTGTCGGCGCCCGGCAGTTCGGCGGCCAGCACTTTGACGCCGTTGATGACGGCGGCGCTGTCGGCCAGGCTGTCGCCGGCGGAGGCGGCCAGCTGGCCCTTCAGCTTGGCCAGCTCTTTTTCCAGCGCTTTGGCGTTGTCCTGCAGCGCGGCGATCTTGGCCAGCACTTCCTCGCTGGTCTGCGCCTTCAGCGCGCCGGCGGCTTCCTTGATCAGCGCGTCCTGGGCCTGGATATAAGCCAGCGCGCCTTCGCCGGTCACGGCTTCGATGCGGCGCACGCCGGCGGCCACGCCGCCTTCGGCCACGATCTTGAACAGGCCGATGTCGCCGGTGCGCTTGACGTGGGTGCCGCCGCACAGCTCGGCGGAGAAGTCGCCCATGGTCAGCACGCGCACTTCTTCGCCGTATTTTTCGCCGAACAGCATCATGGCGCCGGACTTCTGCGCGTCGGCCATGCTCATCAGCTCGGCCTTGACCTCGTAGTTGGCGGCGATGACGTGGTTGACCACGCGTTCCAGCTCGGCGATCTGCTCAGCCGTCACGGCTTCGCCGTGGGCGAAGTCGAAGCGGGTGCGTTCCGGGTTGACCAGCGAACCCTTCTGCGCCACATGGCTGCCCAGCACATGGCGCAGCGCCGCGTGCAGCAGGTGGGTGGCGGAGTGGTTGCGGGCGCTGGCCAGGCGTTGATGCAGGTCGATGGTGGCGGTGACCGCGTCGCCCACCTTCAGCGCGCCGCGGGCAAGCCGGCCCTTGTGGCCGAAGACCGCGCCCTGGATTTTCTGGGTGTCGGCCACGTCGAACAGCGCGTCCAGGCCGCCGGTGGCGGAGATTTCGCCCACGTCGCCCACCTGGCCGCCGCCCTCGGCGTAGAAGGCGGTGTTGTCCAGCACCACGATGCCTTCGTCGCCGGCCGCCAGCGATTCAACCGGCTCGGTACCCTTGTACAGCGCCAGCACCTTGGCTTCCACGCTGGACTTGTCGTAGCCGTGGAAGCGGGTGTCGTCGCCGCTGTAGCTGAGCTTGCCGCTCATCTTGAAGTTGGAGCCGGCGCGGCCGCGCTCGCGCTGGGCCTCCATCGCACGCTCGAAGCCTTCCAGGTCGGCGTGGATGCCGCGCTCGCGGCAGATGTCGGCGGTCAGGTCCACCGGGAAGCCGAAGGTGTCGTACAGCTTGAAGATGGTGTCGCCGTCCAGCGCGGTCTTGCCGCCTTCCAGCGCGGCGTCCACCAGGGCCATGCCGTTTTCCAGCGTTTCGGCGAACTTGATTTCCTCGGCGCGGATGGCGTCTTCGATCTGGGCCTGTTTTTCCAGCAGGTCCGGATAGGCTTCGCCCATCTCGGCGGCCAGGTCGGCCACGATCTTGTGGAAGAACAGACCCTTCTGGCCCAGCTTGTAGCCGTGGCGGATGGCGCGGCGGGCGATGCGGCGCAATACATAGCCGCGGCCTTCGTTGGACGGCAGGATGCCGTCGGCGATCATGAAGGAACAGGCGCGGATGTGGTCGGCGATCACTTTCAGCGACGGCACGTCCTGGCTGTATTCCACGCCGGTTTCGCGGGCGGCGGCGCGCACCAGGCAGGCCAGCGCGTCGGTTTCGTAGTTGGACTTCACGTGCTGCAGCACGGTGGACAGGCGCTCCAGGCCCATGCCGGTGTCGACCGAGGGCTTGGGCAGCGGGTGCAGCACGCCGGCTTCGTCGCGGTTGAACTGCATGAAGACGTTGTTCCAGATCTCCATGAAGCGGTCGCCGTCTTCGTCCGGGCTGCCCGGAGGGCCGCCGGCGACGGACGGGCCGTGGTCGTAGAAGATCTCGGTGCACGGGCCGCAGGGGCCGGTGTCGCCCATGGTCCAGAAGTTGTCGGACGCGTAGGGCGCGCCCTTGTTGTCGCCGATGCGGACGATCTTGTCGGCCGGCACGCCGACGGTCTTGTGCCAGATGTCGTAGGCTTCGTCGTCGGAGGCGTACACCGTCACCATCAGCTTGTCTTTGGGCAAGGCCAGCCATTGCTCGCCGGTCAGGAATTCCCAGGCGAAGGTGATGGCGTCGCGCTTGAAGTAGTCGCCGAAGCTGAAGTTGCCCAGCATTTCAAAGAAGGTATGGTGGCGCGCGGTATAGCCGACGTTTTCCAGATCGTTGTGCTTGCCGCCCGCGCGCAGGCATTTCTGGCTGGTGGTGGCGCGGGTGTAGTCGCGCTTCTCGAAGCCCAGGAACACGTCCTTGAACTGCACCATGCCGGCGACGGTGAACATCAGCGTCGGGTCATTGCCCGGAATCAGGCTGCTGGAGGGTACGACCTGGTGGCCTTTGGAGGCGAAGAAATCCAGGAATTTCTTGCGAATTTCAGAAGTTTTCATGATTTTGGGTCAATTTTCCAAATCTGGTCCGGGCGCCATGCCGGGACGAATCCGACGATTGTGTCAAGCCGGGGCCTGGCTGGCAAGCGCTTCGCAGCGCTGTTTCAGCGCCTCATTCATGGCCAGGAAACCCTGACGGGTGGCTGTTTGCAGTTTTTGGCCGAAAAGCGGCAACAGCAGACCGGAAAAATCCTCGCCGTGATGAAGGCGGGTATGGCCGTTTTCCAGCGCTTCCAAGCGGAAGTGGTGCTCGCCGTCGAACAGCCCCGGCAGCAATAGCTTGCCTCGCCAGCGCAGCTGTTGGCCGGTGTTGAACGCAGTCAGCCGCGGGCGGAAAGTCAGGCGTCGCCCGCCGGGCGGATGGAGAGTGGCCACGAGGCTGGCGCCCGTCTCGCGGCGGCCATGCAGGCCGACGATGAAGGGATTCCATTCCGGGTAGCGCGGCCAGTCGGTCAGCACTTGCCAGACCTGTTCGGGTCCGGCGGCGATGTCGATCGCGGTGGCGATGCTGCGCGTGGCCATGGCTTCAGTCCTCGTAGATGTCGTCGTCGGCGCCGCCGGTTATCACCTGGCGGATCACGTCGGCGGGAAAGCCGCGCTGCGCCAGGAAGCGGTATTGCTTGGCCTTCTCCGCCGCGTCGGCGGGCGGGCGGCCGAATTTCTTGCGCCACTGTTCGCGCGCGCTGGCCAGATCGTCCCGGCCGGCCAGGGCCTGGCGTATGGTGTCATCGTCCACGCCGCGTTGGCGCATTTCCTGAGATAGCCGCCGGCTGCCGAATTTGGCGCCCTTGCTCGCCGCGTATTGCTGGGCGAAGCGGTCGTCGGACTGCCAGTTGGCGGCGGCCAGCTCGTCCAGCACGCTTTCCAGCTGCTCGGCGCTGTCGGCAAAAGGCGCGAGCCGCCGAACCAGCTCCCGCCGAGAGTATTCCCGGCGGGACAATAGTTCGACGGCTCGCGCCTTCAGGCTTTTGCCCTGTTCCGCCATCAGGCGTCGAAGGCGTCGTCGGCGAACTCTTCGTCGCCCTGGTTTTCATTGATTTCGATCTTCACGCCCACCGCTTCGCGGATCTTGCGCTCGATTTCGTCGGCGATGGCCGGGTTGGCCTTCAGCCATTCGCGGGTGTTGTCCTTGCCCTGGCCGATCTTCTGGCCGTTGTAGGCGTACCAGGCGCCGGACTTGTCGATGAAGCCGTGCTTGACGCCCAGCTCGATGATTTCGCCCTGGCGCGAGATGCCCTCGCCGTACAGGATTTCGAAATCGGCTTGGCGGAACGGCGGGGAGACCTTGTTCTTCACCACTTTGACGCGGGTGTCGTTGCCGATCACTTCCTCGCCCTTCTTGATGCCGCCGGTGCGGCGGATGTCCAGGCGCACGGAGGCGTAGAACTTCAGCGCATTGCCGCCGGTGGTGGTTTCCGGGTTGCCGAACATCACGCCGATCTTCATGCGGATCTGGTTGATGAAGATCACCAGGGTGTTGGTGCGCTTGATGTTGCCGGTCAGCTTGCGCAGCGCCTGGCTCATCAAACGGGCCTGCAGGCCGACGTGGCTGTCGCCCATCTCGCCTTCGATTTCCGCCTTGGGCACCAGGGCGGCGACGGAGTCCACCACGATCACGTCCACGCCGCTGGAGCGCACCAGCATGTCACAGATTTCCAGCGCCTGCTCGCCGGTGTCCGGCTGCGAGATCAGCAAGTCTTCGACGTTGACGCCCAGCTTTTGCGCGTAGACCGGGTCCAGCGCGTTTTCGGCGTCGATGTAGGCGCAGGTGCCGCCCAGTTTTTGCGCTTCAGCCACGGCCTGCAGACACAGGGTGGTTTTACCGGACGATTCCGGGCCGTAGATTTCGACCACGCGGCCGCGCGGCAGGCCGCCGACGCCCAGCGCCAGGTCCAGGGTCAGCGAACCGGTGGAGATCACTTGCAGGTTTTCGGTGATCTGGTTGTCGCTCATGCGCATGATCGAGCCCTTGCCGAACTGCTTTTCAATCTGGGCGAGGGCGGCGGCCAAGGCCTTGCTCTTGTCTTCGGAAGCCATGCTGTCTCCAAATGGGGTTGGTCGGACCAATAATGGGGCGATTATCGCAGAAAACCAGTGGGCGAACAGCAGCTTGCTGCCCGCCGTTTTCATGCCGGACGCGCAAAGCCGCGCCGCGCCTCTTTTGGCGCGGTGCAGGATGTGTACAATGGAGGCATGATGAACGAACGCGCCCAACATCTGCTCAAGATCCTGATCGAGCGCTATATCGCGGATGGTCAGCCGGTCGCCTCCAAGACCCTGTCGCTGCTGCCGGGCGTGGAGTTGTCTTCGGCCTCCGTGCGCAATGTGCTTGCCGATCTGGAAGACATGGGGCTGATCGCCTCGCCGCACACCTCGGCCGGCCGCGTGCCCACCGCGCGCGGCTATCGGCTGTTCGTCGACCGACTGCTGACCATACGCCCGCTGGATGACGTGTCCCTCCACGAGCTGGAGCACAGCCTGCAGCCGGATAGCCCGCAGCGCATCGTGCAGGCGGCGTCGTCGCTGTTGTCGGAGTTGACCAGCTTTGCCGGGGTGGTGCTGACGCCGCAGCGCAGCGACGTCGCCTTCCGCCAGATCGAATTCCTGCGCCTGTCCGAGCGGCGGGTGCTGATGATCCTGGTGACGCTGGACGGCGATGTGCAGAATCACCTGCTGCTGACCGAGCGCGACTACACCCAGAGCGAGCTGATCGAAGCCGGCAATTTCATCAATCAGCACTACGCCGGGCAGGGCCTCGGCGCCGTCGCCCAGCGGGTGGAGGGCGAGCTTGCGCAGCTGCAGGGCGATATCGCGGAGCTGATGGCCGCGGCGGTGAAGCTGGGGCAGCAGACCTTGAGCCAAAGCAGCGAGGATGTGGTGGTCAGCGGCCGCTCGCGGCTGTTGCAGGTGAATGATTTGTCGGACGACCTGTCGCGTCTGAGGGAGTTGTTCGGCGTGTTCGAGCGCAAGACCGAACTGTTGAAGCTGCTGGCCCAGGGCCGTGACGCGAGCGGCGTGAACATTTTCATCGGCGAGGAGTCTGGCGTGGTGACGCTGGACGAATGCTCGGTGGTGACGGCGCCGTATTGCATCAACGGCCAGGTAGTGGGCACGCTGGGCGTGGTCGGTCCCACGCGCATGGCCTACGAGCGCGTGATTTCCATCGTCGACATCACCGCGCGCCTGGTCAGCAATGCCTTGTCCTTCCGTGACTGATGCGCGCCTTCGCCCTAAACACGACAGACTCGAATCCGATAAAGAGCAGAATAATGAAAACCATGCACAAACTGGCCGCCCTGGCCGCCGCCGCCTTCGTCTCTCTCCCGGCCTGGGCGGACTCCGCCTTCCTGGCCCGTCCCGACGTGCAGCGCTACATAGACGAGCAAGTGGCCAGCGGCCAATTCAACCGGCCGGAGCTGGAGGCGGTGTTCGCCCATGTCGAAATCAAGCCCAATATCATCCGCATCCTGGATCGGCCGTCCACCTCGAGGCCGTGGTACCAGTTCCGCGCCTCCACCGTCAACGACAGGCTGATCGCCGACGGCGTGGCCTTCTGGCAGGCCAATGCCGACGCGCTGGCGCGCGCTGAGCGCCAGTATGGCGTGGCGCCTGAGCTGATCGTCGCCATCCTGGGCGTGGAAACACATTACGGCCGCAACACCGGCAGCTTCCGCCTGGTGGATTCGCTGTCCACCATAGGCTTCGACTACCCGCGCCGCGCCCAGTACTTCCGCGGGGAGCTGACCCAGTTCCTGCTCTTGGCCAAGGAGGAAGGCAAAGACCCGCTGACGCTGAAGGGCTCCTACGCCGGCGCCATGGGGCTGCCGCAGTTCATGCCGTCCAGCTACCGCAAGTGGGCGGTGGATTTCGACGGCAACGGCCATCGCGACATCTGGAACAATCCGCATGACGCCATCGGCAGCGTGGCCAATTACTTCCAGCTGCACGGCTGGCGGCACGGCGATGACGTGGTGGTGCCGGCCAGCGTGGTGGCGGGGCCGCAGATCGACCAGCTACTGGCCGATAAATTCAAGCTGCATTACACGGTGGGCGAGCTGCGCCAGATGGGCGTGGCGCCGCAGGCGCCGCTGGCGGACGACGTGCCGGCGGTGCTGTTTTCGCTGGAGAGCGCGCCCGGCGTCACTGAGTACTGGCTGGGCCTGAACAATTTCTACGCCATCACCCGCTATAACCGCAGCGCCTTGTACGCCAAGGCGGTGCAGGAAATCGCCGACCAGCTGCGCTCGCGCTATTACGCCCAACTGGCCCAGCAGGCCGGGCCGGCCTCCGCAGCCCGATAAGCCCGCTGCGTTTCCGATGCCAGCCGGCGCCGCCTCCGTGGCCGCGCCGGCGAAACCTGTCGCCTTGCGCGGCAATTGCCATTAAAATCCGCCCCCATGAGCTATCAAGTCCTTGCCCGCAAGTGGCGTCCCAAGCGCTTCGCCGACCTGGTCGGCCAGGAGCATGTGGTCCGCGCCCTGTCCAACGCCCTCAAAGAGCAGCGGCTCCATCACGCCTACCTGCTGACCGGCACCCGGGGGGTGGGCAAGACCACTATCGCCCGCATTCTGGCCAAGAGCCTGAACTGCGAAACCGGCACCACGGCGGAGCCTTGCGGCGAATGCCAGGCCTGCCGCCAGATCGACGCCGGCCGCTATGTGGACCTGCTGGAGATCGACGCCGCGTCCAACACCGGCATCGACAATATCCGCGAAGTGCTGGAAAACGCGCAGTACGCGCCGACCATGGGCCGCTTCAAGGTCTACATCATCGACGAAGTGCACATGCTGTCCAAGAGCGCCTTCAATGCGATGCTGAAGACGCTGGAGGAGCCGCCCGGCCACGTCAAGTTCATCCTGGCCACCACCGATCCGCAGAAAGTGCCGGTGACGGTGCTGAGCCGCTGCCTGCAGTTTTCCCTGCGCAATATGACGCCGCAGCAGGTGTCCAGCCATCTGGCCCACATGCTGGACGTGGAAGGCATCCATTACGAGGCGCCGGCGCTGGCGCTGCTGGGCCGCGCCGCCTCGGGTTCGATGCGGGACGCGCAGTCCTTGCTGGATCAGGCTATCGCCTACGGCATGGGCGAAGTCAAGGAAGACGGCGTGCGCGCCATGCTGGGCGCGGTGGACCGCCGCTACCTGTTTTCTCTGCTGCAGGCCCTGGCCGCGGCCGACGGCCCCTTGCTGATGGCCGAGGCCGACAAGCTGGCTGAACGCGGCATCAGCTTCGACGCCGCCTTGGCGGAACTGGCCGTGCTGCTGCAGCAACTGGCGCTGGCGCAGACCGTGCCTGCGGCGCTGGCCGACGACGAGCCGGAGCGCGAGGCCATCTTTGCGCTGGCCGACGCCATCGCGCCGCAGGACGTGCAGCTTTACTATCAAATCGCCATCCACGGCCGCAAGGACTTGGCCCTGGCGCCGGATGAGCACGCCGGCTTCAATATGACCTTGCTGCGCATGCTGGCCTTCCATCCGGTCAACGCGCCGGCGGAAAGCGCCGCGCCTACGCGCCCGGCCGCGCCCAGCCAGCCGCGTCCGGCGGCGGCTTCCGCCATGGCCGCGGCCAGCGTGTCGCTGCCGGCGGAGCGGGGCCTGTCTCCGGCAGCGCGCGCCTTGCAGGCCGCCGGTCTTGGCAATCAGGCCAAGACCGCGCCGCGCGCCGAGCCGGATGAGGCCGCGGCCCCGGCAGAGCCCGAGCCCGAGCCCGCCCCTAGGCCGCAAGCCGTCGCTCAGGTTCAGCCCGCGCCCGCGCCGGCGGCTCCCCAGCCCGGAACCGCGCCGTCCTCGCCCCGCGCAGCCGTGCCTTCGCCGGTAGAGGAGGCCGACGAGCGCGACGACGAGGAGATCGTCGATACGCCCTGGCAGCAGGACGAGGATGGCTTGCCCGATTACGCCATGCAACCGCCGCTGGAAGACGAGCCTGTCAGCTACTGCTTTGACGGCGACTGGCCGCGGCTGGTGGCGGAGTTGGGCGCCAAGCTCGGCGCGGCGCGCATGCTGGCGCATAATGCGGTATTGAAGAACTGGAGCCAGAGCCGGCTGGAGCTGGCGGTGCCCGAGAGCTTCCGCCACATGAGCGGACGCGACTACCAGGAAAAACTCAAAGCCGCGCTGGCCGACCGTTTCGGCCACGCGGTGGAACTCGCGGTGACGGTGGAGGAGCTGGGGATAGAAACCCCGGCCATGACCGGCGCCCGCTTGCGCCAGGAGCAGTTGGCCGCCGCCCGCGAGTGTTTGCAAAACGATCCGGTGGTGCAGCAGATGGTGCGCGAGTTCGGCGCCACGCTGCTCATCGAGACCATTCAACCCGTACAGGAGTGACCGCGATGTTCGGCAAAGCAGGTATTGCCGGCCTGATGAAGCAGGCCCAGCAAATGCAGGAAAACATGAAGAAGGCCCAGGACGAACTGGCCAAGGTGGAAGTGGAAGGCCAATCCGGCGCCGGCATGGTCAAGGTGACGATGACCTGCTCCCACGACGTCAAGCGCGTCGCCATCGACGACAGCGTGCTGGAAGACGCCAAGGACGACAAGGAAATGCTGGAAGACCTGATCGCCGCGGCCTTCAACGACGCCGTGCGCAAGGTGGAGGCCACCACGCAGGAGCGCATGTCCGGCTTCACCAACGGCCTGAATCTGCCGGCCGGGATGAAATTCCCGTTCTGATCCCAGGGCCCGGCGACGGGCCTTTTTCTTCGGCGCGACATCCAGGCGCTGGCTGCGCCTCCCGTAATAGGCGGGACGCGCGAACGCTTGAGAAGCTGAAGCCATTTCCGCCACGAAATCCACGCAAAACACGAACATGAAGGCCGGGCCGGAGTGGGCTGCCGTCGATCGGACGGTCGGTGCCTGTTGTTTTGCGTGAGGCTTTGTGGATGGCGTGGCGGAGATCTAGCTATTTCTTATCCGTACGATTTCGTGGTGTATGAGGTTTTGGGATGAAAAATCCTCCCGCGCTGGAGCAATTGATCTCCGCCCTGAAAGTCTTGCCTGGCGTGGGGCCGAAAACCGCCCAGCGCATGGCCTTCCACCTGCTGCAGCGGGACAAGAAGGGCGCCGACAAACTGGCGCGCGCGCTGGACGTGGCGCTGAACCAGCTGACGCACTGCCAGCGCTGCAACACCTTCAGCGAGGCCGAACTGTGCGCCATCTGCGCCGACGACAGCCGCCGCCAGGATCAGCTGTGCATCGTGGAGATGCCGGCGGACTTGATGATGCTGGAGCAGGCCAAATGTTTCGAGGGCCTGTATTTCGTGCTGATGGGGCGGGTTTCGCCGCTGGACAATATCGGTCCCAAGGACCTGAACCTGGACAAGCTGCTGCCGCGCGCCCTGGATGGCCAAGTGAGCGAGATCGTGATCGCCACCAATTTCACCGCCGAGGGCGAGGTCACCGCCCATATGCTGAGCGAGTTGTTCAAGGGCCGCGGTTTGACGCTCACCCGCATCGCGCGCGGCATGCCTGCCGGCGGCGAGCTGGAGTACGTGGACCTGGGCACGCTGGCGCAGGCGGTGTATGAGCGCCGCGGCGTTTCCTGATCGGGTTCAGCGGAAGTTGGGCAGCATGTCGGCCACCTGATATTTCGCCACCAGCTGGCGGTAATACGCGCCCTGCCGCAGTTCGGCGTAGGCGCGGGCAAAATCGGCGGCCAGTTTGGGGCTGTTTCCCTTGTTGCTGAAGGCGAGGTAGATCGGGGTCTGTTCGAAGGCGATGCCCGGCAGCCTGCGGATTTGCGTCGCCAGCTTGGCGTTTTCATGTTCCAGCTGTTGCAGCGCGCCGGCGGTGGCCAGCGCCAGGTCGTAACGGCCGGCCGCCATCATCTGCATCAGTTGCGTGATGTTCTGCGCGTGATGGTCGATCACATTGTCCTTGTCGATCAGCGTATTGATTTCCGCGCCGTAGAAATAATTTTTGGCCGCGCCGACGCGGTACTGCCTGGCGATGTCGGGCAAAGCCGAGGGCATGGCCATGCGCTTGATCCGCTCCGCCATGCCGAACAGGCCGATCTGTTGCAAGTGCAGCTGATTGCCGGGCAGGAACATGGCGTAGCCCTTGCGCTTTTCCGCCGCGGCCATATAGCTGACCGCATTGACCCTGCCGTCGGCCAGCATGGCCTCGGCGCGCGCCCAGGGCACGGCCAGGAATGTGAGGTCCCAATCCAGCCGCTGCGCGGCGGCCCGGATCAGTTCAATGTGGAAACCGGTTAGCCGGCCGAGATCGTCCCGATATTCAAACGGGCGGTTGTCGGCATCCTCCAGCGCGATGTCCACCCTGGTGGCCGCCGCGGCAAACAGCGGCATGACAAGCAGCAATAGGGCGAAGCTTCTCATCATGCGTCTCTCGATCTGGGGCTTTGCCCTGGGGCGGCGCTGGGCGCCACCGCGCGCGGACGCCTGATTGCCGGCGCAGCGTGCCGGCTTTTTTGCCGGGCGCCTGTCTGGCAGTTCTCCATGCCGACTCGTCTCCTTTCCGCTATTGCCCGCCCAGGGCGGCGCCAGGCGCGGCTGCCGGTCGCGCGGCGCCGTCATCCCTCCACCCGGTTCCGACCGGCATGCTTGGCCGCGTAAAGCGCCTGATCGGCGCGCTCCATCATGCTGTGGATGTCGTCCTGCTGCTGGTAGGCCGCCACGCCGAAACTGGCGGTGCAGCGCTCCACGATGGGAAAGTCGTAGCTTTCCACTGCTTGCCGCAGTTTTTCCGCCAGCACGCGCGCGCCGCGCAAATGGGTGTCGCTGCAAATGATGAGGAATTCTTCTCCGCCCCAGCGCACGGTGATGTCGCAGGCGCGTATGGTGTTGCGGATGATCTCGGCCATGGCCTTGAGCACCTCGTCGCCGGTTTGGTGGCCATGGCGGTCATTGACCTGCTTGAAGTGGTCGATGTCCAGCAAGATGAAGGAGAAGGGGCTGGAGAAGCGCTTGGCCACCGCAAACTCGTGCGGCAGCATTTTTTCCAGAAACAGGCGGTTGTACAGGCCGGTCAGGCGATCCGTGGTGGCCAGCCGGTTCAGCTCTTCATTTTTCTGTTCCAGCTCCCGGGTGCGCGCCCTGACGATTTCTTCCAGCTCGTCATTCATTTTTTGCAGCTTATCGATATAGGAGCGCAGCTCCTGGTCCAGCGCATAGGCGCGGATCGCGGATTGCAGGGTCAGGATCAGGTCTTCGTTCTGCCATGGCTTTTCCATGAAGCGGAACAGGTTGGCGTCGTTGATGGCGCGCTTGACGCCCTGCATATCGCTTTGCCCGGTCAGCATGATCTTGATGGCGGCAGGCTGGTTGGCGTGCACGCGCACCAGCAGCTCGTCGCCTTTCATGCCGGGCATGATGTAGTCGGCCAGGATGATGGTCAGCGGCAGGTCTTCCCGGCGCAGCTCCTCGATCAGGTCCAGTGCTTCTTGGCCGCTTTCGGCGATCTCGACCACGAGTTCGTTGTGGAAGTGGTGGGACAGGGTGTTGCGCAGGGCGCTGAGCACGGCGATGTCGTCATCGACGCAGAGCACGACCTTCGGCTTGGATGAGCGGGTGTCTTGTCGATCATTCGACATCGTTGTTCCCCATCCTTTGCCAAAATGTCTCCAGCTCGATGTCTATGCAGCGTATCAGGTCCGCCGCATCCCAGGGCTTGGAGAAAAAGTGATTGGCCGAGCCTGAGGCCAGCGCGGACTGGATGGTGGCCTCATTGCCTTGCCCCGACAAGATGACGGTGATGATGTGGGGAAACAGTTTCTTGGCTTGGGTCAGGAAGGCATCGCCATTCATGCCGGGCATGATGAAGTCGGAAATGATCACCAGTGGAATCCAGCCGTCGGAGGAAATCTCCTCCAGAATATCCAGCCCCTCCTCCGCGCTTTCGGCGATTTCCACCAGATAGGCCGGGTATTGCTTTTTTAGCTGGTCGCGCAGGGCGATGAGGACGCTGGGTTCGTCGTCCACGCACAAAATAACGCCTTTTTTCATATTGCCTCCTGCCGATAAGGCAAGAAAACCCTGAAAGTCGTGCCTTGCCCCACGTCGCTGGAGAATTCTATTTTCCCCTGGTGGCGCTCAATGATTTTTTTGACAATATCCAGTCCCAGTCCCGTGCCTTCGCCTCTGGGCTTGGTTGTGAAAAAAGGATCGAATATGCGGTCTTTTATGGTTTCTGGAATGCCGCAGCCAGAGTCTGAAACCGATACTACGGCATAGTTTCCATCGCTTTGAATGCCAAGGCGCAGCGTTCCCTGGCAATTCATCGCTTGCAAGGCATTGGATATCAGATTGGTCCAGACTTGATTCAGCTGATCGGGTTGGCATTTTATGTGGGGGATGTCCTGATATTCCCGGATCAGCTCGATGTTTTGCTTGATTTTATTTTGATAAATAGTCAATACGGTTTCAATGCCGTCGGCGAGGGGAACCTCCACCATTTCCCCTTCATTGTCGAAACGGGAGAAGCTCTTTAGCGCAAAAATGATTTTCCCGACGCGGTCCACGGCCATATTGATGTTGGCGGCATTCATGGTGACCGAGTAAATATTGTATGCGGCGTTCAAAATGGCATTGCTGTCGGCATGGCGCAGCAGGGGCAGGAAGTCTTGGTAGCGCTCCTGCGCGCGCAGCTGGACCAGCATGGCGGCCTTGCCGCGCGCGTCGTCGATGCCGATTTCCCCCAGCTGCTCGGCCAGCTGGCGGGTCAGGCTGCGCTCTTCCCGGCTGTTGAAGGCCGTATTGGCCGCGCGGCCCCCTTCCAGCAAGCGCTTGAACAGCGCCCGATGCGGCTCGTCCAGCCGCAGCAGCAGGTCCGGCAGTTCGTCCATGGCGTGCTCCAGCGCCTCCAGGATGTTGTTGCCGCTGGACTTGATGGCGCCGATGGGGGTGTTGATTTCATGAGCGACGCCGGCGACCAGCTGGCCCAGCACCGCCATCTTTTCCGACTGTATCAATTGCCCTTGGGTCTGCCGCAGATCTTGCAGGGCTTGGTCGGCGTGTTGGCGCGCGGCCTTGACCAGGTCGTAGGACTGCGCATTGCTGAGCGCGATGGCGGCATAGGCCGCGATGGAGCGGAAAATCTCCAGCTCCCGTTGCTGGAATGAATGGTCCTGATGGCTGAGCCCCATGGCGATGCCGATGCGCTTGCGCCCGGCAATCAACTGATGCACCACGCCCTGCTTCAGGCTGCCGGGCTGAGGGGTGCAGCCCGGCAGGTGCAGCCGCGCCAGGTCTTCCGCATCGAGCAGGCGCATTTCGCAATCGCCGAGGAAGGATTGCGCCAGAAAGTCATCGGGGCAGTCCAGCGGCAGCGGCGGCGCGTCCGCTTCCTGGCCATCGTATATGCAATAGATCCACTCCAACCGGCGGGCGTCGGCCTGGAGCAGGGCGACGGAAAAACCGCTGATGGCTATCAGCTCGCGCAGGTGCTGGTAAAGCGCCAGGCAGATTGCCTTGCTGTCCAGGCTGGCCGTCAGGGCCTTGCCGATGTCGCCCAGCTGGCGCAGGGTGTCGGCCGAGTGCTGCAACGCGATATTGGCCTGGTGCAGGTCGGCGGTGCGTTGGTGCACCAGCTCGCTCAGGTGGTCGCGGTGGGCCGCCAGCTCCTCTTCGTACTTGTTTTTCTGCTGCAGATAATCGGAAAGATTCTGCTGCATGGTGTTGATGCCGCTGGCCAGCTTGTCCAGTTCGTCGTGATAGGTGTGCTTGCGGTCCAGGCGGATCAGGCGATGCAAGCTTTCGGGCGAGAACTGGTCCAGGTGTTGGGCGATCTGGCGGATATGCGAGGTGACGTAGCGGTTGAAGATCAGCATCAGGAAGCCAGCCAGCATCAGGGAGTAGATGGTTTGGGTGAGAATGATGTTGACGATCTCGCGTTTGAGTTCGGCGATAAGCAGCCGGCTGTCGCCCTCGATTTCCAGGCTGCCTATGGTTTCCGTGGTATTGGTGGTGGTGTCGTGGTGCTTGAGCAGGAAGAAGATCTTAGGCGTCCAGCTGGTATCGTGCCAGCCGGGCTTGGCCAGTTTGAAGGCTTCGGACTCATAGGGCTTTTGCGATTCGGCGTTCAGATTGATCAGCTTGATGCTGACCTGGCCCACCGACTGCACGTGGAAGCTGCTGTGCAGGTGTTCTTCAATCGCGCTGCGGTCCAGGTCCCAGATGGCCTTCTTCAGCGTTTGCTGGTAGATGTCGCCTATCAGGTTCAGCTGCTGCTGCATGGCCTGCAGATTGCTGTTCCAGGTCAGCCAGGTTTTGACGATGACGGTGGCGAGTGTGAACGCCAAGCAGAATAGCAGCGTGGCCAAGACCAGGCGGCCGGCCAGGGACCTGGTGCCTGTCTTGCCGTTTCTCATGTTCCGCATCCCGACTTCGATTGTCTCGTGCCAGATATTCCCTATTTGTAGCGGCGGGCTGGCGGGATTGCAACGCGGAAACGGCGGCGGGGCGGCCGGCCCGACGGGGCCGGGATGGGGTCAGTCTCCGCTGACCACATCCACGCCCTTGGGCGCGGTGAAGGCGAAGCGGGCGGCCGGCAGTTTGACGTTTTGCTGCGGCTGCAGGAAGCGGATGCGCGTGTCGTTGCCGAAGCTGTCGGTCAACTCCATTTCCACCAGCATATTGTTGCGGAACCCCATGCGGATGGCGCTGAAGGTGTTGTCCTGTTTCTTGGGGCTGGCGGCCAGCCATTCCACGTCGCCTTGCTTGCCGGCTTCGTTGAGCTTGTAGCTGCGTTCGATTTCGTTGCTGCCGGCCAACAGCGCGGCCGGGCTGGAGCCCAGCGCCGCTCCTTGCGCCTTGCGCGTGACCTGGGCCAGATCCGGGTCGTAGATCCACAAAGTTTTGCCGTCGCCGACGATCAACTGCGAGTAGGGCTTGCTGTATTCCCAGCGGAACTTGCCGGGACGTGCGATTTCCAGCGTGCCGCTGGCTTCTTCGCGCTTGCCCTTGTTGGTGACGATCTGGCTGAAGTCCGCGCTCAGCGTCTTGCTGCCGGCGACGAAGGCTTTCAGCTGCGCCACGGCGGAGGCCTGGGCGGGCAGGGACAGGCAGCAGGCCAGCGTGGCCGCGCCCAGCAGGGTGGTAGTGGGTTTCATCGTATCTTTATCCTTGGGGCAGCGAGTTGCCGTGAAAATGCTGTGACTGCGCGGGAGGCGGGCGGGTTCGGCGCCGGCCCCGCGCAGCGGATGAAAAGCGTTGCGGAATGTTGCAAGCCCGCGGCGGATGGCTTAACTGAACTTGTTGGTGATCGGGTAGCGCCAATCCTTGCCGAAGCCGCGCTGGGTGACGCGCGGCCCCACCGGCGCCTGGCGGCGCTTGTACTCGTTGATTTTCAAGAGGCGCACCACGCGCTTGACGTCGGTTTCGGCGTAGCCGGCGGCGATGATGTCCTCGGCGGATTGGTTGCCTTCCACGTAGCGCGCCATGATGGCGTCCAGGACTTCATACGGCGGCAGGCTGTCCTGGTCTTTTTGATCCGGGCGCAGCTCGGCCGAGGGCGGGCGGGTGATGATGCGCTCCGGGATCACGTCGGACACGCTGTTGCGCCAGCGGCACAGCTCGAACACCAGGGTCTTGGCCACGTCCTTCAGCACGGCGAAGCCGCCGGCCATGTCGCCGTACAGCGTGCAGTAGCCGGTGGTCATTTCTGACTTGTTGCCGGTGGTCAGCACCAGCTTGCCGCTCTTGTTGGACAGCGCCATCAGCAGGGTGCCGCGGATGCGCGCCTGCAGGTTTTCCTCGGTGGTGTCCATCTCCAGGCCATCGAACGACGGCGCCAGCGCGGCCATGAAGCTTTCGTACATCGGCCAGATCTCGATTTCGTCGTACTTGACGCCCAGGCGGGCGATCATGTCGCGGCTGTCGGTCACGGAAATGTCGGCGGTGTAGCGCGACGGCATCATCACCGCGTGCACCTTGTCCGCGCCCAGCGCGTCC
Organism: Chromobacterium paludis; assembly: GCF_008275125.1. Classification (NCBI taxonomy): domain Bacteria; kingdom Pseudomonadati; phylum Pseudomonadota; class Betaproteobacteria; order Neisseriales; family Chromobacteriaceae; genus Chromobacterium; species Chromobacterium paludis. The sequence continues at coordinate 712,973 of NZ_CP043473.1, forward strand.
ACCGCCACCGCCAGCGTCAGCGCCGAGTCTATGCCGCCGGACAGGCCAAGCAGCGCGCCGGGAAAGCCGTTTTTGACGATGTAGTCGCGCACGCCCACCACCAGGGTGCGGTACACGCTTTCCAGCGGGCCGGGCAGGGCGGCTTGGCGGCCGGCTTGGAAATCGCCGTCGGCGTAATCCACCAGCAGCAGTTCGTCGTCGTAAGCCGCGGCCTGGGCGATGACTTCGCCCGTCTTGTTCAGGGCGAAAGAGCCGCCGTCGAACACCAGCTCGTCCTGGCAGCCGACGAGGTTGACATAGGCCAGCGGCAGGCCGGTTTCCTCGACGCGGTAACGCATCACCGCGTGCCGGGTTTCGATCTTGTCGCGGTGGAAGGGCGAGGCGTTCAGGCTCAGCAGCAGGGCCGCGCCCGCGTCGGCGGCCTCGGACGCCGGCTCCAGCTGCCACGCGTCCTCGCAGATCAGCACGCCCACCTTGACGCCGTTTTGTTCGAATACCAAGGGCGCTGCGCCGGGCGTGAAGTAGCGGCATTCGTCGAACACTTCATAATTGGGCAGCAGCATCTTGTGATACTGGCCCAGGCGGTGGCCGTCGCGCAGCACGGTGGCGGCGTTGAAGCGTTCGGCGCCGATGCGCGCCGGATGGCCGACGATGACGGTGATGCCGTCCAGCTGCTCGATGATGTCCAGGCCCTTGGCCACTTCGCGGTAGAAGCTGTCGCGCAGCAGCAGGTCTTCCGGGCTGTAGCCGGTCAGCGCCAGCTCCGGCGTCAAGAGAATGTCCGCGCCCTGGGCCAGGGCTTGCTTGGCGAGCGCGACGATTTTCTGGGCATTGCCGGCGATGTCGCCGACCACGGGGTTGAACTGGGCGAGTGCGATACGCATCTTGAGAGAGCACCGATGATTCTTGATCGGCCGATTTTACCTGAACAGGCTCTCAGAAAGGAAAAGCATTGCGTTTGCAACTGTATGACGCCGTGGGCGCCATCCCGCATCCGGCCTGGCCAGCGGGCGAGAGCGGCGGCGTGTTCGTCGGCCGCGAGTGGCTGGCGGCGCTGGAGGAGGCCGGCTGCGTGGGCGGCGCCACCGGCTGGCAGCCCTTGCCGCTGGCGCTGGAGCGCGATGGACGGACGGAGGCGCTGGCGCCGGCGTATCTGAAGCGGCACAACCGCGGCGAGTATGTGTTCGATTGGGCTTGGGCCGAGGCCTATGCCCGCGCCGGCCTGTCTTACTATCCCAAGCTGGTGGTGGCTTCGCCGTTCACGCCGGTCACGGGCAGCCGCTTGCTGGGCGTGGCGGATGACCGGCTGGCGTTGATAGCCGGGCTCCGTCAGGCGGTTGAGGAAAACGGCCTGTCGTCGGCGCATGTGTTGTTCCCGACGCCGGAGGAGGCGGCTCTGTTGGCGGATGCCGGCTGGCTGCTGCGCGACGGCGTGCAGTTTCACTGGACCAATCCGGGCTATGTCGATTTCGAGACGTTTCTGGCCGCCCTGAGCCGCGACAAGCGCAAGAAGATCCGGCAGGAGAGGCGCAGGGTGGCGGAGGCCGGCGTGGCGGTGAGAGCGCTGGAGGGCGAGCAAATAGCCGAGGCCGACTGGCAGCTGTTTTTCCAGTGCTATCGCCAGACCTATCTGGACCATCACTCGGCACCTTACCTCAATCTGGCCTTTTTCCGCCTGATCGGCGAGCGGCTGGCCAGGCATTGCGTGATGTTCATCGCCAGCCGTGGCGGGCGGGATATCGCCGCCAGTCTGTGCATACGCCAGGACGGCACGCTGTATGGACGTTATTGGGGCGCGCTGGAAGAGGTGTCTTGCCTGCACTTCGAGCTGTGCTACTACCAAGGGCTGGACTACGCCATTCGCCACGGGCTGAAGTGCTTCGAGGGCGGGGCGCAGGGCGAGCACAAACTGGCGCGCGGTTTTGAGCCGGTGCGCACCGTTTCCGCCCACTACATCGCCGACGGGCGTTTCCGCGCCGCGATTGCCGATTGGCTGCGGCGCGAAAGCGAGGGCGTGGCGGATTATCAGGACGCTTTATTTTCGCATTCCGCTTATAAAACACTTGCGCAGGAGGAATAGGGCTTATATACTGCGCAGCCTCTGTGATCGAAACGCCCGGCGCTTCGATTCAGGGTTCTGGAGAGGTGGATGAGTGGTTTAAGTCGCACGCCTGGAAAGCGTGTTTAGGTTAATAGCCTAACGGGGGTTCGAATCCCCCCCTCTCCGCCAGAATGCATCACGAAACCGCCTGGCGGTTTTGACAATTCAGCAAGACACCTCCGGAGAGGTGGATGAGTGGTTTAAGTCGCACGCCTGGAAAGCGTGTTTAGGTTAATAGCCTAACGGGGGTTCGAATCCCCCCCTCTCCGCCAAATTGAAAGCCCCGACTCGTTCGGGGCTTTTGCATTGCGGCATCTCAAGCGCGGCTGCGACAGGCGCTGCCTAGCTGGCGCGCAGGAAAAACGAAGTCTGCGGCACCGAGCTGCCGCCGTTGACCCATTGCGGGTGAGGCGACAGCGACTGGCTGTCGGCCACCTCCGGCCTGGACGGGTTGCCGGCGTTGACCACCAGATAGATGTGCTTGTACTCGGAGCCTATCAGCACGCCGATGTCGCCGCTGCTGAGCATGTCATTGCCGGCTTCCGCCGTGTCCGGCGTTCGGATCACATTCCAGCCGCGCTTTTTCAGCTCCACGGTCAAGCCTATCACGTCGTGTATCACGCCCACATTGATGCGGGCCATGTCCAGCAGCAGGCTCAGCGTGGCGGCGCACAATGTTTCACCGCCCAGCCGCTCATGGCCGACGATGCCGCCGGCGGCGAGGCGCGCGACGCCCAGGCAATTGGGGTTGCTCGCATAATTGATCAGCAGCGGAATTTGTAGCCGGTCCATGGCTGCTTTCCTCCCAAGGAAAGTCGGGCGACGATTTGCGCCGCCGGCAGATGGCCAATGCGAACTTCGCCTGGCGCATGCGCATGGTCTGGAGTGGGGCCAGGCATGTCTGGGCGAGAGCGCTTCCATATACGCGGAATGCCCTGTCACTTTTGGCAGGGTATGTGGCAAATTCAACCAGTAAAACTACCTAGAACAGGGCAGTATTACTGTCTTTTTCGTCCCATGCGGCGATTCATGCCTAATCTAAAGCAACTTGTTCTTGCCGCGCTGGCGAACTATCCCTAAATGTGTAATCACTCTGCATAGAGTCTAATGAATTGGCTTTTGGCCATCCGCGGCGGCTCATGCGCGGTTCCCGGCCTTCGCAAGAGGAAGTCAAATGTTCAACGACCTGGCGCGGGATCAGGCGCGCATCTTGATTGTCGATGACGTGCCCAGCAATGTGCATGTCGTGCGCGAGGCGGTGCGCGGGCTGGGCGAAGTGCGCTTCGCCACCAGCGGCCGGGCGGCGCTGGACATGGTCCAGCGAACCGCGCCCGATGTGATCCTGCTCGACATCGAGATGCCGGGCATGGACGGCTATGCCGTCTGTCGCGAGATCAAGGCATCGCCGGGTTTGCAGGACATCCCGGTGATTTTCGTCACCGCGCATGATCAGACCGAGAACGAGTTGCGGGCGCTGAGCCTGGGCGGCGTGGATTTCCTGCATAAGCCGCTGAACGTGCCGGTGGCGCGCGCGCGCATCCAGACGCACTTGGCCTTGCGGCGCAAGAGCAAGCAACTGGTCCAGGTGCAACAGGAACTGGCCGATGTGCTGCGCAATCTGCCGGCCTTCATCGCGCATTGGGATAGGGAACTGCGCAATGTTTTCTGCAACGACGACGCGGGGCGTTGGTTCGGCCTGAATGCTATCGCCATGCGAGGCCTGCATGCGCGGGAGGTGCTGGGCGCGCTGAATTACGCCGCCATGGAGAGTTATCTGCGGCAGGCGCAACGGGGCGACAATGCCTCGTTCGACATGAGCTTCCTGCGGCAAAACGGCGCCACGCTGTATGGGCAGGTGGCGCTGGTGGATCGCCAGGAAGCGGGCCTGCTGATGCTGATCACCGATGTCACGGAACGCAGGCAGGCGGAGCAGGCGCTGTATGACGAGAAGGAGCGCATCCGCATCACGCTGAACTCCATCGGCGACGCGGTCATCGCCACCGACGCCCAGGGCTGCATCACCTTTCTCAACCCGATCGCGGAGATGATGACGGGCTGGCTGTCGCGCGAGGCGATCGGCATGCCGATCGAAACGATCATGCCCTTGCAAGAGAGCGGCGCCGGCCACGTCATCGGCAATCCCATCCGTCTGGCGCTGGCGGAGCGCCGCACCGTGGGCATGGCCTTGAACTGCACCCTGCAGCGCCGCGATGGGGTATTGATGGAGGTGGAAGACTCGGCCGCGCCCATCCTCGATCATGCGGGGCGGCTAAGCGGCGCCATCATCGTGTTCCACGATGTCAGCGAAGCCAGGGCGATGGCGGTGAAGATGACCCATCTGGCCCAGCATGACGCGCTGACCAATCTGCCCAATCGCATCCTGTTGCAAGACCGGCTGCTGCAGGCTTTGCAAAAAGCGGAACAGGATGGCGAGCGCCTCTGCATGCTGATGCTGGACCTCGATCATTTCCAGTTGATCAACGATTCCATGGGGCATTCGGTGGGCGACCTCCTGTTGCAGCAGGTGGCCAAACGCCTGCAGGGCGCCCTGCGCACCAGCGACACCATCAGCCGCCAGGGCGGAGACGAATTCATCATCCTGATGCCCGGCGTGACATCCATCGAGCAAGCCGCCATGAACGCGGACAAGCTGCGCAAGGCCGTGGCCGAGCCGTTCTGGCTGGGCGAATCGCGCTATGACCTGTCGGCGTGCATGGGGATCAGCCTGTATCCGGACGATAGCCGGGACGCCGAGGATCTGTATCGGCATGCCGATGCCGCGCTGTATCACGCCAAACAGGAAGGGCGCAATCTCTGCCGCTTCTTTTCCGGCGAAATTGAGGAAGCGCTGCTGACGCGGCGCGCCCTGGAGCGGCATATCCGCATGGGGGCCGAGCAAGGCGGCTTCATGGTGTACTACCAGCCCAAGGTGGATGTGGCCAGCCAGCGCGTCGTGGGCGTGGAGGCGCTGATGCGCTGGCGCAATGAGGATGGCGTGATTCAGCAGCCTGCCGATTTCATTCCGCTGGCGGAAAAAACCGGCTTGATCCTGCAGTTGGGCCAATTTGTGCTGAGACAGGCCTGCGTGGACGCCAAGCGTTGGCATGACGCCGGCGCCCCTTTGCATGTGGCGGTCAATGTGTCAGCGCTGCAAATGGTGGAGGGCTGCTTCTGCGAGGATGTTCGCGCCGTCCTGCAGGAAACCGGCCTGCCCGCCAGCCTGCTGCAGCTGGAAATCACCGAGAGCATGCTGGCGCAGGATGCCGAGCGGACCATGCAGACGCTGAGCGCGCTCAAAAGCCTGGGCGTATCCATCGCCATCGATGACTTCGGCACCGGCTATTCCAGCTTGTCCTATTTGAGGCTGTTCCCGATAGATGTTTTGAAGATCGACCAAAGCTTTGTGCACGACATGCTGACCGACAAGAACAGCGCGGCCATCGTGTCCGCCATCGTCAGCATGGCCCAAGGCATGGGTTTGAGCCTGGTGGCCGAGGGCGTGGAGTCGGAAGAGCAGGCCGTGGCCTTGTTCAAACTCGGATGCCACACCATGCAGGGCTATCACTATGGCAAGCCCATGCCGGCGGTGGAAATGGAAAAGGAGCGGGTCTAGCGGCGCTTGACGTTTGCAGGGCAGGGCGCGTCCGCGCTTCGGCCAATCCGCAGGGCCGGGGGCCTTTCCCGCCGACGCTTCGGGGTTCCGCGCGGGCGGAGCATGGCCATGCGGCGCCTGAATGCGCGCTTCGTCGCGAGCGCATTCAGGCGCGAGCGCGAGGCAAACGCCAACCGCCAACCGCCCCTGGCAGTCGCAACCGTGTGGGGTCCGAGGAAAGGACGATATCTTGAAAAAATGGGGCGAGAAGGGAGAGCGGCTTGCCGCCGGCTGGGCGCTGTTGACCCTGTTGCTGGGCTGGCTTATCAGCGGCGGGCTGGCGTTTGCCGACGCCATGCATCTGTCCGATCCGCTCAAGGCCGGCGGGGCCGGCGCCGTTCTCAGCCTTTTGCTGGCCTTGCTGGTCCACCTGTTCATGCGCGGCTATGAGCGGCACAAGCAGTTCGCCCAGGACCAGTCACGGCTGGCCGGCATCGTGGAAAGCTCGGTGGACGCCATGATCAGCAAGACGCTGGACGGCGTGGTGACCAGTTGGAATCAAAGCGCGGAACAGATCTTCGGTTTTTCAGCCGAGGAGGCGTTGGGGCGCACCGTGGCCGAATTGATCGTGCCGGAAGACCGGCTGCATGAGGAGAGGGACATCCTGGAGCGGATCCGCCGCGGCGAAAGGGTGGAGCATTTCGAAACCGTTCGCCGCTGCAAGGATGGCCGGCCCATCTTCGTGTCGGTGGCTATTTCTCCAATCCGGAGCGCGGATGGCAAGGTGATAGGCGCGTCCAAGGTGGCGCGCGACATCAGCGTCCAAAAACAGGTGGAAAGCGCCCTGCATGAGCTGAACGACAGGCTGGAGGAACTGGTGGCCAGCCGCACGGCGGAGCTGGAGAAGGCGCGCGGCATCCTGCGCGCGGTGCTGGACGCGGTGCCCGCCATGATTGGCTATTGGGACAGCCAGCAGCGAAACCGGGTGGCCAACCATGCTTACCAGCACTGGTTTGGGCGTGCTCCCGAGCAGGTCTATGGGCTTTCCCTGCGGGAGCTGCTGGGGGAAGAACAGTATCAGGACAATCTGCCGCTGATCGAGGCGGCTTTGCGCGGCGAGCCGCAATGTTTCGAGAGACGCATGGCTTGCGCGGACGGCAAGACCCGCCATGCCCTGGTCCAGTATGTGCCGGACAGGGTCGATGGCGAGACGCTGGGGTTCTACGCGATATCGCACGATATCACCGAGCTGGAAGAGGGGCGCCGGCAACTGAGCGCAGCCTTGCAGGACAAGGAGCTGCTGCTGAATACCATCAACCAGCAGCTGCTTTACTCCGTGTCCGACGCGGCGGGCATCATCTGCGAGGTCAACGAGCTGTTTTGCCAGACCCATGGCTACGCGCGCGAAGAGCTGCTGGGCCGCAACCACCGGCTGTTGAATTCCGGCACGCATCCGCCAGCCTTCTGGCAGTCCATGTGGCATGCGGTGAAGTCGGGACGCGCATGGCGCGGCGAGGTTTGCAACAAGACCCGCGATGGACAGCTGCGTTGGCTGGATACCGTCATCGTGCCGCATGTCGGCGCCAGCGGCAGCATAGAGCGCTATATCTCGCTGCGCATCGACACCACCGAGAGCTTGCGCCAACAGCGCGAATTGCTGGCGGCCAAGGATCAGCTGCAACTGGCGGCCGAAGTGGCCCATCTGGGCGTGTGGAGCTGGACCCCGGACGATAACCGTCTGAACTGGAATGGCCGCATGTTCGACATTTATGCTCAGCCGCCAGCGCAAGAGGGGTTGGATTACCGGCACTGGCGCGAACGCGTGCATCCGGACGATCTGTCGCGTGTGGAAGCCAGCCTGAGCGACGCCGTGGCGGGCGTGGCCGAGTTCGATACGGCCTTCCGCCTGGTGCTGCCTGATGGCGGCATCCGCTTCATCCAGGCCGCCGCCACGGTGGAGCGCGACGATAAGGGGCGCGCGGTGCGCGTCACTGGCATCAATCAGGACATCACGGCGCAGCGGGTCTTTGAGGAAAACCTGCTGCAAGCCAAGCAGCAAGCGGAGCAGGCTAGTGTGGTGAAAAGCCAGTTCCTGGCCAATATGAGCCACGAGATCCGCACGCCTATGAACGCGGTACTGGGCTTGCTGCAATTGTTGCTGCACACCCGGCTGGATGAGCGGCAGCGCGATTACGTGGGCAAGACGCAGACGGCTGCCAAGTCCTTGCTGGGTTTGCTCAACGACATTCTGGACTTTTCCAAGATAGACGCAGGCAAGCTGCAGCTGGACATCCATCCCTTCGAGCTGGAAGGCCTGATGCGAGACCTGTCCGTCGTGCTGTCCGCCAACAACGGCGACCGCAATGTCGAGGTGTTGTTCCGCATCGACCCGGAACTGCCCTCCCTGCTATGCGGCGACCGGCTGCGCCTGCTGCAGATTTTGATCAACCTGGCCGGCAATGCGCTGAAATTCACCAGTCAGGGCCAGGTGGTGGTGGCGCTGGGCGAGCAGGCGCGTTGCGATAATCGGGTGCGGCTGCGGATCGAGATCAGCGACACCGGCATCGGCATTGCGCCGGAGCAGATGGCGCGCATCTTCGATGGCTTCACCCAGGCCGAGGCCTCCACCACCCGCCGCTTTGGCGGAACCGGCTTGGGGCTGGTGATCAGCAAGCGCCTGGTGGAGCTGATGGGCGGACGCCTGCAGGTGGAGAGCCAGCTGGGCTGCGGCAGCCGCTTCTGGTTCGATCTGGAGCTGGAGATCGCAGACGATGCGCCGTTGGTGTTGACGCCCTCCGTGCTGAAAGACCGCATGCGCATCCTGGTGGTGGACGACAATCCGCTGGCTGGCGAGATACTCGGCAATACCATCAACCAGATAGGCTGGCGCGCCGAGTACGCCGACGGCGGCGAGGAGGCGCTGGAGAGCGTGCACCGGCTGGCGGCATTGGGCCAGCGCTACGACGTGGTGCTGATGGACTGGCGCATGCCGGGGATGGATGGCCTGGGCGTGGCCGAGCGCATGCGGCGCGAACTGGCCGGCGAGCGTCCGCCGGTGATCATCATGGTGACGGCTTTTGGCCGAGAGGTGCTGGCCGAGGCGGTGGACCAGCAGAATGCGCCGTTCAGCGACTTCCTGACCAAACCGATCACGCCGCAGCAACTGGTGGACGCGGTGGGGCGATCGGTGGATTGGCGTGGCCGGCCGGAGGGCCAGGCGGTCAGCGGCAACGAGGCCTTGGGGCGCCGCCTGGCCGGTTTGCGCATCCTGCTGGTGGAGGACAATGCGCTGAACCGGCAGGTGGCGTCGGCGCTGCTGGAGGAGGAAGGCGCGCAAGTGGCCGTGGCCGAAGGCGGCCTGCCCGGCGTAGCCATGGCCACAGCGGCTGAGCCGCCGTTTGATATCGTGATCATGGACGTGCAGATGCCGGACATAGACGGCCTGGAGGCGACGCGGCGCATTCGCGCCGACGTGCGCTGCCAGTCCCTGCCCATTCTGGCGATGACGGCTAATGCCTCGCATTCGGACCGCGAGGCCTGCCTGGGGGCGGGCATGAACGACCATGTCGGCAAGCCCATCGACGTTGACGAACTGGTGCCCAAGCTGCTGAGCTTGTGCGGCCAGCGCCAGCTTGCCGCCCCGCCCGCGGCGGGAGTGGGCGCGGGTGAGGAAGAAGTGGAGCCGCTGTCGTCGCGCCTGCGCCGCTTCGGCAACCGCCTGTCGGTTTACCGCGTGGCGCTGAATACTTTCCAGCAGGAGTGCCAGGATTTGCTGGAAGCCGCGAGGCTGGCTGGCGGTGCGGAAGACGAGCAGCGCAAAGCCCGTGCCATCGCCTTGCATACCTTGAAGGGGCTGGCCGCCACCATGGGCGCATCGGCCTTGAGCCAGCAGGCGGCGGCGTTGGAAAAACGGATCAAGGCGGGCGAGGAGGCGGACTGGACGCGGGAGCTGCCAGGCCTGTCCGCATGCCTGGAGCGCAGCGCCGGCCTGCTGATGCAGTCCATGCCTCCGCCGGACGCGGCTCCGATGGAGCCTGCGGCGGGAGACGGCAGCCAGGAGCAGATGCTGGGGGAAGTCATGGCCATGCTGGAGGACTGCAATCTGGCAGTGGTCGATCTCGTCGGCGAACTGAGGCGGCGCGGGTGGGGGGCGCCAGCGGCGACGCTGGATGAGCTGGAAAAGTGCGTGGCGCAGTTGGACTTCGCCGAAGCCGCCCAGATCGTCCGCCGCCTGCAGGCCCCCACTTGAGCCGCTTGCTCAGGCGGCGTGCGTGGACCGGCTGAGCAATACCGGCACTGACTTCGAGGTGGGCGTATTGGAGACGGTTGCCACGCTGTCCAGCGGGATCAGCGGATTGGTTTCCGGGAAGTAAGCGCCCAGGCAGCCGCGCGGGATGTCGTACTCCACCAGCAAAAAGCCGTCGGCCCGCCGTTCCACGCCGTCATGCCATACCGTGAAAATATCCACGCGCTCGCCGGCGGCGAAGCCCAGCTTGGCGATGTCCTCGCGGTGGATCAGCAAGATGCGGCGCTGGCCGTAGACGCCGCGGTAGCGGTCGTCCAGGGCGTAGATGGTGGTGTTGTACTGGTCGTGGGAGCGGGCGGTCATCAGCACCATCAGCCTATCGCCATGCAGCGCGCGCGCGCGGGCGATGGGCGTGTCTTTTTCCAGCGCGTGGACGATGAACTGCGCCTTGCCGCTGGGCGTGAGCCAGCGTCGCTCGCGCGAGGCCGGCGTCAGGTGGAAGCCGCCTGGCTGGGCCACGCGGGCGTTGAAGTCCTCGAAGCCCGGAATGGCCTGGGCGATTTCGTCGCGGATGCGGGCGTAGTCGTCCACGTAAGCCAGCCAGTCTATTTTGTCGCTGCCCAGCGTGGCGTGGGCCAGGCGCGCGGTGATGGCGGTTTCCGACAACAGCTGTTCCGATGCCGGCGCATTGATGCCGTAGGACAGGTGCACCATGCACATGGAGTCTTCCACTGTCACACCCTGCGGGCCGGTTTTTTGCAGGTCGATCTCGGTGCGGCCCAGGGTGGGCAGGATCAGCGCGTCCTGGCCGTGGATCAGGTGGCTGCGGTTCAGCTTGGTGGAAATCTGCACCGTCAGCGCGCAGTTTTGCAAGGCGGCGAAGGTGAGCGGCGTGTCCGGCGTGGCCATGGCGAAATTGCCGCCCAGGCCGACAAAGACCTTGACCCTGCCGTCGCGCATGGCGTGGATGGTGTCCACGGCGTCCAGGCCGTGCGCGCGCGGCGGCTCGAAGCCGTAAACCCGGCCCAGGCGGTCCAGGAAGGCCGGCGTAGGTTTGTCCTCTATGCCCATGGTGCGGTCGCCCTGCACATTGGAGTGGCCGCGCACCGGGCATAGGCCGGCGCCGCGACGGCCGATATTGCCGCGCATCATCATCAGGTTGGACAGCATCTGGATGGCGGCCACGGAGTCTCGGTGCTGGGTCAGGCCCATGCCCCAAGTGCAGATTACCGCCTTGCCTTGCGCGTAGACTTGGGCCAGCTTGGCGATGTCCTCGAACGGCACGCCGGCGGCGGCGATCAGCTCCGCCCAGCTCTCGGCGCGCAGATCGGAGGCGAAGGCGTCGAAGCCGTGGCAGTGTTCGGCCAGGAAGTCGACATCCAGCACGCGTTCGCCGCCCTTGGCTGTGGCTTCGTCATCCAGCTCCAGCACGCGCTTGGCCACGCCCTTGATCAGGGCGAAGTCCCCGCCCAGCATGGGGCGGATGAACAGCGAGCTGATCCGCGCGCCGCCGTTCACCAGGTCCAGCGGGTGCTGCGGGCTGGCGAAGCGGTCCAGGCCTTTTTCCTTCAGCGGGTTGATCGACACGATGGTCGCGCCGCGTTTGGCCGCCGCGCGCAGCTCGTTCAGCATGCGCGGGTGGTTGGTGGCCGGGTTTTGGCCGAATACCAGGATGGTGTCGGCGTGTTCGAAGTCGTCCAGCACCACCGTGGCTTTGCCCACGCCCACCGTCTGCGGCAGCGCGCGGCTGGACGATTCGTGGCACAGATTGGAGCAGTCCGGAAAGTTGTTGGTGCCGTACAGGCGCACGAATAGCTGGAACAGATAGGCGGTTTCATTGCTGGTGCGGCCGGAGACGTAGAAGGCGGCCTGATTCGGATCGGGCAGGGCCTGCAGATGGCCGGCGATCCGGGCGAAGGCGTCGTCCCAGCTGATGGGCAGGTAGCGGTCGCTGGCCGCGTCGTAGGCCAGCGGCTCGGTCAGGCGGCCGTGCTGCTCCAACTCGTAATCGCTTTGTCGCAGCAGCTCCGCCACGGTGCGGCGGGCGAAGAAATCCGCGCCTATGCGGCGTGAAGTGGCCTCGGCCGCCACGGCCTTGACCCCGTTCTCGCAGAACTCAAACGTGGATGTGTGCTCTCGGTCCGGCCAGGCGCAGCCCGGGCAATCGAAGCCGTCCGGCTGGTTCTGGCTCAGCAGCGTCTTGTAGCGGCTGCCGGGCACGTCCTCTTTCCACAGCGTGATGGTGGTGCTCTTGATCGAATCCAGGCCGCCGGCAGGCTGGCGATAGGCTTCGATGCGTTCCTTGGGCTTGTGGTCCATGGCGGGGTGTCCAGATGGGTAGGCGGTGAAAGCTTGGGCCGCCGTAGCGGTGGGCGGATAGGCCCCAAGGATAAATCCGGCCGGCGGGGGCGCGTCAAGGCTTTATCTGCGAGTCATGTCCGCGGCGGCGCGCGCATGCCGGCGGCTGGTCTTGCCGAGGCGGCGGGAGGATAATGTCAGCCAGCGGGCGAGAACAGCTGGCGACACAGGGCCTTGCCCTGCTCGGTCAGCCTGGCATCGCCCTGGCCGGTCTCGTCCAGGCGCATCGTCGTCAATCCAAGTTCGTCCAGCAGCGACAGGCTGCGCCGCAGGGTGCTCATGCGCAGGCCGGCCTGCTTGCACAGCCTGGGCAGCGACCAGGGCGCGTCGCGGGCGGATTCGGCGCGCCATAGCTGGGACAGCAGGGCGGCGATGGCAGGGTCCAGTTGTTCGGTTTTAAGAGGCAGGTCTGCGGTCATGGCGCGCGCTAGGAGTGGAATCGGGCCTAGTCTAGCGTACTCGGGCGGAGCGACGCGGAAAGAAGAGAATGGATGCGATCAAGGACGACGTCGGCGCGGTCCGGCTGGCGGTGCGGCGGCACCGGGACGGCGCGGCGTCGGACGCCACCGACTGGGTGGCGGAGGAGGCGCCGGTGGCGCTGGTGTTCAACGGCATTTCGCATGCGGTGATGATGGCGACGCCGTGCGATCTGGCCGAGCTGGCGGTCGGCTTCGCCTTGAGCGAGGGCATTGTCGCGCGGCGGGCGGAGATTTTCGACGTCGAGGCGGAAAGCGTCTGCGGCGGTGCGGAGGTGAGGCTGGAAATCGCCCAGCCGGCCTTCCTGGCCATGAAGGAAAGGCGCCGCTCGCTGGCCGGCCGCACCGGCTGCGGCGTGTGCGGCATCGAGAGCCTGGGCTTGCTCGATCTGGCGCCTGAGCCCATCGCGCCGCCGCCGCGCCCCGTCGCCGCCGACGGCCAGGCCATCGCTCGCGCGGCGGCTGGCTTGCCGCCGCATCAGCATTTGACGCGCTTGACCGGCTGCGCCCACGCCGCCGCCTGGTGCGCTTTGGATGGAACCGTGGGCAAGGTGTTTGAGGACGTGGGCCGGCATAATGCCCTGGACAAGCTGATAGGCTGGCTGGCGATGCGGGAGATCGCGCCGGGCGATGGCTTCGTTTTCCTGTCCAGCCGCGCCAGCTACGAGCTGGTGCGCAAGGCGGCGCGGGTCAATATTCCCATGCTGGCCACCATTTCCGCGCCCACCGCCCTGGCGGTGGATATCGCGCGCCGCGCCGGGGTGACGCTGGCCAGCTTCTGTCGGCAGAACGGTTTCGTCGAGTATACCGCCCAAGCTCAAGCCTGATCAGGCGCGGCCCGCGGGGGGCTGGCCTGGTCTTTCCACTCGCGCTCCAGCCTGGCCAGGTCTTCCGGGGAGTTGAGGTTGCGGAAAGCGAGCGGCGCGTCGTCGAAGGCCACGGCCAGCGCGCTGTTGGCGGCCTGCCATTCGCGCACGCGGCGCCCGCCGCCTGCCAGATAGGCGCGCAAGGAGGGCAGCAGCGCGCGCGACAACGCCATGCAGACGGGCTGCGGCTGGCCGGCGCAATGCGCGACGCTGATCTGAGCCTCGCCCAGCCGCAGCGGCGCCATCAGCCGCGCGGCCAGGTTGTCCGGCAGCAAAGGCAGATCGCATGGCGCCGTGATCAGCCACTCGGTGGGGCAGGCGGCTAAACCGGCCTCCAGTCCCGCCAGCGGGCCACAGCCCGCATAGCCCGGCGCGTCCGTCACCACCTGACCCAGCGCGGCGTAGCGTTCCAGATTGCGGTTGGCGCTGATCAGCAGCGCGTCCGCCTGCGGCCGCAGCCTGGCCGCGGTCCGTTCGGCCAGCGCGATGCCGTCCAACTCCACCCAGCCCTTGTCCGCGCCGCCCATGCGCGTGCCCTGGCCGCCGGCCAGCAGCAGGGCGGTGAGGGGGCTGGCGAGATGGCTGGTCTGCATGGTTGGCTCCTGAAACGGGCGGGGCGGAAGCCGGCTTTTCCCGTGTTCGAACGCTCAAGACGGAGAAACAGATCATCCGCTCCGCATCTGGTTCATGGTTGGCGAAACGCCCATAGTGGTCGATCACGGCCTTGGGAGGCGGGAATGAAAAACGGCGGCCTGTGGCCGCCGTCGCATTCTAGCGCAAAGCCGGCGCTCAATGCGCCTGCAGCGCTTCCCCGGCTGAGGATTCGGCCGCCTTTTCCTCGCGGCGCGAGGCGATGAACATATACATCGCCGGCACCACGAACAGCGTGAACAGCGTGCCGATGGACAGGCCGGTGAAGATCACCAGGCCCATGGCGTAACGGCCCGCCGCGCCGGCGCCGGAGGCGATCACCAGCGGGATGACGCCGAACACCATGGCCGCGGTGGTCATCAGGATGGGGCGCAGCCGGATGGACGCCGCCTCCTCGATGGCCTGGCGCTTGCCTATGCCGGTCTTGCGCAGCTCGTTGGCCACCTCCACGATCAAAATCCCGTGCTTGCTGATCAGGCCCATCAGCGTCACCAGGCCCACCTCGGTGTAGATGTTGAGCGAGGAGAAGCCCAGGAAGATGAACATCATCGCGCCGAACAAGGCCAGCGGCACCGACACCAGGATCACCACCGGGTCGCGGAAGCTCTCGAACAGCGCCGACAGCGCCAGGAACACGATGATGACCGCGAACAGCATGGTCATCAGGAAGCCGCCGGACTCCTGCATGTACTGGCGCGACTGGCCGGCGTAGTCCACGGTGTAGCCGGTGGGCGCCACTTCCTGCACGGTGTCGCGCAGGTATTGCAGCACTTCGCCCTGCGACACGGCCGGCACGCCGGAAATGGTGGCGGAGTTCAGCTGCTGGAAGCGGCTGATGGATTCCGGCACCACCGAGTGCTTCAGCGTGGCCACGGTGCTCAGCGGGATCATGCTGCCGCCCGGTGTCTTGATGTAGTAATCCAAGAGCTGGGACGGATTGAGGCGGTCTACCTGTTGCACCTGCGGAATCACCTTGTAGGAGCGGCCGTCGATGGAGAAGTAATTGACATAGCCGCCCCCCAGCGCCGCCGACATCGCGTTGCCCACTTCCTGCTGGGTCATGCCCAGGGCCGCGACCTTGTCGCGATCCACCACCAGGGTGGCTTGCGGCTTGTCTATCTTCAGGTCCGCGTCCAGGAAGTAGAACTTGTGCGAGGCGCGCGCCTTGTCCAGCACCTGCTGCGTCACCTGGTTCAGGTTTTCAAACGGCTCGGTAGTGGTGATGACGAACTGCACCGGCAGGCCGGAAGCGCCCGGCAGCGGCGGGAACTGGAAGGCCGCCACGCGCGCGCCGGCGATCTTGTTCCAGCGCGCTTGCAGGTCCATCTGGATTTCATGCGCGCTGCGCGAGCGCTGGTCCCAGGGCTTGAACAGCACGCCGCCTATGCCGGCGTTGGTGGTGGGCACGCCGGTGATCTGGAACATCTGCTTGTATTCCGGCATGCTCTTGCCCACCTGGAACACTTGGTTGGCGTAGGTCTGCATCTGGTCCGCCGTGGCGGTGGGCGCGCCCACCACCTGGGACAGCACGATGCCCTGGTCCTCTTCCGGCGCCAGCTCCGACTTGGACATCTTGAACATCACGGCCAGCAGCGCGATCAGGATGGCGCCCATCACGATCAGCACCGGCCAGGTTTCCAGCAGGCTGTGCAAGAGGCGCTGGTAGCCGTGGCGCACGCGCTCGAACGTGCGGTCGATGGCGTGGACGAAGGGGCTGTTGTCCATGTCGGCGTTGAAGAAGCGCGAGCACATCATCGGCGACAAGGTCAGCGCCACCACGCCGGACACCGTCACCGCCGCCGCCAGGGTGAAGGCGAACTCGGTGAACAGCGCGCCGGTCAGGCCGCCCTGGAAGCCGATGGGCACGTATACCGCCACCAGCACCACCGTCATCGCCAGGATGGGGCCGCCCAGCTCGCGCGCGGCGATGATGGCCGCCTCGAACGGCGTCTTGCCCTCGCGCATGTGGCGGTCCACGTTTTCCACCACGATGATGGCGTCGTCCACCACCAGGCCGATGGCCAGCACCAGGGCCAGCAGGGTCAGCAGGTTGATGGAGTAGCCCAGCATCAGCATGATGAAGAAGGTGCCGATCAGCGACAGCGGCATGGCGATCACCGGCACCACCACGGCGCGGAAGCTGCCCAGGAACAGGAAGATCACCACGGTCACGATCACCAGCGCTTCCACCAGCGTCTTCACCACCTCATGGATGGAGGTGTTGATGAACTCGGTGGAGTCGTAGACGATCTGGCCGGTCAGACCGGTGGGCAGCTGTTTCTGCACGTCCGGGAAGGCCGTGCGCACGCGCGAGGCCACGTCCAGGATATTGGCCTCCGGCGCCACCTTGATGCCGATGAACACCGAGCGCACGCCGCTGAAGGCGACGTTGAAGTCATAGTTTTCCGAGCCCAGCGTCACCGTGGCCACGTCTTCCAGCCGCACGATGGCGTCGCCGTTGCGCTTGACCGCCAGCTGCTTGAACTCGTCCACCGAGTGCAGGTCCGTGTCGGCGGTCAGCGGGATGGTCACCATCTGGCCCTTGCTGGAGCCCAGCGCGGTCAGCGTGTTGTTGCCGGCCAGCGCGGCGCTGACATCGGAAGCGGTGACGCCGTGCGCCGCCATCTTGGCCGAATCCAGCCAGGCGCGCAGCGCGAACTGGCGCGCGCCCAGGATTTCCGCCGTCTGCACGCCCGGTATTGAGTCCAGCTTGGGCTTGACCACGCGCACCAGGTAGTCGGTGACGTTGTTGGTGGGCAGCTCGTTGCTGTAGAAGCCCATATACATGGCGTCGGTGGTCTGGCCGGTTTGCACCGTCAGCACCGGCTGCTGCGCCTGCGGCGGCAGCTGGTTTTTCACCGAGTTGACCTGGGTGTTGATCTCGGTCAGCGCGCGGTTGGCGTCGTAGTTCAGCCGCAGGGTGGCGGTGATGGTGGACACGCCGCTGGCGCTGGAGGACGACAGATAATCAATGCCCTGAGCCTGGGCGATGGCCGATTCCAGCGGCTGGGTGATGAAGCCGGCCACGGTCTTGGCGTCGGCGCCGTAGTAAGCGGTGGAGATGGTCACCACCGCGTTCTGCGTGCGCGGATACTGGTTGATGGGCAGGCCGAACAGCGAGCGCAGGCCCAGCACCACGATCAGCAGGCTGACCGTGGTGGCCAGCACCGGCCGCTTGATGAAGATGTCGGTAAAGTTCATGACGGGCCTCAGTGTTCTTGCGGCGTCGGGTTTGGATCGTTGGCCGGACGCACCGAGTTGTTGACGGTGACCGGGGTGCCCGTCTTCAGCTTCAGTTGGCCGCTGGTCACCACTTCCTGGCCTTCCTTCAGGCCGCCGGTGATCGCCACCTGGTCGCCGCGGGTGTCGCCGGTGGTGACGAAGGCCTGTTGCGCCTCCGGACCGTTCTTGCCCTGCTTGACGATGAATACGGTGGAGCCGTAGGGGTTGTAGGTGATGGCGGTTTGCGGCAGGGTCAGATGGCGTTGCTTGGCGCCGATGTCGATGGCGGCGGTGGCGAACATGCCGGGCAGCAGCTTGCGCTTGGGATTGGCGATGGTGGCTTCCACCTGCACGTTGCGCGTGGTGGGGTCCACCTTGGGGTTGATCGCGTTGATCTTGCCCTTGAAGGCTTCCTTGCCGAAGGCATCGCTGGCGACGCTGACCGGCTGACCCACGCGCACCTGGCCGATCTGGCGCTGCGGCAGCGTGAAGTCCACATAGACCGGGTCAATGGTTTGCAGGGTGACGATCTTGTCGCCCGGGTTCAGGTACTGCCCCGGATTGACCGCGGTGATGCCCAGCCGGCCGGCGAAGGGCGCGCGTATGGTTTTCTTGGCCACTTGCGCGGCTTGTTGCGCCACCAGCGCGGTCTTGCTCTTCAGGTCGGCCGTGTCGGCGTCCACCTGGGCCTGGCTGACGCCGTCTATCGCCAGCTGGGCGCGGTCGCGCTTCAGCGTGGTGGCGGCCAGTTCGGCCGCGGCCTGCAGCGAGCGCAGCTGGGCCTGGTCGGCGTCGGCGTTCAATTGCACCAGCACGTCGCCGGCCTTGACGTCCTGGCCGGACTTGAAGTGCAGGCTGCGCACCTGGCCGGCCACTTCGCTGCTGATGTCCACGCCGTGCACGGCGGTCAGCGTGCCGACGGCGCTCAGTTGCGGCTGCCATTCCTGCATTTTGGCGACGGCCGTGGTGACGGTTTGCGGACCCGGCTTGGGCGCGCTGGCGATCAGCTTCTGGATGTGCAGGAAAAAGCCTACGCCCAGCGCCACTATCAGCGCCAGCACGCAGCCCAGCATGATCAACATTCGCTTGGTCATGATTTGTCTTCTCTAAATGGCGATTCGTAATTCGTTTTCCCGCGCCGGCGGCGCGGGGCTTGTGATCGTGTCGGGCATCAGCCGCCGGCCTGGGGGGCCGCCGGCTGATGCCACCAGCCGCCGCCCAGGGCCAGGAACAGCGCGGCGGTGTCGGCGTAGCGCGCCGCCTGCGCCTGGATCAGGCCGATGCGCGATTGCTGATAGCTGCGTTGCGCGTCCAGCAGGGCCAGGTAGCTGATGCCGCCCAGCTTGTATTGCCGGGTATTGACCGCCAGCGATTCGCGCGCCTGGGTCTCGGCCTCGGCCTGCGCCTTCAGCGCGGCGGCGTCGGTTTCGATGGCGCGCAGGCTGTCGGCCACGTTCTGGAAGGCCTTCAGCACGGTGGCGCGGTATTGCGCCTCCGCTTGCTGGTATGCGGCCTCTGCGGCGCGGCGCTTGGCGCTGAGCGCGCCGCCGTTGAACAGCGGCTGGGTCAGGCCGGCGCCGATATTCCATAGCGTGTTGCCCACGTCCATGTCCTTGAATACGCTGTGCTGGTCGCTATAGCTGCCGCTGAGCGTGATCTGCGGATACTGGTTGGCCGTGGCCACGCCGACATTGGCGCTGGCCTGGCGCAGCAGCGCCTCGCTGGCGCGGATGTCGGGACGCTGGCGGGCCAGTTCGGACGGCAGGGATACCGGCAGCTCGGCGGGCAGCGCGAGCGAGTCGAGATGGAATTCCGGCAGACCGCCCTCGCCGGGGAAGCGGCCGGCCAGCACCGACAGCTGATGCCGGGTTTGCGCCAGCGCCTTTTCCAGCGGCGGGATCTGGGCGCGGGTTTGCGCCACCAGCGTGCCCTGGGTCAGCGCCACGGCGCGCGGATGCGCGCCCAGTTCGACCTGTTTCTGGATGATGGCCAGCTGCGCCTCCTGTGCCTGCAGCAGCTCGCGCGTGGCTTGCAATTGGCCGCGCAGCGCGGCTTCCTGCACCGCGGCGGTCACCACATTGGAAATCAGGGTCTGGTAGGCGCCTTCGGTCTGGAAGCGCTGGTAGTCCACCGTCGCCATCAGGGCCTCAAGCTGGCGGCGGGAGCCGCCGAACAGGTCCAGGGTGTAGGACACGCTGACTGAGGCGTTGTAAAGGTTGAACTCGCTGGGCGTGGAGCCGCTGGATATCGAGCGCTGGCGGCTGCCGCCCAACTGGCCGTTGACGGCGGGAAAGAGCAGGCTGCCTGATGCGGCGTTGTAGCTTTCCTCCGATTGGCGCAGCGCGGCCTGAGCCGCTTCCAGCGTCGGATTGTGCTCCAGCGCGGCGCGGATCAGCTGATCCAGCGCGGGGGAGCGGAACAGTTTCCACCACTCGGCCGGCAGGTCCTGGCCGTTGATCAGGCGCTGGCTGGCGCCGGACGGCCCCACGCGGTCGCCGCGCGCGCTGACGGTGCGCTCCGGCAAGGCGCTGCCGGTATACGGCGCGTCGGCGGCCTTGGGTAGGACGGGTGTTTTGAAGTCTGGGCCGACGGCGCAGCCGGCCAGGGCCAGCGCGACGGCCAGCCCCGCGGCGGCCAGGCGCAAAGGCGGCGGGACGCGACTTGGAAGCGGTTTGGAATGCACGGCATGCTCCTGGATATGCGGAGAGCCGACGACCGGGCGGGGCCGGCGCCGTCTCTCCTGAATGTCTTCCCCTGCTGCAATGCACGAGGCGGGTCAGGGGATGAAGTTGCTATGCTCTATGGATTCGCGGCGCATGTCTACTGGGTTGAGGGTAGGGATATCGAAATGTCGTTTTGTTGAATACCGCTGTCGCGGCCAGCCTGGCAGGCGTTAGGCCGGCAGCCGGCTGGCCGCCGCGAGAGGATCGAGCCCTTGGCGCGCGACCAGATGATCCAGGTAGGTCAGCGCTTGGTTGCCCAGCCGCAGGCCGCGCAGCTCAGACGCGGCGGCTTCCGGCAGCCTGGCCAGCGCGTCCTTGCGGATCAACAGCGTGGCTTCATCGCGGCCGCGCAGCAAGCCTTCCGGGTCGGCCAGTTCGCGGATGCGGTGGGACCAATGCAGGTATTGCGGCTGCCACAGCGGCACCACTGCCCAGTCGCGGCGGGCGACCGCCTGTTCGAAGGCGGCGACGCAGTCGTCCAGGCTGCCATGCCGGAAGGCGTAGCCGGCCTGTTCCAGCTGGTAGCGCGCCATGATCTGCAGCGAGAAGCGGCTGATGCCGGCGCCGGGATTGATGCCCTGGATGGTCTTGGCCATGCGCGCCGCGACTTCGGGTTTTCGCAGGTCCGCCAGCGTGGAGACGGCCTCTGGCGGCACGTAGTCGGGCACGCCCCATAGGGCGTATGGGGTATACAGCACGGTCAGTTTTTCCACTTGCTCCTCGATGGGCGCCAGGTAGGCGCCGTGGCTGCCGGGCAGCCAGGCGCTGCACAGCAGGTCGCCCTGGCCGCTGGCCAGCAGCTCGAAGGCGCGCTCATGCGGCACGCGCCATTCGCTGACGGTGACGCCGTGTTTTTGCAAGACGGCGGCCACCACGCCGGCGCTGGCGGCGTGGAAGGATAGGTCTATCGTGATCAGGGTTAAGTGGACGGTCATGATGGTTCCTGGTCGGAAAGGGTCAGAGCCTGCCGCAGCGCCTGGCCGGCGTGATCGATTACCGCGCGTGCGGCGGGCACCGCGCCGTCAAGGTGCAGGCTGGCGTGAGGCAGGTTCGGCAGCAGAATGGTTTCGGCAGGCACGCCGGCAGCGGCGAGCGCGGCGGCGTAGTTCAAGCCATCGTCGCGCAGCGGATCCAATCCGGCCACGATGATGGCGGCGGCCGGCAATCCGCGCAGCTTGCCGCGCAGCGGCGAGGCGTAAGGCGAGGCGGCGGAGTCATCGTCCGGCAGATACATGCGCCAGCAAGCGCGCATGGCGTCGCGGGTCAGCAGATAACCATCGGCGTAGCGCGCGTACGATTCGGTGTCGAAACGGCAATCGGTGGCCGGGTAGATCAGCAACTGGCGGCGTATGGCCGGGCCGCTGTGGTCGCGCAGCCATAGGCAGGCCGCCGCGGCGAGATTGCCGCCGGCGCTGTCCCCGGCCAGCGCCAGGCGGGCCGGGTCGGCGCCCTGCGCGTCGGCATGGGCGGACGCCCATTCTGCGGCTGCGACGATATCCAGCAACGGCGTGGGGAAGCGATGCTCCGGCGCCAGCCGGTAGGCCGGTACCAATAGCAGGCAGCGGCCGGCATTGGCCAGCGCGCGGGCCGGCGCGTCGTACAGGTCGAGCGTGCCGCGCGTCCAGCCGCCGCCGTGGGCGAATACCGCCAGCGGCAGCGGGCCTGCGCCGCTGTTCGCCGGGCGATACAGCCTGGCCGTCAATGTCGCGCCATCGGCAGTCGGGATGGCCAGCGTCTCGACCGCGTCCACGGCTTCCGGCGCCGCTTGCCAGCGGCGCAGGCTCTCGGCCGCCGCCCGTGCCCGTTCCAGCGAGTCCGGTTCGATGTCCAGCGTTCCGGCGGCGCGGGCGCGCGCCAGGAAGGCTTGCATCAGCGGGTCGGGCGGCAGGCTCATAGCGCGGAATTGGGCTGGAAGTGAATCAGTTCCGGCTCGCCGTCGAAGTGATGCCAGAAGCTCTGGGCAAACGGTTGGAAGTCGGCATGAGCCATGAAGGCGCGGTGCGCGTCCAGGCTGTCCCATTCCACGGCCAGCAGGTAATCGCGGTCAGTCTGCAACTGGCGGCCCAGCTTGTGGCCCTGATAACCTGGCTTGCCCAGCAGATAACGGCTGGATGCGGCGCGCCAGGCGGTTTCGAAGTCTTGCAATTGACCCGGCTTGACGCGCAGGCGGACGATTTCAACGATCATTGAGTCTTCTCCTTGGAGGCAGGCTTGAGGCAGCGGCCGCCAGGCGGCCGCGAAAATCGGTTTAGAAGCCCGACAGCACGATCTTGCCCTTGGCGGCATTGCTTTCCAGCAGCGCGTGGGCGCGCTTGAGGTTGGCGGCGTTGATGGCGCCGAAGCGCTCGGCCGCCGTGCTCTTGACGATGCCGGCATCCACCAGTCGCGCCAGTTCATTCAATAGCTTGTGCTGCTCGATTTGGTCGTCTGTCGAGTACATCGAGCGCGTGTACATGAACTCCCAGTGCAGCGACAGGCTCTTGCGCTTGAGCTGGGAAATGTCCAGGGCGGCCGGGTCGTCGATCAGCGCCAGCTTGCCCTGCGGCGCCAGCGCCTCGACGATCTCGGCGAAGTGCTGGTCGGTCTGGTTCAGGCTGGCCACGTAGTCCACGTGTTCGATGCCGATGCGCTTCAATTCCCGGCTCAGCGGCTGGCGGTGGTCTATCACATGATGCGCGCCCAGTGCCGTCACCCAGGCCTGGGTTTCTGGACGCGAGGCGGTGCCGATCACGGTGAGGCCGGTCAGCCGGCGCGCCAGCTGGACCAGGATGGAGCCGACGCCGCCAGCGGCGCCTACCACCAGCAGCGTCTTGCCGGATGGTTGGCTATTGGCCAGCACTTGCAGGCGGTCGAACAACAGCTCCCAGGCGGTGATGGCGGTCAGCGGCAGGGCGGCGGCGGTTTCGAAATCCAGGCTGTCCGGCATGCGGCCGACGATGCGCTCGTCTACCGCGTGCAGCTCGCTGTTGGCGCCGGGGCGCTGCAGGGCGCCGGCGTACCAGACGCGGTCGCCCGGCTGGAACAGGCTGGCCTTGGCGCCCACGGCCCTCACCACGCCGGCGGCATCCCAGCCCAGCACGCGGGGCTGGCCGGCTTCCGGCGCCATATTGGCGCGCACTTTCACATCCACCGGATTGACCGAGATGGCTTTGACTTCGACCAGCAGGTCGTGCTCGCCGATGATGGGTTCGGGCAGTTCGACATCCAGCAAGGCTTCGGCGTGATCGATCGGCAGGTTCTGGTAATAGGCGATGGCTTTCATGGCATTTCCTTTGTGGCTGTGGCGTGAATCAGTGCCTGCATGGTATTGCTATTTGATTGAGAGAAAATCCAGCTATTATTGGAATCAATTTCAAAATTAAATTGATAAAATGATCAGATTGGACGATTTGCAGGTCTTCATCCGCGCGGCGGACCTGGGCAGCCTGTCCGCGGCGGCGCGGCTGCTCGATTTGAGCCCGGCGGTGGCCAGCGCCGCGCTGAAGCGGCTGGAGGCGGAGGTGGGCGCGCAACTGTTGGCCCGCTCCACGCGCAGCCTGAGGCTGACGCTGGCCGGCGAGCGCTATCTGGAGCATGCGCGCGCGGCCTTGGACGCGCTGGCGGCCGGCGGCCGCGCGCTGGCGCAGGATCGCCAGGCCTTGGCCGGCAGCCTATCCCTGTCCATGCCGTCCGATTTGGGGCGTAACGTGCTTAGGCCCTGGGTGGACGATTTCCTGGCGCGCCACCCGGGGCTGAGCCTGCAGCTGCGCGTCAGCGACCGGGTGGCGGATCTCTACCGCCAGCCGGTGGACGTGGCGCTGCGTTACGGCGTGCCGGAGGATTCCAGCCTGGTGGCCTTGCCGCTGGCGCCGGACAATAAGCGGGTGTTGTGCGCCTCGCCGGATTACTTGGCGCGGCACGGCGCGCCGGACGCGCCGCCGGCCCTGCGCGAGCGCGAGTGCCTGCGGCTGGTGTTGGGCGAGGCGGTGCACGAGCGCTGGAGCTTTGAACGCGGCGGCGAGCGGCAGACGGTGGCGGTGAGCGGCCGCTGGATGAGCGACGACGGCGAAATCGTGCGGCGCTGGGCGGGGGAGGGCAGGGGGATAGCGTACAAGTCAGGGCTGGACGTGCTGGCCGATTTGCGCGCCGGCCGGCTGCTGCCCCTGCTGGAGGGGTATGAGACGGAGGCGGCGCCGCTCTATCTGGTGACGCCGCACCGCTTGATGCTGTCGCCGGCGGTAACGGCCTTGCGCGAGCATCTGCAAACTTGCCTGGCCCGCTATCTGGCTGAACCATAATGAAAAGGCCGGCCAGGCCATTCAGTCTGGAACAAGTTGCGGAGGCGGGAGCGCGTGATGTGTATTTTCCGTAAAGATTCGGGCTATAATCGCCCGCTTGTATCCCTAACCTTGCGAATCCAGCATTCCAAGCCACTATCTTCCACCACATGATCCGCAAGCTAATCCGTAAAGTCCTGGAGCTGCCCATGGGCAAGCGCCGCGGCAAGCCCCGCGTCTACCCGCTGCCGCAGCATGGCGTCCGTCGCGACCAACTGAGCTCCGCCGCGCTGCGCGTGACCAGCCGCCTGCAGGAGGCCGGCTACGCCGCCTACGTGGTGGGCGGCGCCGTGCGCGACCTGATGCTGGGCGTGTCGCCCAAGGACTTCGACGTGGCGACCAACGCCACGCCGGAGCAGGTGCATCACCTGTTCCGCCGCTCCCGCATCATTGGCCGCCGTTTCCGCATCGTCCATGTGATGATGGGCCCGGAAACCATAGAGGTGACCACTTTCCGCGGCGGCAGCGTCGACGACACCAATGAAACCGGCCGCATCATGGCCGACAACAGCTTCGGCAGCCAGGAAGAGGACGCGCATCGACGCGATTTCACTGTCAACGCGTTGTTCTACGATCCGTCCGACGAGACCGTCATCGACTACCACCACGGCGTCAAGGACCTGCACGCCAAGAAGCTGGTGATGATAGGCCAGCCGGCCCGCCGCTATCAGGAAGACCCGGTGCGCATGCTGCGCGCGGTGCGCTTGGCGGCCAAGCTGGGCTTCGAGATCGACGAAGACACCAAGAAGCCTATCCGCGCCCACGCGCATCTGCTGAAAAAAGAGCCGGCGGCGCGTTTGTTCGACGAGATGCTCAAGCTCTTGATGTCCGGCCAGGCCTACGCCTGCCTGAAAAAGCTGCGCGACGAGGGCCTGGCGCGCGGCGTGTTCCCGCTGCTGGACGCGGTGATGGACGAGCAGGGCGACGACGCCTTCCTGCGCCTGAGCCTGGAAAGCACCGACGCGCGCTTGCGCGCCGACAAACCGATCTCCGTCGGCTTCCTGCTGGCCACCTTGCTGTGGCGCCAGGTGAACCAGGGCTGGCAAAAGCGCGTCGCCGAGGGCGAGAAGAGCCTGCCGGCGCTGATGGCCGCCATCGACGAAGTCGAGTCCGAGCAAGAGAACGATCTGGCCATTCCGCGCCGCTTCAGCGTGACCATGCGCGAAATCTGGACCCTGCAGGCGCGCTTCGACAACCGCACCGGGGCGCGCCCGTATCGCTTCCTGGAACAGCCGCGTTTCCGCGCCGCCTATGACTTCCTGGCCTTGCGCAGCGAAGCGGGCGAGGTGCCGCGCGAGCTGGTGGCATGGTGGGAGGCCTTCCAGCGCGCCGACGGCGCCGAGTGCGAGCGCCTGATCGCCGAGGCCAAGGCTGGCGGCGCCGAGGAGCCGGCCAAGAAGCGACGTCGCCGCCGCAGCGGCGGCCGCCGCAAAACCGAGGGCGGCGGGGAGAGCGCCGAGTGACGCTGGCTTATGTCGCTCTGGGCAGCAACCTGGAGCAGCCTGAACAGCAGGTGAGGGCCGCGCTCGCGGCCCTTGGCCATTTGCCCGGCAGCGCGCTGCTGCGCCATTCATCCCTATACCGCACGGCGCCGGTGGGCTACGCCGATCAGCCCGATTTCATCAATGCCGTGGCGGCCCTGGAAACGGACTTGCCGCCTGCGGCATTGTTGGCGGAGTTGTTTGCCATCGAGCAACGCTTCGGCCGCCAGCGCAGCTTCCGCAACGCGCCTAGGGTTCTGGATCTTGACCTTTTGCATTACGATGGCGTCATAATGTCGGAGGCGGAACTGGTGTTGCCGCACCCGCGCATGCGCGAACGCGCCTTTGTCATGGTGCCGCTGGCCGAAATCGCCGCCGGGCAAGACTTGCCTGGCGTGGGCGACGTGTCCGCGCTGGCCGCCGCGTTGGCGGGGGACGGCATAGAACGGCTGCCGGAGGCTGGCTGAATCCGCTCGAGAACAGGAAGAACATGAGTCATTTGCGATACGTGGTGGTGGAGGGGCCGATAGGCTCCGGCAAGTCCTCGCTGGCCAAGCGCTTGTCCGCCTACTGGGGCGTGCAACTGAAGGCGGAAGACCCTGCCGCCAATCCGTTCTTGCCGCGCTTCTACCGCAATATGCCGGCGCATGCGCTGTCTACCCAGCTCAGTTTTCTGACGCAGCGCGCGGACATCGCGCGCGAGATGCTGCATGGCGAGTTGATGGCCGCCCCCTTGGTGTCGGATTTTCTGTTCGAGAAAGACGAGCTGTTCGCGCGGCTGAATCTGGATGAGCACGAGCTGGCGCTGTACCGCCGCCTGGCCCGGCTGGCCCTGCCGGAATACCCGGTGCCGGACCTGGTGATCTATCTGCAGGCATCGGAAGAGACGCTGCTGCAGCGCGTGGCGGCGCGGGCCATCGATTATGAGGTGAATTTCCCGGAAGGCTATCTCAAGCGCGTTCACGCCGGATATAGCGAGTTTTTCCATCAATACGAGGCCGCGCCGTTGCTGATCGTCAACACCGATCACCTGAATCTGGTGGACGGCGAAGAGGACTTCGAGTTATTGATCCGCTGCATTGCCGACATGCGCGGTCAACGCAGTTATTTCAACAAGAGCGCCTGATACGGAGTTCTCCGCGTGGCGCCGCCGATGGAACACGAGGAAGTCGAGAGATGAAAATAACCGTCAATACCTTGCACAAGCTGGCCGCGGAAGGCCAGAAGATCACCATGCTGACCTGTTACGACGCCAGCTTCGCCAGCCTGCTGGACGAGGCGGGCGTGGAAATCCTGCTGGTCGGCGACTCGCTGGGCCCGGTGATGCAGGGCATCGATTCCACGCTGCCGGTCAGCGAGGCGGACATGCTTTACCACATCCGCTGCGTGGCGCGCGGCAGCAAGAACGCGCTGATCCTGGGCGACATGACTTTCGGCGCTTACCAGGAAAGCCCGCAGCAAGCCTTCGCCCACGCCGCCCGCCTGCTGCAGGCCGGCGCGCACATGGTGAAGCTGGAGGGCGGCGCCTATATGGCCGAGACCACCCGCTTCCTGGTGGAGCGCGGCATCCCGGTGTGTTCCCACATCGGCCTGACCCCGCAGTTCGTCAATGCCTTCGGCGGCTACCGCGTGCAAGGCCGCGGCGATGACGGGCAGCGCGTGATGAACGACGCCAAGGCGCTGTCCGAAGCCGGCGCCAGCCTGATCGTGATGGAGTGCGTGCCGGCGGAGCTGGCCAAGGCGATCACGGAAGCCGTCGATACGCCGACCATAGGCATAGGCGCTGGCGTGGACACATCCGGCCAAGTCTTGGTGCTGCAAGACATGCTGGGCGTGTACCCGGGCAAGAAGGCCAAGTTCGTCAAGAACTTCATGGAAGAGGCCGGCAGCATCCAGGGCGCTATCCAGGCCTACGTCAAGGCGGTGAAGGACAAGACCTTCCCGGCCGCGGAACACACTTACTGAGCCAGGGAGAGACGCAAGCGATGGAAATCATCCGTACCGTGGCCGAGATGCGCGCCTGGCGCAAACATGCCGGCAAGCTGGCCTTTGTCCCCACCATGGGCAATCTGCACGAGGGGCATCTGGCGCTGGTCAAAGCCGCGCGCGAGCAGGCGGACAAGGTCGTCGTCAGCATCTTCGTCAACCGGCTGCAGTTTGGCCAGGGAGAGGACTTCGACGCCTATCCGCGCACGTTCGATGCCGATTGCGACAAGCTGCGCGCCGCCGGCGTGGACGCGCTGTTTTTCCCGTCCGAGCGCGAGCTGTACCCGCGCGTGAAGCAGGACTTCAACGTGGAGCCGCCGCACATCCAGAACGAGCTGTGCGGCGCCTTCCGTCCCGGCCATTTTCGCGGCGTGGCCACGGTTGTCACCAAGCTGTTCAACATCGTGCAGCCGGACCTGGCCTGTTTCGGCAAGAAGGACTACCAGCAACTGCACGTGATCCAGGCCATGGTGGATGATTTGAACTCCCCCATCGCCATCGTGCCGGTGGATACCGGCCGCGCCGCCGACGGCCTGGCGCTGTCCTCGCGCAATGGCTACCTGACGCCGGAAGAACGCGCCGAGGCGCCGCGCCTGTACCGCAATCTGACCGCCATCCGCGACGGCCTGCTGGCTGGCCGCCAGGATTACGCGGCGCTGGAAACCGCCGCGCGCGACGACCTGGCCGCCGCAGGCTGGACGGTGGACTACGTGGAAGTGCGCCAGGCCGATACGCTGGAAATCGCGCACGCCGGCGAGAAGCGCCTGGTGGTGTTGGCCGCCGCGCGCCTGGGCAAGACCCGCCTGATCGACAATATCGAAGTGTTCCGTTAAGTCGGGACGAGAAGGAAAGCTGTCATGCAACGCAATATGCTCAAGTCCAAGCTCCATCGCGTGACCACCACGCATGCCGAGCTGCATTACATCGGCTCCTGCGCCATCGACGAGAACCTGCTGGAAGCGGCGGATATTCTTGAATACGAAGAAGTGCAGATCTGGAACGTCACCAACGGCGAGCGTTTCGCCACGTACGCCATCAAGGCCGAGCGCGGTTCCGGGGTGATCTCGGTGAATGGTTCCGCCGCGCGCCGCGCCGCGCCGGGCGACCTGCTGATCATCGCGTCGTTCGCGCAGTATGAGGACGCCGAGCTGAAGAACCATTCGCCCAAGCTGGTATTCGTCGACGGCGACAATCGACTGACGGAAGTGAAGGGCGCCACGCCGACCCAGCCAGCCTGATCGGCGCCTGTCGGCCTCAAACCAAGCGCGCAGCGTTCAGCTGCGCGCTTTTTTCATGCCGATATCCTGGCGCATCGTTCAAGAATCGCCGGGTAGCCGTCCACAATCTCCACGGTTAATGCATCGTCAGGACGGAGGGCTTGCCGCGTGGTGGCCGAGGGACGGAAGAGATAGCCCTGATCCGCCGCCCTCAGCATGGCCAGATCGTTCAGCGCGTCGCCGACCGCCATTATGCGGCGGTAGTCGCGACGAGCCGCGGCGATGGCCTCCTGTTTGCCCTGGCTGCGCGTATAGCGGGCGGCATTGATATAACCCTGCCCGTCGCAGTCGAAAACATGACAGGCCGCGTCCGGTCTCCCCAGCTGGGCCAGCAGCGGCGCGAGCATTTGCTGAAAGGCGTCGGAGACGATGAGGATGCGCCAGCTGGGCGAGAGCGCGGCGAGAAATTCTATGGCGCCTGGCAAAGGGGCTTGCGCGGCGCAGATATCCACCACGCGCGCCAGGCCGATGTGATGCGACTTGAGCAGGGCGATGCGCTGGTTGACCAGCGTGGCGTAGTCCGGACACTCCCGCGTGGTGGCAGCCAGGGCGGGAATGCCGGTCTCGCGGGCGATGATGGGCCACAGCTCGGGAATCAGCACGCCTTCCATGTCTATGCAGGCAAGATTCATGCGTCCTCCTCAATGCATCATCGGCGAGAGGGCCAGCGTGCCGCCCAGGCCGATCAGCACGCTGCCGATCAGGCGATTCAGCAGGCGTTGCATGCTCAGCATCGCGCCGCGCAGGCCGTCGTGGGAGAAAAACAGCGACACCAGGCTGAACCAGGCCCAGTGGGCGAAGGACATGAACAAGCCGTAGCCGAACTGCAGACTCAGCGGCGTGTCCGCATGCACGACCTGGGTGTAGGTGCTGACCACGAAGAGCGTGGTCTTGGGGTTCAGCGCATTGGTCAGAAAGCCGGTTTTGAAGGCGCCCCAGGCGGAGACCGGCTGGCCTGCGTGCAGGTCGACGCGCACATGCGGCTCCTGACGGAAAGTCTGCACGCCGATATAGACCAGGTAGGCCGCGCCGCAGAGTTTGATCGTGGTGAACAGCCAGGGCGTATGGCCTATGAGCAAGCCCACGCCCAGCATGGTGTACATCACGTGCAATTGCACCCCAAGCGCGATGCCGGTCGCCGATAACAAGCCCGCCTTGCGCCCTTGCAGGATGCTGTTGCGGGTGACCATGGCAAAGTCGGCGCCGGGGCTGATGACGGCGAGCAGGGTGATGATGGCGACAGCAAGCACTTCGTTCATATGGCAGGCCTTTTTTGGTTGGCAAGGATTGGCGGCCCAGTCAGGGCCGCTGGATGGGCTGGATCAGGCGTGGGTGCGGCGTTTGAATGTCACCACCAGCACATCGCGGTTGGCAGGATGCGCTGCGTCTTGTTTCTGAATCGGGGTTACGCCATGGAAAACGTGCTCGTCATTGACAATGGCAAGGTCAAAGGGACGGCTGAGGGTGAATCCAGAGACCGGAGTCTTGTTCAAATCGTAAATCGTGGTTTGGCCATCAACGATGTTCTCGCGATTCACCATCAGCATCATGACGTAACTGACGCCATCCCGATGCACGCCTTCGGGAGTGGGTTTGCCCACGCCGTCCTCCTGCGGAGAGATGCGGAATTGGTGGACTTCAATGTGCCAGTTGTTATAGGGCGCTAGGCTGCTGAAGAGGTCGCATCCCAGTTGAATCAAGGAACCCAATGTCGCGCCGCGCAGGATGTCTTCTGCTATGGGAAGAAAATGTCTAGCGATGCCGCCATTCAAGGGGTTGTAATGCAAGGTTTGGTAATGCGGCTGATGAGGTTCTATGTGGAAAGTGTCGGCGCCTGCTTGGGCGCTGAATGTTGCGTGCCGTCTGAAACGGTAGGTGCCTCCATCCGCCATATAGTGATCTTGACCCAGTTCGGACCAGCTCTTAATGAATGCATCCTGGTCCGTCAGCGCCTTGGGATTTTGTTGCTTCAACAGGGTCATCACATCTAAGCCGTCAATGAATAGGAAATCGTCACGGCTGATGGTATTGCAGAGATCATCGATCATTCGGGAGTACGGATTGAACTTGATCGTGGATGGCTCTTTTTCCAACTGCAGGGTATTCATTACGTGTTCCAATGGGGATAGTGAAAAAAGTCGTGGTTTCAGAGAGCTGCAATATAAAATTACCATATTGACTATTTTTAATTGCATATTTATGCTAATGGTTTTTCATTAAAAAGACTTATGGATGAGTCCAATCAGACTCCCCTCGCTCAACGCGCTGCGGGCTTTCGATGCCGCTGCGCGCCACTTGAGCTTCGTCCGCGCCGCCGATGAGCTCTGTTTGACTCAAGGCGCCATCAGCCTGCAAATCCGCCAGCTGGAGGAGATGCTGGGCCATCCGCTATTCGAGAGGCGAAACCGGGCCGTTTTCCTGACGCGGGCCGGTCTGCGTTTGCAGGAAGTCAGCTCGGATGTGCTGCGTCGATTGGAGCAGGGCATGCGCGAATTCCAGGCGCCCGCGCACGAGCAGCCTCTGGTGGTGTCCTGTGAGCCAACCATTGCGATGCGCTGGCTGATTCCCAAGCTGGCTTCATTTCACCAAGCGCATCCAGCGGTACAGATCCACTTGCTGGCCGCCGGCGGTGAAATCGATTTTTCCGCCTGCCGCGTCGATTTGGCCTTGCGTCGCAATGATTTCGCCTGGCGATCCGAATACCACGCGGAGGTGGTCGGCCGGGAGTGGGTGGCGCCGGTATGTCAGCCCGGCCTGGCGGTGGCCAGTCAGGGCGATCTGAATGCGCGCTGTCGCCTGCATACCTTGTCCCGCCCCTCGGCCTGGGAGGATTGGCACCGCTGCACAGGACGGTCAGATGGTTCGGACCCTGCCTGGAGCAAATGCTTCGAACACTTTTATCTGAGCCTGCAGGCCGCGGCCTCGGGACTCGGCGTCGCCATGGCTTCAGTTTATATGGTGGAAAGCGAGATGCTGGATGGCCGACTGGCCGCGCCATTCGGATTTGTCGAGGATGGCAGCGAATATATTCTGTTGTCGGCGGAGCCTTTTTCTGGCGATGCGCGTCGGCAAGCATTCTTGGCGTGGATTCGGCAAAGCTTTAATGATTCCGCCAGCCTGCTGATTGCCGATGCCGAACATGGCTGATGGGAAGCGAGAGCATCGGCGCGCGTGTCATTTGGCCAATAGCATTTTAGGCGGTAGCGGGGCGCGCAGAGGGTTGCCTGTTTGATTGCTTGATGGATTGTTTGACATTTATTATTTTTCGATGGCGAATTTCTCTAATATTCGAGATTAATGTTTGATGTGCAATAAAAAAATAATGTTTTGAGACGGAAATTTTTGATCGAAAAGAATAGAATGCCGCTGGGCCTCATGCCCATTATAAAAATCGAAAGGCATTTGTGATGACGATGAAGACTCTCGTGCTGCCCAGCCTGGTGCTGGCGGCGTTGACGGGCTGCTCCACCACGACGAGCAATCAACCGGTAGAAGGCAGCACGGTAAACGTGACGCTGCTGGAAACCACCGATATCCATCAAAACGTGCTCAGCTATGATTATTACAAGCTGGCCGCCAATCCTTCGTTTGGTTTGGAGCGTGCGGCCACCTTGATTCAGCAGGCGCGCGCGCAGTATCCGAATAACCTGCTGCTGGATGACGGCGATCTGATTCAAGGCACGGCGCTGGGCGATTACCAGGCGGTGGTCAATCCGGTGAAATGCTCGGACACGCTGGCTGTGCATAAGGTGATGAACTACCTGAAGTACGACGCCGGCACCATAGGCAACCATGAATTCAATTACGGCCTGCCTTTCCTGTCCCAGGTCACCAATACCGATTTCCGCCTGGCCAATATCGCCAAGCCGAATGGCTGCGGCGCGCCGTCTTATCCGCTGGTGCTGGCCAACGTCAATAATCTGGCCGACGGCAAGCCGATCTTCCAGCCCTACACGATGCTGAAGCGCACCTTCAGCGGCGTGGCGCCGGATGGCAGCGCCATTCAGGTGCCGATCAATATCGGCGTGATCGGTTTCACTCCGCCCACCATCATGGACTGGGACAAGAAGAACTTGCAGGGCCAGGTGATCACCGCCGGCCTGAAGGAAACGGCGCAAACCTATATTCCGCAGATGCGCCAGCAAGGCGCCGATCTGGTGGTGGCCTTGTCGCACGGCGGCCTGGATCCGTCCGCCTATAGCCCGACCATGGAAAACGGCAGCTGGCATTTGACCAAGACCGGCATCGACGCGCTGCTGATCGGCCATTCGCACGACATCTTCCCCAACCCCGGCTCCGCCACCTCGCAGTTCAACAATATGCAGGGCGTGGACAATACCAAGGGCCTGGTCAACGGCGTGCCGACCGTGATGGGCGGCAACTGGGGTAATCGCCTGGGCCTGATCCATCTGACGCTGAAGTTCAGCGGCGGCAAGTGGGTGGTGCAGAACGACAAGAGCTCGGTGGAAACGCGCTCGATCAAGAACGCGGACGGCACTTATGTGGCGGCCGATCCCAAGGTGGGCCAGCTGGTGGCTGCCGAGCATCAGGGCACGATTGATTATGTGAAGACGCCGATAGGCAGCACTGACTTCCGCATGAACACCTACTTCGCCCTGCTGGGCGATGTCAGCGCGGTGCAGATCGTCAATATGGCGCAGCAGGACTACGTCAAGAAATACATCCAAGCCAATCTGCCGCAATACGCCTCCCTGCCGGTGCTGTCGGTCTCCGCGCCGTTCAAGGCCGGCCGCAATGGCGCCAGCGACTACACCGACGTGCAGAAGGGCGCCATCGCCATCAACAACGCCGCCGACCTGTACTTGTACCCGAACACGGTGCAGGCAGTGAAGGTGACGGGCGCGGACCTGAAGAACTGGCTGGAACGCTCGGCCGAGATGTTCAACACCATAGACCCGGCATCCAGCGCGACGCAGGATCTGCTGAACCCCAACTTCCAGGTGTTCAACTTCGACGTGATGTACGGCGTGCAGTACCAGATCGACGTCACCAAGCCGGTTGGCAGCCGCATCGTCAACCTGACATATAACGGCGCGGCGGTGGACCCCACGCAGCAGTTCGTGGTGGCCACCAATAACTACCGCGCCAGCGGCGGCGGCAATTTCCCGGGCATAGACGGCACCAAGACCATCATTCAGGCGCCTGATGCCAACCGCGACGTGTTGATCGCCTACATCAAAGCCAACGGCAATTTGAGCCAGGCTCAGTATGGTTCGACCCGTCCGTGGAGCTTCGTCAAGGTCAGCACGGCGGCGCCGGTGCGCTTCAAGAGCATCGCCAATCAGTTGCCGCTGGCGCAGTCTGCGGGTCTCAAAGGCCTGAGCGGCGGCACCGACAAGGGCGACGGCACCGGCGACTACCTCGTGGATCTGAGTCAGTAAATCTACAGGGGGGGTGGTTGGCGCCGCCCTCCGTCGAGCCAATCATGCGTAATAAACAATGGATCGCGCTGACCGGGCTTTGCCTGCTGCTCGGCGCTTGCGCCGGCCGGCCCAGCCAGGCGCAGCTGGACGAGACGAAGCAGCAAGCTGTCTACGCAAGCGATGCCGCGGCGTGGGCGAAGCTGACCGAGTGGGCGCAGCGACAGGACCCGGCGGCCGCGCTGGCGCTGGCCGAAGCGTACGCCTCGCCCAATACGGCCAAGGGCTGGGCGGCTGCCGTTCCCTGGTACCGCCATGCGGCGGAATGGGGAAGCGGCACGGCCGCTTTCCAGTTGGCCAGGCTGTATGCCAAGGGTATCGGCGTTGCGGCCAGTGCCGCCCAGTCTAGCCACTGGCTGAATGTGGCGGCGGAGCGCAAGCACCCCGGCGCATCCTGCGTGCTGGGCTTGCGCGCCAAGGAAGCGGGCGACCTGGCATCGGCCAAGCATTGGTTTGAGCAAGCGGCGGCGGGCGGCAGCGCCGAAGCCATGTTCCAGCTGGGCATCGCTTACCAAGAGGGTGCCGGCGTCAAGGCGGATGCCCGGCGCGCGCGCGAGTGGTATGAGCGCGCGGCCAAGTTGGAAATGCCGGCGGCGCTGCAGACGCTGGCCATGGCCTACCAGTCCGGAGACCTGGGCCTGCCGCATGATGAAATCAAGGCTACGGAGATGTTCAACCTGGCTGCGCATGCCGCGCGCGAATTCCAGTCCGAGCTTTTTTGACGACTGTGTGACGCAAGCAAACGACGGACGCGCCTCCCGTACTTTCGGGCGGCGCGTTTTTTTTGCGCTTGCAGCATGGCTGGGGCATAGTGAAAGAAGGCTAGCCGCGATGGCGGTGGCGGAACCGGGAGGAGAGCGGCATGGCGATGGGACTGAGCGGCGGTTGCCTGTGCGGCGCGGTGCGCTACCGCTTGCGCGGCATGCCTTACCATGTGACGCACTGCCATTGCCGCAGTTGCCGCCGCGCCAGCGGCGCGGCCTTCGTCACCTGGTTCACCGTGCGGGTGCATGAGCTGGAGTGGCGCGGGGAAAAGCCGGTGCAGTACCATTCGTCGGCGGCGGTATCGCGGGGTTTCTGCCCGCATTGCGGTTCCACGCTAACCTATTTTCACGAGTCCGACCCGGAAGAGATCGACATCACCGCGGCCTCGCTGGACACGCCGGAGGCGCTGGTGCCGGAACATCACACCTGGTGGGAGCAAAGGCTGGAGTGGGGCACCGCCAGCGCGCAGGGCGCGCTGCCGGTGCATCAGCGTAGCGGCAACTAGGCCAGTGCGCGCGCGCTGACGATCACGCCGTCCTCATCGGCGTATAGCCATTGGCCGGGTTCGATGACGCAGCCGGCGATGCGCACGGCGATATTTTTCTGGCCGCAGTCCCGTTTCACCGACTTGCGCGGATGCGTGGCCAGCGCCTTGACGCCCAGCGGCAGCGTGGCCAGCGCCGCGCTGTCGCGCACGCAGCCATCAATCACCAGCC
The DNA here is from genome assembly GCF_008275125.1 of Chromobacterium paludis. NCBI lineage: Bacteria > Pseudomonadati > Pseudomonadota > Betaproteobacteria > Neisseriales > Chromobacteriaceae > Chromobacterium > Chromobacterium paludis. The sequence continues at coordinate 749,190 of NZ_CP043473.1, forward strand.
CGGCCCAGCCGTTTTTCACCGCCAGCTCGCCCAGTTGATCGCCCAAGAGCGCGCAGCGGCGTGAGCCGCCGCCGTCCACCACCAGCACCTTGCCATGACCGTCCTCGCCCAGCGTCTGCCGCACCAGGCTGTTGTCCTCGAACAGCTTCAGGGTGACGACCTGGCCGTGGAAGCGGCCGTGGCCGCCGAAGGATTGGAAAATTGGATCCAAAACGTGAACTTCATTTTCGAATTCGTCGCAAAGATCGGTGGTGGCAAGGTTCATCAGGGTCTCCGAGGCATGGAATGCGGCATGGTGTTTAATGGCCTGCGGCCGCGACACCATCATATATGTGGGAGCCTTGATCCGCCACGGAGTGGGTGAAGGCAGAGGCCATGCCGATGACGATGCCGGCGATGAGGGCGACCAAGCCCGCCGTTTTCCAGCCGTCTACCTCGCTGAGCTGGATTTCATTGATGGCCTGCCAGGGCAGCCGCATGTTTTGATTGCCGTCCTCAAGCTTGCCTTCCAGTCCCTGCTGGTCGACAGCGCTCAAGGTGAGAACGTATTGCTTGCCATCATTGGTTTTGACGTTGACCTTGTCGCCGGCCTTGAGTTGCTTTTGCTCGGGCGCGCCCAGGCTGCTGATGGCTTGCTGGTTGTCCGCGATGACGCGCATGGATGTGCAGCCAGTGAAGCATAGGCTGCTCATGACGATCAGGCTGCCAGCCAGTATTTTTCTCATTTACGAATCTCCAAGGTGTCACGATCTTTGTTTTGAGTATTCTGCATTGCATAAATATGACTTTATCATTATTGAAGGCGTAAAAAAACCGGCGTTTTCGCCGGTTTTGTGTGCCGTTTGTGACGGTTTTAGTGGAATTGTTCTTCTTCGGTGGAGCCGGTCAGCGCGGTGACGCTGGAGGCGCCGCCCTGGATCACGGTGGTCACGTCGTCGAACCTGTATGGCGCGGTGCGCTACCGCTTGCGCGGCATGCCTTACCGTGTGACGCACTGCCATTGCCGCAGTTGCCGCCACGCCAGTGGCGCGGGGCTTTGCCCGCATCGCGGCTACACGCTAACCTATGTGAGTTTGTCGAGCCGCTAATCAAACCAGTACCCCAGCGTTGCGCATTCTCGTCATTCTATTTGCGTGATGTTGGCGTCGGAGCGCTTGATCAGGCGCTCTGTTGGGTTTTGCTAGCGATTCTTCGATGGTTTCAGTGGGGGTACATGCTGTTTACCAAGCTCTTGAACCCTGCGACTATGCCAACGGTTAATCCAACAAGCAATAGCGCCAGGCCTACGGTTTTTGCGCCGTCGATCTCTTTTCTTTGTATCGAACTGATATCTTGCCACGCTAGTTTGGCGGTTTGGTCAGTATTGACGAGTGTGCCTTCCAGACCATGTTGATCTAGGGCGCCGAGCGCCAAGACATATTCCTTGCCATCCGTGGTCTTGATATTGATTTTGTCCCCTATCTTCAACTGGCTTGGCTGCGATGAGGCCAGGCTGGATAGGGCTTGCTGGTTGTCCGCGATGACGCGCATGGATGTGCAGCCGGTGAAGCACAGGCTGCTCATGACGATCAGGCTGCCAGCCAGTATTTTTTTCATTTACGAATCTCCAAGGTGTCGCGATCTTTGTTTTGAGTATTCTGCATTGCAGAAATATGACTTTATCATTTTCGAAGGCGTAAAAAAACCGGCGTTTTCGCCGGTTTTGTGTGCCGTTTGTGACGGTTTTAGTGGAATTGTTCTTCCTCGGTGGAGCCGGTCAGCGCGGTGACGCTGGAGGCGCCGCCCTGGATCACGGTGGTCACGTCGTCGAAGTAGCCGGTGCCCACTTCCTGCTGGTGGGACACGAAGGTGTAACCGCGGTCGCGGGCGGCGAACTCGGGCTCCTGCACCTTCTCAACATAGGCGGACATGCCGCGCGCCACGTAGTCTTGCGCCAGGTCGTACATGTTGAACCACATGCTGTGGATGCCGGCCAGGGTGATGAACTGGTATTTGTAGCCCATGGCGCCCAGTTCGCGCTGGAACTTGGCGATGGTGGCATCGTCCAGGTTCTTTCTCCAGTTGAAGGACGGCGAGCAGTTGTAGGCCAGCAGCTTGCCCGGGTACTTGGCGTGCACGGCTTCCGCGAATTTGCGGGCGAATTCCAGGTCCGGCGTGCCGGTTTCGCACCATACCAGATCGGCGTAGTCGGCATAGGCCACGGCGCGGCTGATGGCTTGCTCCAGACCCTTCTTGGTCTTGTAGAAGCCTTCGGCGGTGCGCTCGCCGGTCAGGAAGGGCTGGTCGTTGGCATCCACGTCGCTGGTCAACAGGTCTGCCGCTTCGGCGTCGGTGCGGGCGATCACCAGGGTGGGCACGCCGTAGACGTCGGCCGCCAGGCGGGCGGCGATCAGCTTCTGGATGGCTTCCTGGGTCGGCACCAACACTTTGCCGCCCATGTGGCCGCATTTCTTGACCGAAGCGAGCTGGTCTTCGAAGTGCACGCCGGCGGCGCCGGCGCGGATCATGGACTTCATCAGCTCGTAGGCGTTCAGCACGCCGCCGAAGCCGGCTTCCGCGTCGGCCACGATGGGGGCGAAATAGTCCACATAGCCCTTGTCGCCGGCCTCCACGCCCTTGGCGTGTTGGATTTCATCGGCGCGGGTGAAGGCGTTGTTGATGCGCTCCACCACCTTGGGCACGGAATCCACCGGATACAGCGACTGGTCCGGATACATGGCCGAGTATTCGTTGTTGTCGGCGGCCACTTGCCAGCCGGACAGATAAATGGCTTTGACGCCGGCCTTGACTTGCTGCATCGCTTGGCCGCCGGTCAGCGCGCCCAAGCAGTTGATGTAAGGCTCGTTGTTGACCAGATTCCACAGCTTTTCGGCGCCGTTGCGGGCCAGAGTATGTTCAACCTGCAGCGAGCCGCGCAGGCGCTCGACATCGGCGGCGGTGTAGCCACGCTTGATGCCTTTCCAGCGCGGGTTTTCGTCCCAGTCTTTTTGGATGGCTGCAATGCGTTGTTCGCGAGTCGTCATGTTGTGTAACCCTTCTCGAAGCGTTTCTCTGCTCGCCGGGCGGAGCCGGCGTCCTCATAGCGATCAAGTCGTATCCGGTGTGCCGGATTTTTATCGAAACCGGGCCGGGTTGGCCCGATTTATTCAGTCCGCCCTCGGCGCAAAGCGTGTCGCGTCGAGGCGGTTTGCTGCTTGATGTGGGCCATTATATGCACAAAAAAATCGCATTGTGTGCGCTGCAGCAACAAAAAAATCCCGTGTTTTCATAAGCTAACAAGATGGCTATTTAAACGAATCCATCATGTGCGGAATTGTTGCCAATGCGAAAAAACGAGGGTTGGAATATGCGCATGCGGCATGATTGTCTTTAAGTGAAGTGATGGTGCGGCGGGGCTTGAAATCCTCGCGAAAGGCCCTACCTTGGGTCTGGAAATCCATTTAGCCGGTGCAATTCCGAGGAAACGTCATGCAAGAGAACCAGAACCAAGCGGCGGAAGCCGTCGAAAACGAAATGACCGATACCGCCAGCGCGGCGCATACCGAGCTGGAGCAGACGCCTGAGCAGCATATCGCCGGGCTGGAAGCCGAAATCGCCGAATTGAACGACACCCTGCTGCGCGCCCGCGCCGAGCTGGAGAACCAGCGTCGCCGCGCCCAGGACGAAGTGGCGGCCGCGCATAAATATGCGATCGGCAAATTCGCGGCCGAGCTGGTGACGGTCAAGGATTACCTGGAAATGGCGCTGCTGGACCAGAGCGGCCAGATCGACACCTTGAAGATGGGCGTGGACATGACGCTGAAGCAGCTGGTGTCCGCCTTCGAAAAGGCGCAGATCAAGGACATCGCGCCCAAGGCCGGCGACAAGCTGGACCCGCACCAGCATCAGGCCATGAGCGCCGAAGCCTCCGATGCCGAGCCGAACACCGTGGTCCGCGTGATGCAGAAGGGTTATCTGCTGGCCGACCGCGTGCTGCGTCCGGCCATGGTGGTGGTGGCCAAGGCCAAAGAATAAAAAAGGCCGCCGACAGGCTCTTGAAAAGATCGGCATAGCCAATATTTATTGAGACAACAGGCCAAGGCTATTGCATACAGCCTAAGCCGGAACGAATCAGAGAAAAGGAATAGATCATGGGTAAAATCATCGGTATCGACCTGGGCACCACCAACTCCTGCGTGGCAGTGGTAGAAGGCGGCAACCCGAAAGTCATCGAAAACGCCGAAGGCAACCGCACCACCCCGTCCATCATCGCCTACGTCGAAGACGGCGAAATCCTGGTGGGCGCGCCGGCCAAGCGCCAGGCCGTGACCAACCCGAAGAACACGATTTACGCCGCCAAGCGCCTGATCGGCCGCCGCTTCGAAGACAAGGAAGTACAGAAGGACATCGACCTGATGCCTTTTGAAATCCTGAAGGCCAAGAACGGCGACGCCTGGGTCAAGGTGCGCGACCAAGAACTGGCTCCGCCGCAAATCTCCGCCGAAGTGCTGCGCAAGATGAAGAAGGCCGCCGAAGACTACCTGGGCGAAGAAGTGACCGAAGCCGTGATCACCGTGCCGGCCTACTTCAACGACAGCCAGCGCCAAGCCACCAAGGACGCCGGCCGCATCGCCGGCCTGGAAGTGAAGCGCATCATCAACGAACCGACCGCGGCCGCGCTGGCCTTCGGCCTGGCCAAGCAGGAAGGCGACCGCAAGATCGCGGTATACGACCTGGGCGGCGGCACCTTCGACGTGTCCATCATTGAAATCGCCGACGTGGACGGCGAGCACCAGTTCGAAGTGCTGTCGACCAACGGCGACACCTTCCTGGGCGGCGAAGACTTCGACCAACGCCTGATCGACTACATCGTCACCGAGTTCAAGAAAGAACAAGGCGTCGACCTGAAGAAGGACGTGATGGCGCTGCAACGTCTGAAGGAAGCCGCTGAAAAGGCCAAGATCGAGCTGTCCAGCGCCACCCAGACCGAAGTGAACCTGCCCTACATCACCATGGACGCCACCGGTCCCAAGCACTTGGCGATGAAGATCACCCGCGCCAAGTTCGAAAGCCTGGTGGACGACCTGATCACCCGCTCCATCGAGCCGTGCCGTGTCGCCCTGAAGGACGCCGGCGTGTCGCTGTCCGACATCACCGACGTGATCCTGGTCGGCGGCCAAACTCGCATGCCCAAGGTGCAGGACGCGGTGAAGGAGTTCTTCGGCAAGGAGCCGCGCAAGGATGTGAACCCGGATGAAGCCGTGGCCGTCGGCGCCGCCATCCAGGGCTCCGTGCTGTCTGGCGACCGTAAGGACGTGCTGCTGCTGGACGTGACCCCGCTGTCGCTGGGCATCGAAACCCTGGGCGGCGTGATGACCAAGCTGATCCAGAAGAACACCACCATCCCGACCAAGGCGTCGCAAACCTTCTCCACCGCCGACGACAACCAGACCGCGGTGACCATCCACGTGCTGCAGGGCGAACGTGAGAAGGCGGCCGCCAACAAGTCGCTGGGCCAGTTCAATCTGGGCGACATTCCGCCGGCGCCGCGCGGCATTCCGCAGATCGAAGTGGAATTCAACATCGACGCCAACGGCATTCTGCACGTGTCCGCCAAGGACAAGGCTTCCGGCAAGCAGGCCAACATCACCATCCAAGCCTCCTCCGGCCTGTCTGAAGCCGAGATCGAGCGCATGGTGAAGGACGCCGAAGCCAATGCTGAGGAAGACAAGAAGCTGCACGAACTGGTGACCGCGCGCAACCACGCCGAAGGCCTGATCCACAGCATCAAGAAGTCTCTGTCCGAGCATGGCGACAAGATCGGCGCCGACGAAAAGGCCAAGATCGAAGACGCCATCAAGGCCGCTGAAGAAGTGGTGAAGGGCGACGACAAGGAAGCCATCGAAGCCCGCGCCGAAGAACTGGCCAAGGCCAGCCAGAAGCTGGGCGAGATCATGTACGCCCAGGCCGCTCAGGCGGAAGGCGGCGCGGAAGGCGCTCAAGCCGCCGCTGGCGACAAGAAGGACGACGGCAATGTGGTGGACGCCGAGTTCGAAGAAGTGAAAGACAAGAAGTAAGCGTTAGTCTTCACTGATTGGGGCACAGGGAATGGGGGAGCCGTCTCCGCCGGCCTCTGTGCCTTTGCCGTATCAAGACGACAGATCGGCCGGAGCGGTTCCGGTTGATCGGAGAGCGAATGACAATGTCGAAAAAAGATTTCTACGATGTGCTGGGCGTCAATCGCGATGCGTCCGACGACGACATCAAGAAGGCCTATCGCAAGCTGGCGATGAAATACCACCCGGACCGCAATCCGGACAGCAAGGAAGCCGAGGACAAGTTCAAGGAGGTCAAGGAAGCCTACGAGATCCTGTCCGACAGCCAGAAGCGCAGCGCGTATGACCAGTTCGGCCATGCCGGCGTCGACCCGCAGGCCGGCGCCGGCGGCGGCCAGGGCTTTGGCGGCTTCGGCGATTTCGCCGACATCTTCAGCGACATCTTCGGCGGCGGCCAGCGCGGCGGCAGTCGTTCCAATGTCTACCGTGGCGCGGACCTGCGCTACAACATGGAAATCACGCTGGAAGAGGCGGCGCGCGGCTGCGAAAAGCAAATCCGCATCCCGTCGCACGAATCCTGCTCCGTTTGCAACGGCAGCGGCGCCAAGCCGGGCACTCAGCCCAAGACCTGCTCCACCTGCGGCGGCCACGGCCAGGTCCGCATGAGCCAGGGCTTCTTCTCCATCCAGCAGACCTGCCCCACCTGCCACGGCAGCGGCAAGCAGATCACCGATCCGTGCGTGAGCTGCCACGGCGCCGGCCAGAAGAAGACCACCAAGACGCTGAACGTGAAGATTCCGGCCGGCGTGGACGAGGGCGACCGCATCCGCCTGGGCGGCGAGGGCGAACCGGGGCAGAACGGCGGTCCGTCGGGCGACTTGTACGTGGTGACCCACATCAAGCAGCACGCTGTGTTCCAGCGCGACGGCATGGACCTGCATTGCGAAATGCCGATCTCCTTCGCCACCGCGGCGCTGGGCGGCGAGGTGGAAATCCCGACTTTGGACGGCATGGCCAAGGTCAAGATTTCGCCCGAAACGCAGAGCGGACGCGTGTACCGCTTGCGCGGCAAGGGCGTCAAGGCCGTGCGCGGCGCCGAATACGGCGATCTGCACTGCCATGTGATCGTGGAAACGCCGGTCAAGCTGACCGAGCGCCAGAAAGAGCTGCTGCGCGAGTTCGAGGCGATCAGCCAAGGCGACGTGGCCACGCATAACCCGCGTTCCAAGTCCTTCATGGACAAACTGCGCGATTTCTTCGAATAAGCGAGGCACTTCCCCGCGCCAAGCCAGCCCATGCCGGGCTGGCTTTTTTCATGTCCGCGCGTTTGGCTGCGGCGGCTGACAAGGAGGGGTTTGAGCGATGGGAAGGTGTTGCAGGCCATGCCCAGCATCGGCACTGACCTCGTATCAAGCAAAACAGCCGCCCAAGCGGGCGGCTGTCTGCACATTCCAAACCGGGACGACTTCGCTTAGAAGTTGTGCTTGACCATGGCCCAGGCCAGGGTCGACTTCTCTTGGGAGAGGCCGTTGATGGTTTGCGCGTCCTTGCTGTCCTTGCGCTCGCCATAGCCCACTTGCACCAGGGTGTGCTTGCTCATGGTGTAGTCCAGCGCAGCGGCCCATTGGCTGCCGCCCAGGCTGTAGCGCACGCCGTCTACCTTGGCGTCGCCGCGCTTGGAGTAAACCACGGAAGGCTTGAAGTTGCCGATGGTGTAAGCGGCGTTCAGGGCCCAGGTGGCGTTTTCCACCTTATTGACGCCGGTATGGGCGATGGTCGGGAATTTGGCGATGCCGGCCAGCGCGGAGGTGCCATCGGAGTTCTGGGCGTAAGCGTCGCCATAGGTGGTCAGCCACTGGTAGCTGGCGGCCAGGTATAGATTGTTGGCGCTGTAGCCGCCTTCCAGGCGGTTGGTGGAGCTGTTGCTGCTGCCGCCGGTGTTGAGCTTGGTGGCGTTGGCGAAGGCGCCGAAGAAGCCGGCGTTTTGGTAGGCCAGACGCAGGCCATAGCCATCGCCTTGTTTCTTCTGGCCGGCGGCCTGGCTTTCGCCCGCGCCGTATTGCAGCGTCAGGTTGAGGCCGTTCCAGGTCGGGGAGTCGTAGCGAACGCTGTTCTTGAAGCGGGAGTCGCCGTAGGAGAACAGGTCGGTGCCTTCGTACAGCGGGAAGTTGGTGCCCATGCCGTCGCGGCGCGGGCCGTACAGATTATCGGTGGCCTCGGTGTCGGCCAGCACGTCGTCCAGGTAGCCTACGCGCACCTTGCCGAAGCCGCCGTCGACGCCGACGAAGCTCTGACGGTTGGCGAAGGTGCCGGAGGCGGTGCCGCTGCCTGCTGCGCCGTCCATGGCGAAGCCGGTTTCCACTTGCCAGATGGTCTTCAGGCCGTTGCCCAGGTCTTCGCTGCCCTTGAAGCCGATGCGGCTGCCGAAGTCGTCCACGCCGAAGGTGGAGCTGTCGTTGTTGGCGCTGTTCTTGGTCACGGACACGCCGGCGCGCAGCGAACCGTAGATATTGACGTCAGCTTGAGCGAGTGCGGGAATGGCTGCCGCAATGGCGGCAAAGATAATAGTTTTCTTCATGTTTCTCTAATGCCCTTTGTTTGAAAGCGACCGGGAGGCCGCAGTTCGGCGGTGAATTTTTGTATTCCGCCGTCTTGGGGGATTCAGTTTCGGTTGGACGGGTTTGGGCTGTCAATCAATATAAATTAACATCCTGAAATTATGACATTAATATTTTTATATGTTAATGGATAGTTTGAAAGCAATTTTAGTAAAATCATTGACCTATCTTGCGCAATTTTCATTGTGAATTATGAAATTCTTAATTTATGACTTTATAATTTTTTGCATCACGTGGGAATCTTGTAAAAACCTGTTACTTTTTTGCCAGCATGAGTGAAGTGCTTGCCCGGTTGCGGCCTGCATTCATGCTTGTGTGATGATGGAAATTTAATCATGAGCAAAGATCATTGATGTCATGCGGCGCTAGCGGGGCGCGCCCTGTCTGTCTGCCGGGAAAGGGCGTACAATTGACGATGTCTTTTCCTGGGGGTAGTTGTCATGATTTTTGCCAATCGTTATTTTCCCGCCACCCGCATGCGCCGCATGCGCAAGGATGAGTTCAGCCGCCGCCTGATGCGCGAGAACGTGCTGACTGCCAATGACCTGATCTATCCGGTGTTCGTGATGGAGGGCAGTGGCCAGGTGGTGGATGTGCCATCCATGCCGGGCGCGCCGCGTCTGACGCTGGACAAGCTGCTGTATGTGGCGGAAGAGGCGTTGGCGCTGGGCATACCCATGCTGTCGCTGTTTCCGGTGATCACGTCTGGCAAGGATAACGAGGGCAGCGAGGCCTATAACCCGGAAGGCCTGGTGCCGCGCGTGGTGCGGGAACTGAAGAAGCGCTTCCCGGCGCTGGGCGTGATGACCGACGGCGCGCTGGATCCTTACACCATCCACGGCCAGGATGGCGTGATCGACGCCAGCGGCTATGTGCTGAACGATGAAACGACGGAAATCCTGATCAAGCAGGGCCTGTGCCATGCCGAGGCCGGCGTCGACGTGTTCGGCCCGTCTGACATGATGGACGGCCGCATCGGCGCCATCCGCGAGGCGTTCGAAGAAGAGGGCTTTATCCACACCAAGATTCTGGCTTACTCCGCCAAGTATTCGTCCGGCTTCTATGGCCCCTTCCGCGACGCGCTGGGCTCGTCCGCCAATCTGGGCAAGGCCGACAAGAACAGCTACCAGATGGACCCGGCCAATATCGAAGAGGCCATCCAGGAAGTGGCGCAAGACCTGGAAGAGGGCGCCGACATGGTGATGATCAAGCCGGGCATGCCGTACCTGGACGTGATCCGCCGCGTCAAGGACACCTTCCGCGTGCCGACCTTCGCTTATCAGGTGTCCGGCGAATACGCCATGCTGAAGGCGGCCTTCCAGAATGGCTGGCTCAATGAAGAGAAGTGCATGATGGAAAGCCTGCTGGCGTTCAAGCGCGCCGGCGCCGACGGCATCCTCACTTATTTCGCGATGGACGCCGCGCGCCTGCTGCGCCAGCGGTGAGATAAAATGAAGCGTTGAGCCGCGCCCCTTGCCCATTTGCGGCGGGGGCGTTTTGCTGTGGGAGGCTATATATGGATGTATTGCACGCTACCTGGTTTTGGCTGGCGGTGATCGCGGCGCCGGTGGCCACCGTCGTGGGCATCCTGTCCCGGCTGTCACGGCGCGAGCCCCCCATTCCGTTGCCGCCGGGCGTGCAGCCCTTGGCCTGGGACGACGATGGCGAGGCGGCGGAGCGAAAGTTGCAAGACGGTGACAGAGATCCGCCAAAACACTGACAACTGTCACTGCTTGCCGTCTTGGCGCTGGGCTAGAATGGCTACAGTTTTCGTGGCGCGCCGCCAGGGGCGGAGCGCGGTGTTTTCGGGTTCGGCCTGCCATGCCGCGCTCGATCCATGCAAAGGATAGTCATGAATCACACTTACCTGGCCCATCTGCAGGCCACGCTGGCCCAGATCAAGGCCGATGGTTTCGAGAAACCGGAGCGCGTGATCGCCACGCCGCAAAGCGCCGACATCGCGCTGGCCGGCGGCGAGCATGTGCTGAACTTCTGCGCCAACAACTACCTGGGCCTGGCTGACGACAAGCGGCTGGTGCTGGCGGCCAAGGCCGGCATGGACCAGTATGGCTACGGCTGCGCCTCGGTGCGTTTCATCTGCGGCACCCAGTCTGTCCACAAGCAGCTGGAAAAATCGATCTCCGGTTTCCTCGGCGCCGACGACACCATCCTGTATTCCAGCTGTTTCGACGCCAACGGCGGCGTATTCGAAACCCTGCTGTCCGAAGAGGACGCGGTGATCTCGGACGAGCTGAACCACGCGTCCATCATCGACGGCGTGCGCCTGTCCAAGGCCAAGCGCTTCCGCTACAAGAACAACGACATGGCCGATCTGGAGGCGCAGCTGGTGGCCGCCGAAGCCGCCGGCGCCCGCTTCAAGCTGATCGTCACCGACGGCGTGTTCTCGATGGACGGCATCATCGCCGACCTGAAGGGCATCTGCGATCTGGCCGAACGCCACGACGCGCTGGTGATGGTGGATGATTCGCACGCGGTGGGCTTCATCGGCGCAACCGGCGCCGGCACGCCGGAATATTGCGGCGTGTCCGACCGCGTCGACATCTACACCGGCACGCTGGGCAAGGCGCTGGGCGGCGCGTCCGGCGGCTACGTCGCCGCGCATCAGCCCATTGTGGACCTGCTGCGCCAGCGTTCGCGTCCTTATCTGTTCTCCAATACGCTGGCCCCGGCCATCGCCGCCGCCAGCGTGGAAGTGCTGGACATCCTGAAGAGCGGCGAAGGCGCCGAGCTGCGCGCCAAGGTGCGCCGCAATGCCGAGCTGTTCCGCCGGGAAATGTCCGCCGCCGGCTTCACCCTGGTGCCGGGCGAGCACCCGATCATCCCGGTGATGCTGGGCGACGCGCGCCTGGCCGGGGAAATGGCGGCCAAGCTGCTGGCCGAAGGCGTGTACGTGATCGGCTTCTCCTACCCGGTGGTGCCCAAGGGCAAGGCGCGCATCCGCACCCAGATGTCCGCCGCGCACAGCGAGGAGCAGGTGAAGAAAGCCGTGGCCGCCTTCATCAAGGTGGGCCGCGAGCTGGGCGTGATTTAAATTATTTAGCCGAAAGAAATGCGGTTTGAGCCACGGAAAACATGAATGACACGAAAAGCATCCAGATCAGATGTCCTGAAATGGAGCACCTCTTTTTCGTGTCGTTTCGTGGGCTCCGTGGCGGAAATCACTAGCGGTTCTCTCGGTATGAGGTTTCCCCATGAAAGCACTAGCCAAGTTGCAGGCCGCTCCCGGCCTGACCATGACCGACGTTCCGCAGCCGGAAGTCGGCCATAACGATCTGCTGATCAAGATCGTCAAGACCGCGATCTGCGGCACCGACATCCATATCTGGAACTGGGACGAGTGGTCGCAGAAGACCATCCCGGTGCCGATGCATGTCGGCCATGAATACGTCGGCGTCGTCGCCGGCATGGGTTCGGAAGTGCAGGGCTTCCAGATCGGCCAGCGCGTGTCCGGCGAAGGCCACATCACCTGCGGCCACTGCCGCAACTGCCGCGCCGGCCGCCGCCACCTGTGCCGCAACACCACCGGCGTGGGGGTCAACCGCGAGGGCGCGTTCGCCGAATACCTGGTGATTCCGGCCTTCAATGCCTTCCCGATTCCGGATGACATCTCCGACGACCTGGCTTCCATCTTCGACCCGTTCGGCAATGCCGTGCACACCGCCCTGAGCTTCAACCTGGTGGGCGAGGACGTATTGATCACCGGTGCCGGCCCGATCGGCATCATGGCCGTGGCCATCGCCAAGCATGTCGGCGCGCGCCACGTGGTCATCACCGACGTCAACGACTACCGGCTGGAGCTGGCGAAGAAGATGGGCGCCACCCGCGCCGTCAACGTCGCCAAGGAAGACCTGAAGGCGGTGATGCAGGAGCTGCACATGACCGAAGGCTTCGACGTCGGCCTGGAAATGTCCGGCAACCCGCAGGCCTTCCGCCAGATGCTGGAAACGATGAACCACGGCGGCAAGGTGGCCCTGCTGGGCATCCCGCCGTCCAATACCGCCATCGACTGGAACCAGGTGATTTTCAAGGGCCTGGAAATCAAGGGCATCTACGGACGCGAGATGTTCGAGACCTGGTACAAGATGGTGGCCCTGATCCAGTCCGGCCTGGACATCCGCCCCATCATCACCCACCACTTCAAGGTGGACGACTTCGAGCAAGGCTTCGCCGCCATGCTGTCCGGCCAGAGCGGCAAGGTGATCCTGGACTGGCGCTGAGCCGGCCCGGGCTGGCAAGGAACAAGGCCTCCGCGCGCGGAGGCCTTTTTTGCGGCTAAGGAGAGGGCGCGGTGCGGAAGAAGGCCATCATCTTGCGCAGGTGGTCGGCCTGCGCGTTCAACTGGTCCGAGGCGGCCGAGAGCTGTTCCGAGGTGGAGGCGCTCAGTTGCGTGGCCATGGAAAGCTGGCTGACGGCGATATTGATCTGCTGCAAGCCCGCGTTTTGCTCCTGGGAGGCGTGGGCAATCTCCTGCACCAAATCGGCTGTCTTGCGGATGGCCGGCACCAGTTGCCCCAGCGCCGAACCCGCCTGTTCCGCCATGTCCACGGTGTCGGCGGCCAGCCGGCCTATCTCGCGGGCCGCGCTCTGGCTGTCTTCCGCCAGTTTGCGCACCTGGGCCGCCACCACGGTGAAGCCCAGCCCCTGCTTGCCGGCGTGGGCGGCTTCGATCGCGGCATTCAGCGCCAAGAGATTGGTCTGGTAGGCGATGTCGTCGATCACGCTGATTCTGCCCGCGATGTCGCGTATCGCCGCCACGGTGCGGCTGACGGCCTGGCTGCCGTGATCGGCGCAAACGGCGGATTCGCCGGCCGTGGCGTCGGTGATGTGGGCGTTGTCCGAGTTTTGCGCCACCGTCGCCGTGATCTGCTCCACGGAAGCGCTGGTCTGTTCCAGGCTGCTGGCTTGCTGCGAGGCGCTTTGGCTCAGCGTCTGCGCCGACGCCGCCACCTCGGAGGACGTGACGTTGAGCTGCTCGGCGTTCAGTCGCAGCGCCTCTATCACGCCGGTCAGCCTTTCCACCATTTGCTCCATCGCCGCCAGCACGCTGTCGGCGTCGCCTGGGCGCAGCTTGGCGCGGACGGTCAGGTCGCCGTTGGCCACGCGTTGGGCGATCTCCGCCACCGCGGCCGGCTCGCCGCCCACCTGGCGGATGATGCCCGCGCCGATGCGGGCAATGGCAGCCGTCATCAGCGCGGCGCCGACGATCGCGATGGCGAGAAAGAGCCACAAAGCCTGCTGCGAATGCGCCCGCGTGGCGGCGATCTGGTTTTGCAGCAGCTGCTCGAAGCCGTCTTGCACCGCCGCGCTTTGCCGCAGCAATTGATCGGTCATGGCGCGGTCCATGCCGCGGACCTGATGGTCCACTTGCTGGCCGGACAGCTTGTCTTCTTGATGGAAGCTGGCCAGCGCGGCGCGGTAGCGTTCGTCCAGCCGGCCGTGCTCGGCGCGCAGCGCGTCGATGTCGGCCGTGGATAGGCCCATATCGCGCAAGGCGGCCGCGGCCTGGTCCAGTTGTGCATCCACGGTCTGGTCTTCCTGGCGGAACAGGTTCAGGTAGGCGGCGTAGTCGGCGCTGTCGTTGCCGCGCAGCAGCACGTCCTTCCAGTTTTGCACCTGGATCTTGAAGTGCAGATTGGCCGACTGCAAGGCGCGGTTGAGCCTGCTTTGGACAACGACTTGGCCCAGTTGTCGTTCGATGGCGCGGTCTGTGGCGGTCAGTTGGCCCAGGCCGGCCAGCGTGAGCAGCAACAGCACGGCGAGCGCGGTCAGCGCGAGCAGGGTCAGCCTGGTTTTCAGCAGCAAGGGGCGGGGCATGGGCGGTTTCCGGTTTCCGTCTTGTTCTCGGTATAGTCCGTCGCCCTGAGCCGTGCGCCGTTCCGCCGGGGAGTCGCGCGTCCGCTCGCGCAATGGCCGAGCCATGCCAGCCTGGGCGGGCGGGTTTTCCTTTTTTCCTTTTTCATCAGGAATGAAGCCCGCGGCGCAGGGTGGGCGACGTCATGTCTGGGGTGGCGGCAAGGCGGGCTGGGAGCCGCGGCAAGGTCGCGATTCACCGAATTGTTCGAATCAGAAACGGGTTGTTTCGTTTTATTACGCTTGCCTGTTGATGACTATCAACTGGCGCGGCGATGGGCCACGGATAATTCTTGCTGACGAATTGTTTTGCGGGAGAGGGATCATGATTGCGGTAATTGGCGCCGGCGTGTCCGGCTTGTCTTGCGCCTGGTGGCTGCAGCAGCAGGGGGCGGCGGTGCGGGTGTATGAGGCGGATGAGCGGGTGGGCGGCAAGGTGTTGACCGAGCGCGACGAGGCCTTGCGCGAAGAGGGGCCGCACACGCTGCTGGCCGATGAGGAGCTGCTGCAATGGCTGGCGAGGCTGGATTTGCGGCCGATATGGCCCAGCCGGGCCGGGTCGGCCCGCCACGTTTTGCTGGACGGCTGCTACCATCGGCTGCCGGATGGCCCGCTGCAGCTGCTGGGAGGCGACCTGCTCAGCTGGCGCAGCAAATGGAAGGTATTGGGCGGCATGCTGCGACCGGGCGTGGACAGCGCTGGCCTGGACAGCGTCGCCACCTTTTGCGATTCGCGCTTTGGGCGGGAGGTCTTGTCCAAAGTGATGGAACCCATGGTGGGCGGCGTGTTCGCCGGGGACCCCAGGGAGCTGCGGCTGGAAGAAGCCTTGCCGGAACTGGCCGAGGCGGCGCAATGCCGCGGGCCCTTTCTGGGTGGGCTGCTGCGCATGCGCAAGCGCATGGGGCGGCGCCGCGTCTGCACGCTGCAGGGCGGCTTGCAGCAATTGCCGCTGCGCCTGGCGGCGGAGCTCGACGTGCGGCTGAATTGCCCAGTGACGGCCCTGCGGCGCGATGGCGCGGGTTGGCGGCTGCGCACGATGGCGGGCTGGGAGCATGCGGAACAAGTGGTGCTGGCCTTGCCGGCCAGCCAGGCCGCCGCGCTGCTGCATCCGCTAGCGCCCGCGCTGGCCGACGCCTGCCGCCGCATTCCCTATGCGCCGCTGGCCGTGGTCAGCACGTTATTGGAGGCGGACGCGCTGGAATGGCCGCTGGAAGGCGGCGGCGCGCTGCACCCGGAAACGGAGGGCATGCTGACCCTGGGCCATCTGAGCGTCAGCACCAGCTACCCGCATGTCTGTCCGGACGGCACCCGGCTGTTGACCAGCTTCATCGGCGGCCGCCGCCATCCGGAATTGCTGGCGCTGAGCGATGAGGAGCTGCTGGCCAGGCTGAATCGCGAGATGTTGGAGCGCTTCGGCCTGCGGGCCAGGCCTTTGTCGCAGCGCGTCACGCGCTGGACCAGCGCCTTGCCGCAGGGCACGGCCTTGCAGAGCCGGGTCAGACGCATGGCGCAGCCGCTGGCGGGGCAGGGCGTGCATGTCTGCGCCAACTGGCTGGACGGCGTTTCGCTGGCCGACTGCCTGCGCAAGGGCCGGCGTCTGGCGGACCGCTTGGGCGGCGTCGGACAGCCCGGCTTTGCGTGAGCGGCGGCAGACGGTAGAATCGTCCTTTATTTGTCCATTTTCGATCGACGCCTTTATATATGCTTACCTTCCAGGAAATCATCCTCACGCTCCAGCACTACTGGAACCGCCAGGGCTGCGCGCTCTTGCAGCCGTACGACACGGAGGTGGGCGCGGGCACCTCGCACACCGCCACCTTCCTGCGCGCGCTGGGGCCTGAGCCCTGGAACGCCGCTTACGTGCAGCCCAGCCGCCGCCCCAAGGACGGCCGCTACGGCGAGAACCCCAACCGCCTGTTTCAGCACCACCAGTTCCAGGTGGTGCTGAAGCCGTCGCCGTCCAATATCCAGGAGCTGTACCTCGGCTCGCTGCAGGAACTGGGCCTGGACCCGACGGTGCAGGATATTCGTTTTGTCGAGGACGACTGGGAAAACCCGACGCTGGGCGCCTGGGGCTTGGGATGGGAAGTGTGGCTGAACGGCATGGAAGTGACGCAATTCACCTACTTCCAGCAAGTGGGCGGCCTCGATTGCAAGCCGGTGCTGGGCGAGATCACCTATGGCCTGGAGCGTCTGGCCATGTATCTGCAGGGCGTGGAAAACGTCTACGACCTGATCTGGACCCACCTGCCGGACGGCCAGCCGGTCACCTACGGCAATGTGTTCTATCAGAACGAAGTGGAGCAGTCCAAGTACGCCTTCGAGCACAGCAATGTCGAGCTACTGTTCCGCCAGTTCAACGATTACGAGGCGGAAGCGAAGAAGCTGCTGGATGCCAGCCTGCCGCTGCCGGCGTATGAAATGATCCTGAAGGCAGGCCACACCTTCAACCTGCTGGACGCGCGCGGCTCCATCTCCGTGACCGAGCGCGCCGCCTACATCGGCCGCATCCGCAATCTGTCGCGCGGCGTGGCGCAGGCGTATTACGACGCGCGCGAGGCGCTGGGCTTCCCGATGTGCCGCAAGGGCTGAGGCGGGGGCGGGCTGTCGCCTATGCTGTTAAGGTTGGCATGCCTGGCCTGAGCGATGAGGAGTGAAAGATGAGAGCCTTTGCTGCGATGCTGTTGCTGGCCAGTCTGCCGGCTTGGGCTGAACAGCCCGCCGACTGGGTGGTGTACCAGGACGGCAGCCAGCTGCAGCTGGCCATAGACGGCAACTCGCTGTGGCTGGGCAAGGATGGTCTGGTGCATTTCATCAACCAGGAACGCTTTGCCGCGCAGCGCTATGAAAAGGCCTACCGTCTGCACTTCTCCATCCGCCGCACCACCGGCTACGCCGATTGCAAGCAATACCAGTACGTGTTTGTCGGTTCCGAGTATTTCGACCGGAACAACAAGCACCTGTTTTCCACGATGTTCCCGGTGCCGCGCTATGCCTGGAAGTGGCAGCCGGTGAACGAGGATTCGGTCGCCCACGCCATGATGAAGGTGATCTGCGACGCGGCCGGAAACGCCTCCCAATAATTGAAATCGAAGACAATGAACGCGACCCTGCTGATCGAACTCCTGACCGAGGAGCTGCCGCCCAAGGCCCTGCCGCGTCTGGCCGCTAGCTTCGCCCAGACCATCACCGAAGAACTGAAAAAGATGCAGTTCGCCGCCGCCGATGCCGAGGCCGTGGTGTACGCGTCGCCGCGCCGGCTGGCGCTGCAGCTGCCCGGCGTGCTGGCCGTGCAGCCGGATCAGCACATCACCCGCCAGGGCCCGGCCGTTGCCGCCGGCATGAAGGATGGCCAGCCGACGCCGGCCCTGGCCGGCTTCGCCCGCTCCTGCGGCGTGGAGGTGTCCGCGCTGTCCATCGTCAACAACGGCAAGCAGGACGTGTACGCCTATTCCAGCACCAAAACCGGCGAGGCGCTGAGCGCCGTGCTGGCCGACGTGGTGGCCCTGGCGCTGAAGAAGCTGCCGGCGCCCAAGCTGATGCGCTGGGGCGATTCCGACGTGCAATTCGTCCGTCCGGTGCATGGCCTGGTCATGCTGCACGGCGAGCAGGTCGTCGCCGGCGAGGTGCTGGGCCTGCAAAGCCGCCAGGTCACCCGCGGCCACCGCTTCCTGTCGCAGGGCGAGGTGAGCATCGCCAACGCCGACGCTTATGCCCGCGCGCTGCATGAGGAAGGCAAAGTCATCGCCAGCTTCGCCGCCCGCCGCGAGCTGATCGGCCACAAGCTGGCCGAGGCCGCCGCCAAGCTCGGCGCCACCATCGCCGCGCCGGACGCGCTGTTCGACGAAGTGACCGCGCTGGTGGAATGGCCGGTGGTGCTGGAGGCTGGCTTCGAGGCCGAGTTCCTGCAAGTGCCGCAAGAGTGCCTGATCCTGACCATGCAGCAAAACCAGAAGTACTTCCCGCTGCTGGACGGCAACGGCAAGCTGATGAACCGCTTCCTCTTGGTGTCCAATATCGCGCCGCAAGACCCGTCCTTCGTGGTGGGCGGCAACGAGCGCGTCTTGCGCGCCCGCCTGTCCGACGCCAAGTTCTTCTTCGAGCAGGACAAGAAGCACCGCCTGGACAGCCGCCTGCCGCGCCTGGCCAATGTGGTGTACCACAACAAGATAGGCTCGCAGCTGGAGCGCGTGGAGCGGCTGCAAAGCATCGCCGGCGCCATCGCGCATGAGCTGGGCGCCGACGCCGCGCTGGCCGCCCGCGCCGCCTATCTGGCCAAGGCCGATCTGGTGACCGACATGGTCGGCGAATTCCCGGAGCTGCAGGGCATCATGGGCATGTACTACGCCCAGCACGACGGCGAGCACGCCGAAGTAGCCGCCGCCGTCGAGGGCCACTACCACCCGCGTTTCGCCGGCGATACCTTGCCGCAAGGCAAGATCGCCACTGCCGTGGCCTTGGCCGACAAGCTGGAAACCATCGTCGGCATCTGGGGCATAGGCCTGGTTCCGACCGGCGACAAGGACCCGTTCGCCTTGCGCCGCGCCGCGCTGGGCGTGGTGCGGATGGCGCTGGAAGCGGACCTGGACCTGAAGCAGCTGTTGGCCATCGTGGCCGAGGCCTTCCCGGCCGGCAAGCTGTCCGCCAATGTCGCCGACGAAGTGTTCGGCTTCATGATGGATCGCCTGAAGAACTTCCTGGCCGCCGACTACAAGGGCGACGAGATCGACGCCGTGCTGGCCCTGGCGCCCAGCCGCATCCACGAAGTGCGCGCCGTGCTGGCCGCCGTGGCCGGCTTCAAGGCGCTGCCGGAAGCGGCCGCATTGGCTGCCGCCAACAAGCGCGTCAACAACATACTGAAGAAGGCCGAGGGCGAAGTGGGCGCGGTGGACGCCGCGCTGCTGCAGGAAGCCGCCGAACAGGCCTTGTACGCCGCGGTGCAGGAACTGGCCCCGGCGGTGGAAGCCAAGTTCGCCGCGCACGACTTTGCCGGCGCGCTGACCCAGCTGGCCTCGCTGCGCGCGCCGGTGGACGCGTTCTTCGACGGCGTGATGGTGATGGCCGAGGACGCCAAGGTGCGCGCCAACCGCATCGCGCTGCTGGCCAGCCTGGCCGCGTTGTTCAACCGCGTGGCCGATATCTCGCTGCTGGCAGAGTGAGAGTGGGGCGGAAGCCCGGCCAGGGGCCGGGCGTTCCGCCAAGCTTTCCATCGGCGAGAATTCAAACGGCGGAACGCCCCTGCAGGGCTTCCGCCTGACTCATTGGAGAAAGCGTGAAACTCGTCATCCTAGACCGAGACGGCGTGATCAACGAAGACCGCGACGATTTCGTCAAGAACAGCGCGGAATGGGCGCCGATTGAGCACAGCCTGGAAGCGATCGCCAACCTGACCCAGTCCGGCTGGCGCGTGGTGGTGGCCACCAACCAGTCAGGCATCGCCCGCGGCCTGTTTGACATGCACGCGCTGAACGCGATGCATGAGAAGATGCACCGTCTGGTCGGCCAGGCCGGCGGCCGCATCGACGCCGTGGTGTTCTGTCCGCATGGTCCCGACCATGGCTGCGACTGCCGCAAGCCGCTGCCGGGCATGGTGCTGGAGATCGCGGAACGCTTCAACGTCAAGCTGGAGGGCCTGCCCTTGATCGGCGACAGCCTGCGCGACCTGCAGGCCATCGCCGCCGTCGGCGGCCTGCCGATTCTGGTGAAAACGGGCAAGGGCGCCAAGACGCTGGCCAAGGGCGAGCTGCCGGAGAGCACGCTGGTGTTCGACGACCTGTACGACGCCGCCGAGCATCTGATCAACCATCACTGAGATAAGAACCGCAAGCATGATCAGTCTGTGGATACGCAACCTGCTGTACTGGCTGGTGCTCATCGTCATCACGCCGCTTTTCTTCTGTTGCCTGCTGTTGGCCGCGCCGCTGCCGCGCCGGACGCGCCATGTCTTCGGCGTCAGCTGGGCGCTGACCCTGCTGTGGATGCTGGAGAACGTGATCGGGCTCAAGTACAAGGTGCTGGGCGCTCACAACATCCCGACCGAGCCGTCGGTGATCTGCTCCAAGCATCAGTCCGGCTGGGAGACGCTGTCGCTGCAGAAGATTTTCCCGTGGCAGGTCTACGTGGCCAAGCGCGAGCTGGCCTGGATTCCGCTGTTCGGCTGGGGTCTGGTGCTGATGAACCCCATCATGATCAACCGCTCGGACCGTTCGCGCGCCAACCAGCGCCTGCTGGAGCAGGGGCTGGAGCGCAAGCGCCACGGCTTCTGGATCACCGTGTTCCCGGAAGGCACGCGCACCAAGCCCGGCCGCGTTGGCAAGTACAAGCTGGGCGCCGCGCGCATGGCCAAGCAGTTCGACATGCCCATGGTGCCGGTGGCGCACAATGCCGGCGAATTCTGGCCGCGCAACGCCTTCCTGAAATACCCGGGCGAGATCACCGTGGTGGTCGGCCCCGCCATCCGCCCGGCGGACGATGTCGGACCGGAGGCCATGATGGCCGAGGCCGAGGCCTGGATCGAAGCGCGCCAGCGAGAGATCGGCGGCGTGGGCCCATTTGCGGATCCCGATGAAAAACGCCAACGTCTGGCACAGACTGCCGCTGCCTGACGGCGACGTGCCGGTGCTGCTGACGCGCCGCGCGCGGCAGAGCATAGGCATACGTGTGCGCGACGGCGTGGTGGAGTTGATCGCCGCGCCCGGCGTCAGCCAGGAGCGGCTGCATCAGGTGCTGCGGCAGCGCCACGACTGGATCGTCGGCCACGTGCTGCGCCAGCGCGGCCAGTTGGCGCAGGGTGAAGACCTGAGCCGGCTGACCCTGCTGGGCGAGGCGCTGGACTTGCGCTTGATGGGCGGCGCGCGCAAGACGGTCAAGCGCGAAGGAAATATCCTGCTGGTGTCCGGCGTGGCCGAAGGCGACGCCGACAGCCTGAAGGCCGTGCTGGCCCAATTCCTGAAACGCGAGGCGTCGATACTGTTGCCCAGCCGCCTCTCCCTGCTGGCGGCGCATTGCCGGCGCAAGCCCAGCCGTTTGCAATTGTCGTCGGCGCGCACGCGTTGGGGCAGCTGCGGCGCCGACGGCGGCATCCGCTTGAACTGGCGGTTGGTCCAGGCGCCGCTGGCCGTGGTCGATTACGTCGTGGCCCATGAGCTGGCCCATCTCGAACACATGAATCATTCGCCGGCTTTCTGGGCGGAGACCGCGCGTCTCTATCCGGGCTGGCGCGAGGCTCGCCGCTGGCTGCGCCAAAACGGCGGCGGGTTGTTTGCTTTTGGCTGATTATCGAGGATTTTGCAATGAGAATGCTGCATACCATGTTGCGCGTGGGGAACCTTGAGCGCTCCCTGTCGTTCTATCAAGAAGTGCTCGGCATGAAGCTGTTGCGCCGTTCCGATTTTCCGGAAGGCCGTTTCACGCTGGCCTTCGTCGGCTACGGCGACGAGGCCGATCACACCGTGCTGGAGCTGACCCATAACTGGGATACCGAATCCTACGAGCTGGGCAGCGGCTACGGCCACATCGCCATCGAAGTGGACGACGCCTACGCCGCCTGCGACATGGCGCGCGCCAAGGGCGGCAAGGTCACGCGCGAAGCCGGCCCGATGAAGCACGGCACCACGGTGATCGCCTTCATCGAGGACCCGGACGGCTACAAGATCGAGTTCATCCAGAAGGGCAGCCGCTAAGCCCCGGCGCGTCTGGCAGGACGCGCGCAGGCCGGCGCCCGGACCCGGCCTGTGCCTGGCATCACAACCGGGAATGTTCTGGCAGCCTCGCGCTGCGTTTTTATTTACGGGCTTTGCCCGCGGGAAGGACTGATGAAAAACAAACTGCTGACTCTGGCGGGCGCCATGCTGTTACCCGCCGTCGCCCAGGCTGCGGACATGGACGGTGCCACGCTGAGCCTGGGCTGGGCCGCGCCGTTCGCCGGCATCCTGCTGTCCATCGCTTTGTTCCCTATTCTGGCGCCAGGCATCTGGCACCATCATTTCGGCAAGATCACCGCGGGCTGGACCGCGCTGTTCCTGCTGCCTTTCGCCGCCGCTTTCGGCCTGGGCCAGACCGGCGAATTGGTGCTGCACGCGCTGTTCACTGAATACATCCCCTTCATCGCGCTGCTGTTCGCGCTGTACACCGTGTCCGGCGGCATTCTGGTGTGGGGCTCGCTGCATGGCTCGCCCAAGCTGAATACCGGCATCCTGGCGATAGGCACGCTGCTGGCGTCCATCATGGGCACCACCGGCGCGGCCATGCTGCTGATCCGTC
Source organism: Chromobacterium paludis (assembly GCF_008275125.1). Lineage (NCBI taxonomy): Bacteria > Pseudomonadati > Pseudomonadota > Betaproteobacteria > Neisseriales > Chromobacteriaceae > Chromobacterium > Chromobacterium paludis. The sequence continues at coordinate 771,976 of NZ_CP043473.1, forward strand.
CGCTGTTGAAGGCCAACGAAGGCCGCCAGCGCAATGTGCACGTGGTGGTGTTCTTCATCTTCCTGGTGGCCAATGTCGGCGGCGGCCTGACCCCGCTGGGCGATCCGCCGCTGTTCCTGGGCTTCCTCAAGGGCGTGACCTTCGGCTGGACCTTCCAGCACATGCTGGCCCCGGTGGCGCTGCTGTCCGCCATGCTGCTGGCCATTTTCTACTTCCTGGACCGCCACCTGTACGCCAAGGAAGCGCAGGAGGGCACGCTGAAGCCGGTGGACCGCAGCCATGATAAGCCGCTCAAATTGTACGGCAAACGCAATTTCTGGCTGCTGGCCGGCGTGGTGGGCGCGGTGCTGATGTCCGGCCTATGGAAGCCGGGCATCGAGATCCATCTGCCCGGCGCCCATCTGGAGCTGCAAAACCTGCTGCGCGACGCCATCCTGATCCTGCTGGCCTTCGCCTCGCTGTGGATCACGCCCAAGCAAGTGCGCGCCGGCAACGAGTTCAACTGGCTGCCCATCCTGGAAGTGGGCAAGCTGTTCGCCGGCATCTTCCTCACCATCGCCCCGGTGATCGCCATCCTGCGCGCCGGCGAGCATGGCGCGCTGGCCGGCCTGGTGCAGGCCGTGTCCGGTCCGGACGGCAAGCCGCTGGACGGCATGTATTTCTGGATGACCGGCATCCTGTCCAGCTTCCTGGACAATGCGCCGACCTATCTGGTGTTTTTCAATCTGGCCGACGGCAACGCGGTTCAGCTGATGGGCCCGCTGGCCAGCACCTTGCTCGCCATCTCCATGGGCGCGGTGTTCATGGGGGCGATGACCTATATCGGCAACGCGCCCAACTTCATGGTCAAGGCCATCGCCGAGCACCGCCATGTCAAGATGCCGGGCTTCTTCGGCTATATGCTGTGGTCCGGCGCCATTCTGCTGCCTTGCTTCGTATTGATGACCCTGGTGTTTTTCCACTTCTGAGGTCGGCAGCGTTCGCCGCAAAAAAAAGCCCATCGCGCATGCGATGGGCTTTTTTGCGTCTGGCGCGGGGGTCAGGCTTCTGACGCGGCCGGCTTCAGCGCGGCTTGCGGCGTCGGGCGGCTCAATAGCGCCATCCAGCGGCGGCAGGCGGAGATCAGGATCACCAGGCCCAGGGCCAGCATCACGATGGAGATGCCGGCGTTGAACAGGTTGTAGCCCTTGGCGGCCGGGTTCAGGTACACGTTTTTGACCATCCAGTAGCCGGCGTAGTTGACGGTGACGTACAGGTAGGCCAGCGGCACCAGGCAGGTCAGCATGTAGCTGCGATTGTGCGATAGCCGCAGGATGATGGTGGCGCCGATGATCAGGCCGATGGAGGCCATCAACTGGTTGGACACGCCGAACAGCGCCCACACCGAGTTGATGTCGCCGGAGTTCAGCAGATAGCCCCACATCGCGCAGGCTATGATGGACGCGCCGATGGCGCCGGGCATCCAATCGGTGCGTTTCAGCGGTGCCCACAGATCGCCGACGAAGTCCTGGATCAGGTAACGGGCGACGCGGGTGCCGGAGTCGATGGCGGTGAGGATGAACACGGCCTCGAACATCACCATGAACTGGAAGAAGTAGGACGCCAGATGGCTGAACCACGGGATGCGGGTGAAGATGTCCGCCATGCCCACCGCCAGGGTCACCGCGCCGCCGGTGCGGCCGTACAGGTCCAGGCCGATTTCCTCGGACAGCTTGGGCAGATTCACCACGTCCATGCCCAGGGTGTGGAACACGGCCGGCGCGGAGTTGATGGCGAAGTAGTCCGCCGGATGCAAGGCGGTGGCGGCGATCAAGGCCATCACGCCCACCACGCATTCGGCCAGCATGGCGCCGAAGCCCACCGGCAGGATGTCGCTCCACTTGTCGATCTGTTTGGGCGTGGTGCCGGAGCCGATGAAGGCGTGGAAGCCGGAGATCGCGCCGCAGGCGATGGTGATGGAGATGAAGGGCCATACCGGGCCGGACAGCACCGGGCCGCCGCCGTGGATGAACTGGGTCACGGCCGGGAACTGGATCTGCGGGTTGATGAACACCACGCCGACCACCAAGAGGCCGAACACGCCGATCTTCATGAAGCTGGACAGGCAGGCGCGCGGGGTCAGCAGCATCCACACCGGCAGCGTGGTGGCGAAGAAGGCGTAGATGGGCAGCAGCAGCGACACGGTGGACGCCTTCAGCGACAGCCATTCGCCCAGCGCGGTGTGCTGGATGTAGGGGCCGGCGAACACGCAGGCCATGATGGCGGCGATGCCGACGTAGCTGGCGTTCTTCATGCTGCCGGTCACGCGCTCCCACAGGCCCACGGCTATGGCGATGGGGATGGTCATGAACACGGCGAAGGCGCCCCACGGGTTGCGTTCCAGCGCATGCACCACCACCATGGACAGGCCGGCCATGGTGATGGTGATGATGAACAGCATGGCCAGGCCGGTACACCAGCCGGCCAGCGGGCCGAGCTCGGCCTTGGCCACTTCCGACAGCGACTTGCCGTGGTGTTTCATCGAGGCGAACAGCACCACGGTGTCGTGCACCGCGCCGCCGACCACACAGCCTATCAGCAGCCAGACCATGCTGGGCAGGTAGCCGTACTGGGCGGCCAGCACCGGGCCCACCAAGGGGCCTGCGGCGGCGATGGCGGCGAAGTGGCCGCCGAAGGCCACCCACTTGCTGGTGGGCACGTAGTCCTTGCCGTCTTTCAATTCATGAGAAGGGGTGACAGCGCTGTCGTCGACGCCCAGCACCTTGCGCGTGAAGAACACCCCGTACAGGCGGTAGCAGATCGCAAGGACACACAGGCTGCCGATCACAAAAGTCAATGCGTGATCCATGATGATGGCTCCGGTGAAATCGTGGCTTCACCTTACGCCTTTAAAGAGGAGGGCTGGCGCGCCGGCTGCGCCAGCGGCAGCCTGGCGGCGCGAGCGGCGGGAAAGCGGGGGCGAGCGGCGGCGGCGCCGTTCAGGCGGGAATCCCCAGCGCCTCTTTCAGTGGCTTGAGGAAGCGCCGGCTGACCGGCAGGCTGCGGCCGCCCAGGGTCACGATATCGGCCGCGCCGTTGTCGCCGAGGCGGATTTCGCGGATGGCGCGCAGATTGACCAGGTGCTGGCGATGGCAGCGGAACAGGCCGCTGCGTTCTTCGAAGGTGCGCAGCGTCAGCTCGGTGAAGTGCTCGCGCCCATCGCTGGCCTGCACGAATACGCCGCTGACGCGCGAGGAGACGAACTCCACCTCGGCCAGCGGCAGCAGCGCGATGCGGTTGACGCCGTGGCAGGGCACCACTTCCAGCGGGGCCAGCGCCTGGGCGGGCAGCGGCTGCGGCGAAGCGTCGCGGCGCAGCCGCTCCAGCGTTTTGGCCAGGCGCTGCGGGTCCACCGGCTTGAGCAGGTAGTCGAAGGCGTGTTCCTCGAAGGCCTGGATGGCGTAGTCGTCGAAGGCGGTGACGAACACCACGCGCGGCATCTTGTCAGGGTCCAGCATGGCCAGCATTTCCAGGCCGCTGACGCGCGGCATCTGGATGTCCAGGAACACCACGTCCGGTTGCTGGCGGTGGATGAAGGAAATGGCTTCGATGGCGTTGCCGCATTCGCCGACGATGTCGAAGCCGGCGTGGCTGGCCAGTTGCTGGCGCAATTCGTCGCGGGCCAGCGGCTCGTCGTCCACCAGCAGGGTTTTCAGCATGAAGGTTCTCCATTGGCGGGGCAGGGCACGCTGAGCGTGACGCGGGTGTAGGACTCGGGCTCGCATTGCACCGACACGCCGTAGTCTTCGCCGTGGCGGGCGCGGATGCGGCGGTCCACCAGCGACATGCCCAGTCCGTCGCCGGGGCCGGATGGCGCGTAGAGGCCGGCGTTGTCCTCCACCGTCACCTGCAGCGCGCCGTCGCGGCATCGCGCGCCGATGCGGATGCGGCCGCTTTCCAGCAGCTGCGAGGTGCCGTGCTTGATCGCGTTCTCGACGATGGGCTGCAGCGAGAACGCCGGCAGCCGCACCTGGCGCGCGGCCTCGTCCAGCGCGATCTCCACGTCCAGCCGGCCGGCGAAGCGGGCCTCCTCGATGCGCAGATAGGCGCTGACGTGTTCGATTTCTTCCTCCAGCGTCGCCACTTCGCTGGAGCGTTTCAGGTTCTTGCGGAAGAAAGTGGACAGGTATTGCACCAGCTGGCGGGCGTGTTCGGGATCGCGCCGGATCACCGCCGACAGCGTGTTCAGCGCGTTGAACAGAAAGTGCGGATTCACCTGGGCGTGCAGCAGCTTGATCTCGGTTTGCGCCAGCAGCTGCTTTTGTCTGTCGTACTGGCCTTGCAGAATCTGGCTGGACAGCAGCCGCGCGATGCCCTGGCCCAGCGTCAGGTTGATGCGGGAAAACAGCTTGTTGCGCGGCTCGTACAGCTTGATGGTGCCGATCACGCGTGCGTCCTCGCCGCGCAGCGGAATCACCAGCGAGGACGCCAGCCGGCAGCCGGGGTGGATGGAGCAGCGGTACGGCGTTTCGTTGCCGTCGGCGTAGACCACCTCGTTGCGCTCGATCGCGCGGTGGGTATGCGGCGAGGTGATGGGCGTGCCGGGCAGGTGGTGGTCCGATCCGATGCCGATGAAGGCCAGCAGCCGCTCGCGGTCGGTGATGGCCACCGCGCCCACGCCCAGCTCCTCGTACAGGATGCGCGCCACCGTCAGGCTGTTTTCCGGATCGAAGCCCTGGCGCAGCACGCCTTCGGCGCGGGCGGCGATCTGCAGCGCCTTGCCGGAGAAGGCGGTGGAGTATTTTTCCGCCAGCACCCGGCGGTCCAGCAGGATGCGCATGAACATCGCCGCGCCCAGCGTGTTGGCCACCATCATCGGCAGCGCGATGCTGGCCACCAGCTGCTGCGCCGCGTGGAAGGGGCGCACCAGCGCCAGCAGGATCAGCATCTGGCCCACCTCGGCGGCGCAGGCCACCGCCGCCACCGCCAGCGGGTCGAACAGCCGCGCGCGCTGGCCGCGCCGCACCAGCCACAGGTGGACCAGGCCGCCCAGCAAGCCCTCCATCATCGTCGACACCATGCAGGCGCCGGCGGTGATGCCGCCCAGCGAATAGCGGTGCAGGCCGCCGGTGAAGCCCACCGCCAGCCCTACCCAGGGGCCGCCCAGCATGCCGCCCAGCACCGCGCCGATGGCGCGGGTATTGGCGATGGAGTCCTGGATGTGGAGCCCGAAATAGGTGCCCATGATGCAAAACATCGAGAACACCAGGTAGCAGACCAGCTTGTGCGGCAGCTGCAGCGTGACCTGGGTCAGCGGGATGAATAGCGGCGTCTTGGACAGCAGATAGGCGATCACCAGATAGACGCACATCTGTTGCAACAGCGACAGCACCAGGGTCAGTTCGACAAGCATGGGCGGGGGGCTTGGTTAGGATGCGAACAGTTTAGCGGGCGCCTGCTCGCGGCAACCTTGTCCTGGCGCAAGAGTGGACGGTTGCGTCCGGCGCGACGCGGCGATTCCCGTCATGCGCGGGCCTGAGGCCGCCGCCCCGCGGCGTCGCCGGGCGGCCGGCTTTCCGGTATCCTTGCGGTTTCGTTGTTTTCAGCTGCGTTGAACCGATATGCACATCCACATCCTGGGTATTTGCGGTACCTTCATGGGCGGCATCGCCGCCATCGCCAAACAGGCCGGCCACAAGGTGACCGGCTGCGACGCCAACGTCTATCCGCCGATGAGCACCCAGCTGGAGGCGATGGGCATCGCGCTGACCCAGGGCTTCGGCGCGGAGCAGACGGCGCTGAATCCGGACGTGTACGTGATCGGCAACGTGGTGACGCGCGGCAAGCCCTTGATGGAGGAAATCCTCAACCGCGGCCTGCCGTATATTTCCGGCCCGCAGTGGCTGGCGGAGAACGTGCTGCGCGATAAATGGGTGCTGGCGGTGGCCGGGACCCACGGCAAGACCACCACCAGCTCGATGTTGGCGTGGATACTGGAAGACGCCGGCCTGGCGCCGGGCTTTTTGATCGGCGGCATTCCAGAGAATTTCGGCGTGTCGGCGCGGCTGCCGGGCAAACCGGCGCTGGACCCGGCCAGCGACAGCCCCTTCTTCGTGATCGAGGCCGACGAATACGACACCGCCTTCTTCGACAAGCGCTCCAAATTCGTCCACTACCGGCCGCGCACCGCCATTCTCAATAATCTGGAATTCGACCACGCCGACATCTTCGCCGACCTGGCCGCCATCGAAACCCAGTTCCATCATCTGGTGCGCACCATTCCCGGCAACGGCCGCATCGTCAGCAACGGCCGCGAAGCCAATCTGGACCGCGTGCTGGCGCGCGGCTGCTGGACGCCGGTGGAGCGTTTCGGCGCGGACGCGGGCTGGCAGCTGGGCGCGCTGCACGAGGACGGCGGCTTCGACGTGTTGCTGGAAGGCAAGCCGCAAGGCACCGTGCACTGGAGCCTGATGGGCGAGCACAACCGGCTGAACGCCGTGGCCGCCATCGCCGCCGCCCGCCACGCCGGCGTGGCGGTGAAGGATGCGATAGACGCGCTGTCCCGCTTCGCCAACGTCAAGCGCCGCATGGAAGTGAAGGGCGTGGCGAACGGCGTCACCGTCTACGACGACTTCGCCCACCACCCGACGGCCATCGCCACTACCCTGGAGGGCCTGCGCCGCAAAGTGGGATCGGCGCGCATCCTGGCGGTGCTGGAGCCGCGCTCCAACACCATGAAGCTGGGCACCATGAAGGACGCGCTGCCCGGCTCGCTGGCATTGGCCGACCAGGTGTTCTGCTCGGCTGCCGGTCTCAACTGGAACCCGGCCGAGGCGCTGGAACCCATGGGCGGCAAGGCGCAAACCTTCACGGACTTTGACGCGCTGGTCGACGCCATCGCGGCCGAAGCCCGGCCGGGCGACCATGTGCTGGTGATGAGCAACGGCGGCTTCAACGGCATCCATCAGAAGCTGCTGGACCGGCTGGCTTGATGGGAGAGTCCGCGCCGCCGGCGCCGCTGCCTGGTGATGGCGGCAGACTGGCAGGCGGGTGCCACCTGTTGGACCGCCCAGGCAAGCTGGCGCAGCTGCACGCCTATCTCGATGCCGGATTGGGCGCCTAGTCCAAGCTGCCGTAGGCGGTCATGTCGCGCTGCGCCTGGCGCCAAACACCAACGCCGATGGCTCTCATCGGCGTTTTGCATGCGTCGGGCCGCGCGCTGGCGTCAGGGCAGCCGGACCACGTAGTTGGCGCCGCCTTCGCGCGCCTTGAATAGCGCGATTTCCAGCCGCTCCAGCATGGCCTTGGGGCCGGTCTCGTCTGGGCGCAGGGTGCTGAGGCCGACGCAGGCTTCGGCCTGGTGCTCGCTTCCCTGATAGAGAAAAGTCAGTTGGCGCAGCGAAGTGATCAGCCGGCGGGCCAGTTCGCTGGCGCCGGCCATGTCGGTGCTGGGCAGCAAGATGAGGAAGGCGTTGTCGCCGCGACGCGCCACCAGGTCGCTGTCGCGTATGCTTTGCTGACATAGGCTGGCGGACAGGCGCAGCAGGTGGTTGTAGGCAGAGCCGTCGTCTTCCTTGGGCACCATGTCCGGCGCGTTGACCAGGGTCAGCGCCAGGATGGACAGCGCGCCGCCGTAGCGCAGCACGCGCCCGGTTTCGGCGTGGGCTGCGGACATCAGCCGGTGCATGCCGGCCACGCCGGTCAGCCTGTCCTCGTCTTCGTTCTGGCTGCCTTCTTCTTTCAGCGTTTTGACGATGTTCAGCGAGCGCTGCACCAGTTGCCGTTCGAAATCCAGCAGCTGGCCCATCACCTTGGCCTCGGTGCGGTCGGAGAAGCTGAACACCAGCATGGGGTCGTCGTTCAGCTTGACTCGCCGCACCGACAGCTGCACGTCGAAATGACGGCCGTTGACGGTGCGCAGCTGCATGCCGCGGTTGTAGATCATGCTGTGTGTGGCCAGGTCCTGGCGAATGGCGGCGGCGTCGGCCTCGTGGGGCAGGAAGTCGTACATCGAGCGGTCCATCAGCTCGTCGTGCGGGCACGCCAGCAGGATGCTGGCCAGCTGGTTGGCGGACATGATGCGGCCATCGTCCGGACTGGACAACACCAGGCAGCCCTGCACCGTGTCTATCAAGGGCTGCAATGTCTGCAAAGCGGTCATGACAGTCACCCCCGTCGCTGACAAAGACACTTGTCGCAGCGGCGCACCGGGCGCTGCCGTCGCGCACTACGTTCTTCTACTTAGTGTATTCCCTGGTCGGGATGATTTCACTGGCCAATGCGCTGTTGCCGCGCTCAAGGGCATGCTGCGTGGGTAATCTGCGGAGCCGGAATTTAAACAGTAGCTAGCATTCGCAATCATTGTTACATTTTGTATCCTGGATCCCTTGCGAGGACCGCTTCGCGCCACCACCCCCGGCGCGGCGGTTGCGCCGCCCACCCGGCGGCTCCCTCTGCCAGAGCCGCGTGGTTGCTCCCCGGCTGACGGCTTCATCAGCCGCTGCCGGCGCGGCGAGTGTCCATCCCCTTTGCGGCAGCTGCTGGCCGCCGTGAAGCCCCTGCCGTTTGCCTGGCGCGGACGGCTGCCGCGTTTGCGCAGTACCGGGCCGGCGCGGCCTTGCACCTTCAACAAGATCAATACGACAAAGAAGACTAGCTATGACTCGATCTCAATGGGGCTCCCGCCTCGGTTTCATCCTGGCCGCGGCCGGCTCGGCCATCGGGCTGGGCGCCATCTGGAAGTTCCCTTATGTGGCCGCCACCAATGGCGGCGGCGCGTTTCTATTCGTCTACCTGGGCATCTGCCTGACCCTGGGTCTGGCGCTGATGCTGTCGGAAATGGCCTTGGGACGGGCCGCCAACGCCGGCGCGGTGGGCGCTTTCCGCAAGCTGGCCGGCGGCTTCTGGCCCATCATCGGCTATATGGGCGTGCTGGTGTGTTTCTTGATTCTGTCCTTTTACAGCGTGGTGGGCGGCTGGACCATCGCCTACATCGGCAAGTCGCTGGACGGCAGCATACTCACCTCGGACGCAAAGGCGCTGGGCGCCATCTTCGGCGGCTTCATCAGCCATCCGTCCCTGCCGCTGCTGTACCACGGCGTGTTTGCCTTGCTGACGCTGGCCGTGGTGGCGGGCGGCGTGCAAAAAGGCATTGAGGCCTTGTCCAAATTCCTGATGCCGGCCTTGTTCGCGCTGATGCTGCTGTTGATCGCGCGCGGGCTGACCCTGCCGGGCGCGCTGGACGGCCTGGCTTATTTCGTGGCGCCGGACTTTTCCAAGCTCAGCGGCGCCATGCTGATGGACGCGCTGGGTCTGGCCTTCTTTTCCTTGTCCTTGGGCCTGGGCATCATGATCACTTACGGTTCTTATGTTGGCCGTGACTCCAATCTGGTCGGCTCGGCCTTGTGGGTGATCGTACTGACGGTGGCCACCTGCTTCCTGGCCGGTCTGATGGTGCTGCCGGCGGTGTTCGCCTTCGGTTTCGACCCGTCCGCCGGCCCCGGCCTCACCTTCATCACCATGCCGGCGGTGTTCGCTCACCTGCCGCTGGGCCAGCTGTTTGCCGTGATGTTCTTCTGCCTGCTGCTGTTGGCCGCGCTGACGTCTTCGGTTTCGCTGCTGGAGGTGGTGACCAGCTTCGCCATCGACGAGCTGGGCCTGTCGCGCCGCACGGCCGCCTGCGGCATGGCGGCCGCCACATTCCTGCTGGGGATTCCGGCCTCGCTGTCTCTGGGCGTGTGGGGCGATTTTCAGCTGTTCGGCATGAACTTCTTTGATTTGCTGGACTTCGTCACCTCCAAGCTGCTGATGCCGCTGGGCGAACTGCTGCTGGCGTTGTTCGTGGGCTGGAAGGCCTGGCCGGCGGTGCGCGATGAGCTGGCCGCGGTCTGCCCGCCGCGCGCGATGACGGCGCTGCGCGGCTTCTGCATGGCGCTGGCGCCGGCCTTGATAGGCTGGATTCTGGTAGGCGGCTTCTAAGGGCGCGCCGGATGGACCAGACGGGAGGCAGCAGCCTCCCGTTTTGCTATCGTGAAAGCTGGCCGATGCGCCGGGAGAGGGCATGACACGAATGGGGGCGTTGCTGCTGGGCATGCTGGCGCTGCCTTGCTCGGCGCAGGCGTTGCGCATGCTGCTGGTGCCGGTGCCCGGCGTCATGGAGCCGGCGCCGGGCGACGAGGGGTCGAAAGGCGACGCCATCGCGCTGATGCGCGAAATATCGCGCCGCGCCGGCATCCCATTCCATTTCGAGTTCTACCCTCAGGCGCGCGCCATGCTGATGGTGCAGGAGGAGGCAGACACCTGCATGCCCGTCGCGCAGCTGCCGGACTTGCGTCCCATGTTCAAGTGGAGCCAATCCATCCTGCCCATCCAGATTGTGCTGGTGGCCCGGCATGACGATGACCGGCATTGGCAGGACCTGGCGCAGGCCCGGAAACTGCGAGTGGGCGCCATGCGCGGCAGCATGGTGGCATTCAGAATGAAGCAACTGGGTTTTGCGCTGGATGAAAGCACCGATTACCCGACCGGACTGCGCAAGCTGCAGCTGGGACGGCTGGACCTGTTGGCCATGCTGGACGTCGGCCTGGAGTCGGCGGTCGAGCGGCTGGCGCTGCCCAAGCCGCGGGTGGCCCTGGTGGTGGAACGCAGCGACGTCGCCTTCGCCTGCAACCGGCAGACTGAGGACGACATCCTGGCCAGGCTCAACTTGGCTATCGACGCCATGCAGCAGGACGGCAGCTTCCAGAAATTCCCGCTGCGTTGACGGCGGGCATGCCCTGAGCCCGCGCTCTGGGCTACACTCTGGTTTTTGCCTGTTTGCGAGATGCCGTTGAAAGCCCGTCTGACCCTGTTGGCCGGCAGTCTGCTGCTTGCCGCCTGCGCCACGCCGCCCCAAGCCCCCATTGCTTCCGCTCCCGTCGCCGCGCCCGTCGAGCCGGCCTCGGCCCCCGCCGCGGAAACGCCGCCCGCGCCGCCGGCCTCCGCGCCGGTAGCCGCGCCCATTCCGCCGCGTCCGGTGGCCAAGCCAGTGCAGCCGCCGGCCGTGATCGCCGAGAGCGAGGGCAGGGCGCTGCTGGAGCGTCTGTTGCCGCCAGGCATCCCGGACCGCAAGGGTTGGCGCGACAACATCATGGGCGCGTTCAGCCATCTGAAGATTCCGTACACGCCGCAGTATTTCTGCGCCGTGCTGGCGGTGGCGGAGCAGGAGTCTGGCTTCAGCCCGGACCCGGTGGTGCCTAATCTGTCCAAGATCGTCTGGGGCGAGATCGAGCAGCGCCGCCAAAAGTATCTGATTCCGCAATTCGTGGTGGACGCGGCGATGAGCAAGAAATCGCCCGACGGCCGCACCTTCAAGCAACGCGTGGACGCCCTGCGCACCAAGCGCGAGATGAACGCGCTGTACGAGGACATGGTGCGCGAGCTGCCGTTCGGCCAGACCATCTTCGAGCACAAGAACCCGATACGCGACGGCGGGCCGATGCAGGTCAGCGTGGCTTTCGCCGAGACCCACGTCCGCGCTTGGCCATACCCGTATAGCTACACCAATCTGCGCGACGAGGTGTTCACCCTGCGCGGCAGCGTTTATTTCGGCACCGCCATCCTGCTGCAATATCCGGCGCCGTACCACGACATGGTGTACCGCTTCGCCGACTTCAACGCCGGCCGCTACGCCAGCCGCAACGCGGCCTTCCAGCTGGCGGTGTCGCGCCTGTCCGGCCGCAAGCTGGCGCTGGATGGCGACATCATGCTGTACAACAACAAGATGAACCGCGACCTGTCCGGCGAAGTCAGCGACACCCAGCGCGCGCTGCAGTCCATCGGCGGCCGCCTGGGCATGAGCGACGCCGAGATGCTGCGCGACCTGAAGCTGGAAAAGCTGTCCGGCTTCGCTCAAACGCCGCTGTATCAAAAGGTATACGCGCTGGCCGGACCCAAGGCGCCGCGCGAGATCATTCCGCAGATCGTGCTGGTCAGCCCCAAGTTCACCCACAAGCTCACCACGGAGTGGTTCGCCCGCCGGGTGGATGGCCGCTACCAGCGTTGCCTGGCGCGCGGCGGGGCCAACTAGCGCGTCTTGCCTCCCGCTCCCTGCCTTCTATAGTGATGGCAGCGGCGCCGCGGCGGGTTTCCCGCGCGGCGCCGTTTTTCATTCGGACGGCGGCTGGCATCGGCTTGCCGTCCCGCGTTTTTCGGAACGGGAGGCAAGGCATGAAGGTTTCCATCAACGGCAAGCCCGTGGCGCTGAACTCCAGCCCGGACACGCCCATCTTGTGGGCGCTGCGCGACGAGCTGGGCCTGACCGGCACCAAGTTCGGCTGCGGCGCGGCATTGTGCGGCGTCTGTACCGTGCTGAAGAACGGCCAGCCGATACGCGCCTGCGTGACGCCGATTTCCACGCTGGCGGCGGACGACGCCATCACCACGGTGGAAGGCAATGACGACAAGGTGGGACGCGCGGTCAAACAGGCCTGGCAGGCGCTGGACGTGGTGCAGTGCGGCTACTGCCAGAGCGGGCAGGTGCTGGCGGCCACGGCCCTGCTCAGCGCCAACCCGCATCCCTCAGACCAGGACATAGACCAGGCCATGAGCGGCAATCTGTGCCGCTGCGGCACCTATGTGCGCATCCGCGCGGCCATCCACGCCGCGGCCAAGCTGCTCTAGGAGACCGGCCATGACTACCGCAAGCGGAATGTCCCGCCGCGCCTTCCTCAAGGCCGGCGGCGCGATGGGCGGCGCCTTGTGCCTGGGCTTCGTGTTGAGCGAGGGCGGGCGGCGCGCCGAGGCGGCGGAGGCCAAGTCCGCCATTCCTTCGCCCAACGCCTTCGTGCGCATCGAGCGCGACGGCGGCGTCACCATCGTCAGCAATAAATCCGAGATGGGGCAGGGCATCTACACCTCGCTGGCCATGCTGATCGCCGAGGAGCTGGCCTGCGAGTGGGGTCGGGTCAAAGTGGTGTCGGCGCCGGCGGCGCCCGTCTATGTCCATACCGCCTTCCATATCCAGATCACCGGGGGCAGCACCAGCACGCTGTCCAGCTATGACCAGTACCGCAAGATAGGCGCCGCCGCGCGCGACATGCTGATATCCGCCGCCGCGCAGCGCTGGGGCGTGCCGGCGTCGCAATGCCGCGCCGAGAACGGCCGCGTGTTCAACCAGGCCAACGCCGCCAGCCTGGGCTACGGCGAGCTGACCGAGGCCGCCGCCAAGCTGCCGGTGCCGGATGCGGTGGCGCTGACGCCGCGCCATCGCTGGCGGCTGCTGGGCACGCGCGTGCACCGGCTGGACGGGCCGGAGAAGCTGGACGGCCGCGCGCAGTTTTCCCTGGATGTGCGCCTGCCCGGCATGCTGACCGCGCTGGTCAAGCGCTGCCCCGGCGGCTATGGCGGCAAGCCCAAGGGCTTCAACGCCGAAGCGGCCAAGGCCGTGCCCGGCGTCAAGGACGTGTTCGCCGTCAGCAACGGCGTGGCGGTGCTGGCCGACGGCTTCTGGCCGGCCAAGAAGGCGCGCGACTTGCTGGAGGTCGAGTGGGAGCGCGGGCCGAACGCCGGCCTGGATTCGGCCAAGCTGCGCGCGGACTACCGCGCGGCCGCCGCCCAGCCGGGCCAGGCCTACCGCAGCGAGGGCGACGCGGCGGCGGCGCTGGGCCATGCCGCCAAGAAGCTGGAAGCCTGGTACGAGGTGCCGTATCTGGCGCACGCGCCGATGGAGCCGCTCAATTGCGTGGTCTGGCTCAAGCCCGGCAGCTGCGAAATCTGGAGCGGCACCCAGTCGCAAACCATAGACGCCGGCACGGCGGCGGCGATGGCGGGGCTGAAGCCGGAGCAGGTGTCGCTGCACACCACCTTCCTGGGCGGCGGCTTCGGCCGGCGCGCGGTGCCTACGGGCGCGGACTGGCTGAAGGAGGCGATGGAAGTGGCCAGGCATCATGGCCAGGGCGCGCCGATCAAGCTGGTATGGACGCGGGACGACGATCTGGCCGGCGCCTATTACCGGCCGATGTGGCTGGACCGGGTGCGCGGCGGCATAGGCAAGGACGGCAAGCCGGTGGCCTGGCTGCAGACCGGCGTCGGCCAGTCCATCATTGCCGGCACGCCGTTCGCACCGATGATGATCAAGAACGGCATAGACGCGGTGTCGGTGGAGGGCACGGCCGACATGCCTTACGCGCTGCCGGCCGTCCAGCTGGACCTGCACACGCCGCAAAGCGCCTTGCCGGTGCTGTGGTGGCGTTCGGTGGGCCATTCGCACAGCGCTTTCGCCAAGGAAAGCTTCATCGACGAGCTGGCGCGGCTGGCCAGGCGAGACCCGGTGGCGTATCGGCTGGCCTTGCTGGACAACGCCCCGCGCGAGCAGGCCGTGCTGCGCGAGGCGGCGCGCATGGCCGGCTGGGGGCGCAAGCTGCCCAAGGGCCATGGTTTGGGCGTGGCGGTGCACAGCTCCTTCGGCTCCCACATCGCCCAGGTGGTGCAGGTGGCGGTCAAGGGCAAGGAGCTGAAGGTGGAGCAGGTGTGGTGCGCGGTGGATTGCGGCGTGGTGGTCAATCCTGACCAGGTGGCGGCGCAGATGCAGGGCGCCATCATGTTCGGCCTGTCGGCGGCCTTGTCCGGGGAGATCACCTTCAAGGACGGCGAGGTCGAGCAGAAGAACTTCGACGGCTATCCCATCGTGCGCCTATACCAGGCGCCCAAGGTGGAGGTGTCCATCCTCGCCAGCGACGAAGCGCCCGGCGGCACCGGCGAGCCGGCCGTGCCGCCGGTGGCGCCGGCCCTGGCCAACGCCATCCACGCCGCCAGCGGCAAGCGGCTGCGCGAGCTGCCGCTGAGCCGGCAGGGCTATGTCGCGGTGTGAGGCGGCGATGCGCGGCAACGACGAGGAAGTGCTGAGCCAGGCGGTGGCCTGGCTGGAAGGCGGCCGCCGCGCCGCCTTGCTGACGGTGCTGGGCACTTACGGCGCCAGCCCCCGGCCGCCGGGCGCCATGGCGCTGATCCGCGACGACGGCGCGATTTTCGGCTCGGTATCCGGCGGCTGCGTGGAGGATGACTTGCGGCGCGAGATCGCCGGCGGCGGTTTTTTCGACGATGACGGCGCGGCGCGGCTGCGCAGCTTCGGCCTGAGCGTGGAGGAGCGGCAGCGCTACCGGCTGCCCTGCGGCAACAGCCTGCGCGTGGCGGTGGAGGCGCGGCCCGACCCCGTCCAACTGGCCATCCTGTTGCAAGCGCTGCGCGAGCGGCGCGCGCTGTGGCGGCATGTGCGCTACCGCGACGGCGGGTCCCGCTTGTCCGAAGATGGCCCGGCCGGCGAGTTCGCCGAGGACGCGGACGGCTTCAGCGTCTTGCTTGGGCCGCGCTGGCGGTTGCTGATCATCGGCGGCTCGGAGCTCGGCCGCTACCTGGCGCAGATCGCGCTGACGCTGGATTACGCGGTGACGGTGTGCGAGCCGCGCGAGGAATACCGCCAGGGTTGGGACCTGCCAGGCGCGACGTTGTCGGCGGAGATGCCGGACGATCTGGTGCTGGCCTTCGGCTGCGACGCGCGGGCCGCAGTGGTGGCGGTGACGCACGACCCCAAGCTGGACGACCTGGCGCTGATGGAGGCGCTGAAGCTGCCTTGCCTGTATGTGGGCGCGCTGGGCTCCGCCGCCACCACGCTGAAGCGCAAGGCGAGGCTGGGCCAACACTTTGGCCTGACGCCGGCGCAGCTGGCGCGGCTGCATGGCCCGGTGGGGCTGGCGATAGGCTCGCGCACGCCGGCGGAGATCGCCGTTTCCATCGCTGCCGAACTGGTGGCCTGCCGCAGCGCCTTGCTGCGCGCGGAGGCCGCGCAGGCGGCCTGCCCGACATGATAGCCGGCGTGGTGCTGGCGGCCGGCGGCGGCAGCCGCTTCGGCTCGGACAAGCGCCAGGCGCGGCTGCCTGACGGCCGCAGCCTGCTGGAGGCCAGCCTGTCGGCCTTCGTCGGCCAGCTGGACGCCGTGGCGCTGGTATTGCCGCCGGACGACGCCTTCGGCCTGGCGCTGTGCGTCCGATACGGCTTGCAGCCGCTGCCCTGCGCGCTGAACCGCGCCGGCATGGGCCATTCTCTGGCCTGCGGCGCGGCCTGGGCGCTGACGCTGGCGGATTGCCGCGGCATCGTGCTGGGCCTGGGCGACATGCCGGCGGTGCGGCCGCACACGGTCAGCCAGGTAGCGGCCGCCCTGTGGCAAAACAAGCCGGTGCTGCCCTGCCATGACGGCCGGGCCGGGCATCCGCGCGGCCTTCCGTCATCCTGTCTGGCCGGCCTGCTGGACCTGAGCGGCGACGCCGGCGCGCGAGACGCAGTGGACTGGGGCCAGGCGGTGCGGCTGGCGCTGGATGATCCCGGCGTGTTGCTGGATATCGACCGGGCAGAGGATTTGCAGGTCTTGGCAAGCTGGCAGGCGGCGGCAGACCGGTAAGGCCGGGGCTGGCGATGAGCCGCGTCTCACGCCCCGCCGCGTAGACACGGACAGTCGCAGCGGCAAGGCAAGGACGCGCAAGGCGGGATCAGGTGGTAAGTACAATTGCCTACGCTTGGTCTGCCGCCCTTCTATAGTGAATTGTTCTGATGCGTGAGGGGATGGCTATGCGGGCTAGGTTGCGGATCGCCCACAAGCTGGTGCTGTTGATCGCGCCCCTGGTGCTGGCGCTGCTGGTGGTGGCGGTCGGCTATGTCTGGCATCAGCGGCAGTTGCTGCGCGAGCTGGAGGGGGATCAGACCCTGACGGACAATATCGCGCTGGCGGGCGAGCTGATCCATCAACTGCAAATCGAGCGCGGCCTCAGCTATGGCTATCTGAGCCTGCACCAGCAAGCCTTGCCGCCGCAGCTGAATCAGGCGCGGTCGGCGGCCGATGACGCGCTGGCGCGGCTGGCCGCTCAATCCCGGACCGACATGTCCGACGATCTGCGCGCCTATCTGGACGGAAATCTGCCGCAGAAGGCCGCGCTGGTCGAGTTGCGGCGCGACATTGATGCCCGCCATGTCTCGCCCGACCCCTCGTTCCGCCGCTATTCCGCCATGATAGAAAGCCTGTCCAGCATCGTCGCGCTGTTCCATGCGCACACGCAGCGCGTGCAGGCGCTGGTGCTGCAATGGTCGGCGGTGAATTGCCAGAAGGAATATACCGGCCGCGCGCGCGGCCTGATTGCCGGGGTATTGACCGTGGGCAGCTTCACCATCACCAATTTCCGTCAGGTCAGCGGCGCGGTGTCGCAGGAGGCGCTGTGCCGGTCGCAGTACCGGCAGTACGGCGGCGACGAGGCGCTGCTCAACGGCGCGATGGCGCGCTCGCGCGCTTTTGAGCTGGCGCGCGACGCGGTGCTGGCGCGCGGCGCCGGCGCCATGCAGAGCGAGCGGCCGGACGAATGGTTCCAGGTGTCAAGCATGCGGGTGGACGCCTTGCTGGAGGTGCAACAGACCATTCTGGGCGAGATACGCCGCCTGGTGGCGGAGCAGGCGGCTTCCGCGCGGCTGAACGGCTATCTGGTGCTGCTGGGCTTGCTGTTGCTGCTGCTGCCGGTGTCGCTGGCGCTGATGGCGGGACGCGACCTGATCCGCACGCTGGGGGCCGAGCCGGACGAGGTGGCGCAGGGCATGCGCGAGCTGTCGGCGGGCAGGCTGGACTTTTACCTGCCGCTGCGCGCGGGCGATACGCACAGCCTGGCTTCCCATATCCGCCAGATGGGAGACAAGCTCTCCGGCGTGATCATGCAGGTGAAGGAGGACGCCGACGCGGTGGCCAATGCGTCGACGGAATTGAATTCGGCTTCGCAAGGCCTGTCGCAGGGCGCGGCGCGCGCCTCGGCCGACGTGGAGGACACCACCAGCGCGGTGGACGATATCGCCGGCTGCATGGTGAGCATGGCGGGCGACGCCAACCATGCCGGCGTGATGGCCGACACCGCCAGCGGACAGGCGGCCGAGGGCAACCGCGTGGTGCAGCAGACGATAGCGGCCATGCACCAGATCGCCAAGCGCACCGACATCATCGACGACATCGCCTACCAGACCAATCTTTTGGCGCTCAACGCGGCCATCGAGGCGGCACGGGCGGGCGAGCACGGCAAAGGCTTCGCCGTGGTGGCGGACGAGGTGCGCAAGCTGGCGCGGCGCAGCCAGGCCGCGGCGCAGGAAATAGGCCAGGTGGCCATCAGCAGCGTGCAGCTGGCCGAGAGCGCGGGCCAGCAGCTCAGCGACATCGTCGACTCCAGCCGCAAGACCCTGGAGCTGGTGCGCGGAATTTCCAGCGAGGCGACGCTGCAGGCGCAGCGCGTGGGCAATATCAACCAGGCCATGCAGCGGCTCAATCAGCTATCGCAAGGCAATGCCGCGGCCAGCGAGGAGCTGTCGGCGGCGGCGCAGGAGGTGGCGATGCGCGCCGACAGCCTGCGCCGGCAGATGCAGTACTTTCAGCAGGGGCCGTCGGCCGACGAAAACGAAACGGCCCCGCCGGAGGCGGAGCCGTTCGACCGTTTCGAGTGAGCGCGGATCAGCGCACTTCGCGCAGATCGTCGCGCGCGATCTTCAGGCGCACTTGCGTGCCGCTGCTCAGCAGGTCGGCCGCGTTGCGGTTCAGCCTGTCCACTTGCAGCGTGGCGCCGTGCGCCTCCACCTGGTAGCGGACCACATTGCCCAGCAGCTGGTGCTGGCGGATCACCGCCGGCAGGGAGCCGTCGGCATGGTCGTCATGGTTCAGCAGCTGCACCGATTCCGGCCGGATGGCCAGATGGCCCTGGATCTCCATGCCCAGCAGCGCGTGGCTTTGCTGCGCCGTCAGCAGATTGTAGTTGCCCATGAAGCGGGCGACGAACTCGGTGGCCGGCTGGGTGTAGATGATCTCGGCCGCGCCCTCCTGCTCCACCTTGCCCTGGTTCATCACGAAGATGCGGTCTGACAGGGTCAGCGCCTCTTCCTGGTCGTGGGTGACGAAGACCGTGGTCAGGCCCAGGCGGCGCTGGATGTCGCGGATCTGCTCGCGCAGGTTCTTGCGGATGCGCGCGTCCAGCGCGGACAAGGGCTCGTCCAGCAGCAAGAGGCACGGCTCCACCACCAGGGCGCGGGCCAGGGCCACGCGCTGGCGCTGGCCGCCGGACAACTGGTGCGGGAAGTGCTTCTCGCGGCCGTTCAGCTCCACCAGCGCGATGACCTCTCCCACCTTGCGGCGGATGTCGTCGGCGCTGCGCTTCTGCATTTTCAGGCCGAAGGCGATGTTGTCGACCACGTTCATGTTCGGGAACAGCGCGTAGCTCTGGAACACCATGCCGATGCCGCGTTTTTGCGGCGACTGGTGGGTGATGTCGTCGCCGGCCAGG
The DNA here is from genome assembly GCF_008275125.1 of Chromobacterium paludis. Classification (NCBI taxonomy): domain Bacteria; kingdom Pseudomonadati; phylum Pseudomonadota; class Betaproteobacteria; order Neisseriales; family Chromobacteriaceae; genus Chromobacterium; species Chromobacterium paludis. The sequence continues at coordinate 791,283 of NZ_CP043473.1, forward strand.
CGGATGGCGCCGCCGCTGGGCGTTTCGAAGCCGGCGATCATGCGCAGCACGGTGGTCTTGCCGCAGCCGGACGGGCCGAGGAAGGTGACGAATTCGCCGGCCTCCACTTGCATATTGAAATCATGGACCACGGCCTGCTGGCCGAAGCGCTTGTTCAGATGGTCGATTTGCAGAAATGCCATGTTGAATTCCGTTTCAATGTTCGTCGGCGCCGAGGGCGGCGCGGTTGCGGCTGACTACTTGCATCAGGCCCATCGCGGCCCAGGTGACCAGGAAGGCGATGATGGCCAGCGCGGCCGGCTCATAGGCCCGATTGGCGCCGATCAGCTGCAGATAGGGGCCGAAAGCCGGGCGGGCCAGCAGGCTGGCCAGCGTGAACTCGCCGATCACGATGGCGAAGGTCAGGAAGGCGCCGGACAGGATGGCGGTTTTCAGATTCGGGAAAATCACCAGACGCAGGATGTCGAACCAGCCGCTGCCCAGGCTTTGCGCCGCCTCGGTCAAGGAGCGCACGTCGATGGCGGACAGGCCGGTATCCACCGAGCGGTACAGATAGGGCAGGGCCAGGGTGACGTAGCCGAACACCAGCAGCAGATCCGTGCCGCGCTCGCTGCCGGTGAAGGGCAGCCAGCCCGCGCTGCCGTACAGGCGCAGGTAGCCGAACACCAGCACGATGGCCGGGATCACCAGCGGCAGCAGGGTGATGAACTCGATCAGCGGCCGCAGCCTGGGCAGTTTCAGCTGCACCCAGAAGGCGGTGGGGACGACCAGCACGATGCCGACCAGGATGGTCAGCAGCGCCAGCAGGGCGGAGTAGCCGAAGCTGGACTGGAAGCCGGGATCGGCCAGCACCACCTTGTAGGCCTCGAAGCTGTAGCCCTCGCGCTTCATTTTCAGGCTGAACTCGAAAGTGGCGATCAGCGGCAGCAGGAAGTAGCCGCTGCCCAGCAGGATGGCGAGCCAGGCGCCCAGGCGCGATGTGGTTTTGGTTTTCATGCGGCCTCCTGGTGGCTGCGCTTGCGCAGCCAGATATAACCGGCGTTGGCGCTGCCGGTGATCAGCACCATGCCCAGCGCCAGCGCGTAGCCCAGGTTCTGGTCATGCAGCACGTCGCCGTGGATTTGCGCGTACAAGAGGATGGTCACGATATTGAGCGAGCTGCCGGTCAGCGCGTAGGCGGTGGCCACGGCGCCGAAGGCGTTGGCGAACAGCAAGAGCGCCGCGCCGGCCAGGCTGGGCCACAGCACCGGCAGCGCGATGTGGCGCCAGTAGGCGAAGCCGGAGCCGCCCAGGCTCTCGCAGGCTTCTCGCCATTCGTCCTTCAGACCCTCCACGGCCGGGGCGATGATCAGCACCATCAGCGGCACCTGGAAGTACAGATAGGTCAGGGTCAGGCCGGAGAAGCTGAGGATGGAGAAGCCGCTGGCGTACAGGTCGACATCCAGATACTTGCGCAGCAGCATGGTCACCAGGCCCATGCGACCCAGGGTGGACAGGAAGGCGAAGGCCAGCGGGATGCCGGCGAAGTTGGACGCGACGCCGGAGAAGGTGGTCAGGGTCGGCCGGATCCAGGCGGGCAGGCCGCCGCGGATGGCCGCCAGCGCCAACAGCAGGCCCAGCGCGGTGCCCAGCACGGCCGAGGCGGCGCTGATCTCAAGGCTGATCTTGTAAGCGCTGAGGATATTGTCGTCGAACAGGCGAATGATGTTGGCCAGCGTGAAATGGCCTTGCGCGTCCTGGAAGGCGCCCAGCATCAGCATGAGGGTGGGCAGCAGCAGGAACAGCAGGGCAAACAGCAAAAACGGCGCGACGCCCAGCCAGGACAGCAGTTCGGCGTGTTTGCCGCTGCTGGGGCTGGCTGCATGGGAAGAAGGTGTCGGCATGGACTCGGAAGAGGCGGACATCGGGTTTCTCGTGCGAGGTAAAAGGGCCGCCTGCGGCGGCCCTGACGTGAGACGAATGAAGCGGTGTTACTTGACGCTGCTGCCCACTACGGCATCCCATTGCTTGGTGATGCCGGCCTTGTAGGCTTCCTGTTGCTCGATGCTCGGGAATACGGCCTTCTTGTAGGCGGACGCATCCGGCAGCTTGCTCAACAGCTCGGCCGGCACCTTCTTCTTGGCGGTCAGGTCGTTGAAGCGGATCGGGTGGCAGTAGCCCTTCAGCCAGGCCACTTGGCCTTCGTCGGAGAACAGGTATTCCATCCACAGCTTGGCGGCGTTCGGGTGCGGCGCGTAGGCGCTGATGCCCTGAGCGTAGACGCCGGCCACCACGCCGGACTTCGGCACGATCACGTCGACCTTGGGGTTGCCCTTCAGCGTGTCGCGGTCAGCCAGCGCGTTGTAGTCCCAGCGCACGATGATGGGGGTGGTGCCCTGGGCCAGCGAGGCGGCCTTGCCGATCACCGGCACGAAGTTGCCGTTCTTGTTCAGCTGCGAGAAGAACTTCAGGCCGGCGTCGGCGGACTTGCCCACATCGCCCTTGGCTTGGGACAGGCCGGCGGCGAACACGCCCTGGATGGCCTGGTTGGCGGCGCGCGGGTCGCCTGCCAGGGCCACGGCGTTCTTGTATTCCGGCTTCAAGAGATCTGCCCAGTCGGCCGGGGCCTTGCTGATCAGGTCGCGGTTGACCTGGAAGGTCAGCACGCCGTAGTAGTCGCCGTACCAGAAGCCGTCCTTGTCCTTGACGTTGTCAGGAATGGTCTTCCAGGTGGAGACCTTGTACGGCTGCAGCAGGCCCTGGGCCTTGGCTTGCGGACCGAAGGACAGGCCGACGTCGATCACGTCCGGCGCCTGCGGGCCCTTGTTGTTCTTGTTGGCCTTGATGGCCTCCAGTTCGTCGGCGGAGCCGGCGTCCGGGTTTAGTTCGTTCACCTTGATGCCGTATTTGGCCTTGAAGCCGGCAATCACGTTGCCGTAGCCGCACCAGTCGTGCGGCAGGGCGATCACGGTCAGCTCGCCTTCCTTCTTGGCGGCCTGGACCAGCGCGTTCAGATTGGCGGCGGTGGCGGCGTTGCCGATTACGGCCAGCGCGCCCGCTACGGCGATGTAGCTCAGCGTATTCTTCATCATTGCTCCCCTTCCGGCCAGTGGCCTTATCTATCGAAAAACTGATGCGATGGTATGAGGGAATCATGACAAATCGACGTCATTAATATGACAAAAAGGTTTCAGTGGCGGATGTGCCTGAGCGTTGCCATGTTTCCGTCCGCGGCTTGGCGCAATGAATTGGTCTGGCGGCGCGGTTTTTCCGCGCAATGGCCGCCTGGTTTGCGGGTGGAGGGCAGCATTCCACTCATGCCGGCTTGAAACAAGAAAATTTGCATATGCAGTGCGCGGAGAAATCTTTAATTAAAAATACTATGCAGACGCGGCGGTTTGGCTACAAACGCTTACAGGCGGAAACCTAAATCCTGCTGAAAATGGGCGACGGGGGTGCGATTCTTGCAGTCAGGCGCCGATAGGGCGCAAGACTATGCGCATGCAAGGAGACATGACGTGGATTGGAAGAAAAATGGAATGAGAGCGATGGCCCTGTTGCTGGCGGTGTCCGGCCTCAGCGCCTGCGTGGTGGCGCCGCCGCGCGTCCAGGCATCTTATCAGCCGGCGACGGTGCGCGTGGAAGTGCCGCGTGAATGGCGGCCGGCCGATCATCCCTATTACCTGCATGCGATGAGTGATCTGCGCCAGGCCCGCGCGTATCTGGCCCGTCCCGACTATGCGCCGATCGCCGGGGACGAGCGCCGCGCCGTGGCCGAGATCGACGCCGCGCTGGGCGAGATGCGGCGCGCCGCCATCGAGGACGGCAAGAATCCCTGGGCTTACGAGCAAGCCGACGCGCGCATGAGCCCGACCGACCGCTTCCACAAGGCGCTGGATCTGCTGGCCGCCGCTCGCCACGACGCCAGCCATCAGGAAGACGATCCCTGGGGGCGCGACCTGCAGCACCGCATACTGCGCCACGTCGACGCCGCCCACCAGGCGGTGCAGCAGGCCATCAACGATGCCCTGCGCTGAGCGCAAGGCGGCATGTAAGCCTTGGGAGACGATAGCATCATGAAAACACGCGGCATTCTGACCGTGCTGGCGCTGGCTGCCGCCGGCAACGCGCTGTTCAGCGCGCCCGCCCTGGCCGACAACTGGCGCGAGGGCGATCCATGGTCCTGGCAGCAGCATCCATGGCACCCTGAGCAGCATCCTTATTACCTGCATGCGATGAGCGACTTGCGCCGGGCGCGCGATCTGCTGGCGCGGCCGGACTACCCGCGCGTGGCGGACGACGAGCGCCATGCCGTGGATCAGATCGACAAGGCGCTGCACAAGATGCGCGACGCCGCCATCGACGACGGCAAGGACATCGACGCGCGCATGCCGCCCGACGCGAACTGGCGTCCGGAAGACCGCTTCCATCAGGCCCGGGCGCTGTTGGACAAGGCCCGCCAGGACGCGAGCCATCGCGAGGATGATCCTTATCTGCGCTCGCTGCAGCGCGACATCGTGCATCACATTAATGAAGCCGAGCGCAATCTAGACCACGCGGTCAGCGACGCGCTGCGCTGAGTCCGTTTTGCCGTCGCTGTGACGCCGGGCGGGGCTTGCGCTACCATCGGGCAGAATCAAGCCAGATGGAGTATGCAATGAGCCGAATCCTGGTGCTCTACACCGGCGGTACCATAGGAATGGACCACACCCCGGAAGGCCTGGCCCCTGTGCCCGGCCTTCTGCCGCGCCTGCTGCAGCGTTTCGAACGCCCCGGTATGCAGTTTGATGTCGTCGAGTTTGAACAACTGATAGATTCCTCCGCCATCACCCCGCGGCAATGGAACCAGATCATTGACGCGCTGAGCGCGTCATATGCGCGGTACGATGGCTTCGTGGTGATCCACGGCACCGACACGCTGGCCTACACCGCCAGCGTGCTGGCCTTCGCCCTGCGCGGCCTGGCCAAGCCTGTGGTGCTGACCGGCGCCCAGCTGCCGCTGGTGCACCCGCGTTCCGATGGCTGGGCCAATCTGGCCGACGCTTTCGAGGCTGCCTGCCAAGCGGATTTGACCGAGGTCGTCATTGCCTTTGACCGCCTGCTGCTGCGCGGCTGCCGCGCGCGCAAGCTGGACGCCGAGCGTTTCGACGGCTTCAACAGTCCCAATGCCGCGCCGTTGGCCGAGTTCGCCATCTCCGCGCATTGGCATCGACAGCGCTGGCTGCGCCCGGACGGCGAGTGGCGGCCGCTGCGGCTGGAGGAGAACTTGAAGCTGGCGGCGCTGATGCTGACACCGGGCCATGGCAGCACGCTGGCCGGGCAGGCGCTGCGCGACGGCGGCCTGGACGGCGCCATCCTGCTCAGCTATGGCAGCGGCAACGCACCGGCCGATCCGGCGCTGCTGGACGGCGTGGCCGCGATGCGCGCGCGCGGCTGCCCGGTGTTGACGCTGACCCAGGTGGTGAAAGGCGCGGTGGCGGTGGGCGCTTATGCCGCCAGCCAGCCGCTGGCGCGCGCCGGCGCGCAGCCGGGCGGCGATCTGACGCCGGAGGCGGCGTTGGCCAAGCTGCACGTGCTGTTGTCTGCCGGTCTGGCGCCGGAGGCGCTGCGCGAGGCTTTGGGCCGCTCGTGGCGGGGTGAGATGACGGTTTGATCCGTTCGCTGCCGTATCGAGGCCGCTTAAAAAATAAGCGGCCTTTTTTCATGCTTGCCCTTCAAGGGCTTGCCTGTGTTTTCCACAGCCGGTCCACACGGCTCTGCACGGACGATGTGGGCAACCCTGAAGCGCGAGTCGGCCTGCGGCGAGGGCTGTGAGGACCTGGCGCTGCTTAAAAAATAAGCACGGCTGAGCGGGGCCTGAGGAATCAGCGGCTTGCCGCGCTTGTCCACAAGCCGCGCACAGGATTGTGTACCGGACATGGGGATGGGCTTGGTCGAGTCTGGCCTGGGCTTTGCCTAAAAAATAGGCGTCGATCATTTTTGCTTTGTCTTCATGGGTTTGGCGGCATTATCCACAACGGGTCCACATGGCGTTGCACTGGCGGTGGGGAAAAAGTTCACGCCTGCGCAAAAAATGAGCGGGTGGCGGGAAGCGACGCCGCATCAAGGACTTGTGTCGATTTTCCACAGCCGGCCCACAGCGCTATCCCCTCCGGCTGTGAAAAACGCGGTAAGCGAGTGGCGACGCGGTATAATGGCGGGCTTGGCCGGAGCGCCGACAAGGATGGATGATCGATGCGGGAAGGAAGGGGGCGCGGGCCTGTCCGGGTGGCGATAGTCGGCCCGGAATCCAGCGGCAAGAGCACGCTGGCGGAAGCGCTGGCGCTGAGCCTGCGCGCCGACGGCTGGCGCGCGGCATGGGTGCAAGAGTATGCGCGCGCCTATTACGCCGATCGCCCCTATACCGCCGACGCGGCCGATATCGAAGCCATCGCCGCCGGCCAGCTGGCGGCGGAAGCGGCGGCCGGCGCGGACATCCTGCTCTGCGACACCACGGTGCTGACCTGCAAGATTTGGGCGGAAGTGGCGCATGGCCAGGCGTCCGCGCGCTTGCTGGCGCTGTACCGGCCGCAGGACTATGACCTGACGCTGCTGGCCTGTCCCGATATCCCGTGGCAGCCGGACCCCTTGCGCAGCCATCCCACGCAGCGGGACTGGCTGCTGGACTTGCATCGGCAGGAATTGGCCCGGCAGGGCGTTGCCGCGCTGGAACTGCGCGGCCCGCACGCTGCGCGACTGGCGCGCGCGCGGCAGGCGCTGTTGCCGCTGTTGCCTGCCTAAAAAATAAGCGGTCCGGAAACGGCCAGGCAAATCAGCGGCTTGCCGCCTTTGTCCACAGCGCTTCCACAATCTTGTCAGCCGGACGGGTGGATAGTCCGGCAGGGCTGCCTAAAAAATGGGCGGCGTAAAAAACATCAGACAGAATAAGGGCTTGGCGGCCTTGTCCACAGGCCGCTCACAAGCCTGTCCAGAACGAGTGTGCAAAAATGAAAGAAACCTTCAAGCTGAACAGCGAATACATCCCGCTGTGCGACCTGCTCAAAGCCTGCAACGTCTGCCATTCCGGCGGCGCGGCCAAGCATTTCATCGCCGAGGGCAATGTGTCGGTCGATGGCCAGGTCGAGCTGCGCAAGACGTGCAAGATCCGCGCCGGCCAGCAAGTCAGCGGCGACGGCTTTCTGATCGTTGTCGAGGCGGACTGAGATGGATGATTTTGCCGACATCATGCCGGAGCCGCCGTTCGAGGTGGACGACGACATGTGCTGCGGCAGCGGCTGCGAGCCTTGCATTTTAGACATCTACCAGCAAGAGCTGCGCGCCTACCGCGCGCGGCTGGCCCTGTGGCAGGCGAGGCAGATCGAAGGAGCGCGCGATGGCGGGCATTGATCTGCACTTCCATTCCCGCACGTCCGATGGCGCGTTGACGCCGACCGAGGTGATAGACCGCGCCGCGCTGCGCGAGCCCAGCCTGCTGGCGCTGACCGATCACGACTGCACCGCCGGCTTGGCCGAAGCGGCAGCGGCGGCTGCGCGGCACGGCATAGATTTTTTGCATGGCGTGGAGGTCTCCGTCAGCTGGGGCCGCCATACCGTGCACATCGTCGGCCTGGGCATCGATCCGGACGACGCGGCCCTGGCCGCCGGGCTGAAGCGCATACGCGACGGCCGGCTGGAGCGGGCGCGCCAGATGGGTGACTCGCTGGCGGCGGCCGGCATCGAGGGCTGTTTCGAAGGCGCCATGCGCTGGTGCGACAATCCAGAGATGATCAGTCGCACCCATTTTGCCCGCCACCTGGTGGATAGCGGCGCGGTCAAGGACGTGCGCACGGTGTTCCGCAAGTATCTGACGCCGGGCAAGCCTGGTTTCGTCGAGCATGAGTGGGCTAGCCTGGAGGACGCGGTGGGCTGGATCGTCGGCGCCGGCGGCATGGCGGTGATCGCGCATCCCGGCCGTTACGACATGGGCCGCACCCTGATAGAACGGCTGATTCTGGACTTCAAGGCGGCCGGCGGCCAGGGCATCGAAGTGGCCAGCGGCAGCCACAGTCTGGACGATATGCACAAGTTCGCGCTGCATGCGGACAGGCATGGGCTTTACGCCAGCAGCGGCAGCGATTTCCACGCGCCGGGCGAGGGTGGCCGCGACGTCGGCCACACCGAGGATTTGCCGCCGATCTGCCGGCCGATCTGGCGCGAACTGGAGGCCCGCATCATCCGGCCTGCCTAAACCAATAAGGACAAGAACATGGCGCAATTCTTCGTGATTCATCCCGACAACCCGCAGGCCAGACTGATCCGCGAGGCGGTGAAGATGCTGCGCGAGGGCGGCGTGATCGTCTATCCCACCGACTCCTGCTACGCGCTGGGCTGCATGCTGGGCGACAAGGCGGCGCTGGAGCGCATCCTGGCCATCCGCGGCCTGGATTTGAAGCAGCGCATGATGACGCTGGTGTGCCATGATCTGTCCGAACTGGCCAATTACGCCAAGGTGGACAACAGCCAGTATCGGATGCTGAAGTCCACCACGCCGGGCAGCTACACCTTCATCCTGCAGGCGTCGCGCGAAGTGCCGCGCCGCACCCTGCATCCCAAGCGCGCCACCATAGGCTTGCGCGTGCCGGACCATAAAGTGGCGCTGGCCTTGTTGGAAGAGCTGGGCGAACCCATATTGTCCTGTACCCTGACGCTGCCGGGCGACGCCGAGCCGCTGTCCGATCCCTATGAAATCCGCGAGCGGCTGGAACATGCCGTGGACGCGGTGATAGACGGCGGCTGGTGCGGCACCGAGCCTACCACCGTCATCGACATGACCGATGGCGTGGAGCTGCTGCGCCAAGGCAAGGGGCCGCTGGCGCCGTTCGGTCTTTGAATCCACAACATCCTTAGGAAATCATGCAGTCTTTGTCCTTGATTCAACAATTGGCGGTGTCCATTCTGCCGATTCTGTTCGCCATCACCATCCCGGCCGGCGCCCAGGCCTTCATGGCCGACTATCTGGGCGACCGCACCGCCTATATGACCGGCCGCCGCACTTTCAGCCCGCTGGCCCACATCGACCCCATAGGCTCCATCGCGATGCCGTTGATCGGCGTCGCCTTGGGCGGCTTCATCATCGGCTGGCCCAAGTCGCTGCAATTGAATCCCGGCGCGATGCGCAAGCCGCGCAGCGCCTTGGCCAAAGTGGCGGTGGTGACGCCGCTGGCCAATCTGATCATGGCCCTGCTGTGGGCGGGCGTGGTGCTGGCTTCCGGCTACCTGACCGTTTACTTTGGCGAACCCTTGCAACTGATGGCGCTGATCGGCATCAAAATCAATGTGGCGCTGATGATTTTCACCTTGATCCCGCTGCCGCCCTTGCCCGGCGGCGTCATCGTGCAGGCGCTGTTGCCGGCGCGCGCCGCGTGGGAATTTTCCAAGGTGGAGCGCTACAGCTTCTGGATTCTGTTGCTGCTGATGTTCAGCGGCATTCTGGGCAAGGTGTTGCTGCCCTTGGTGCAGGCCATCGTGCTGGCCATCGTCGGCGCGGTGATGTAAGCATGCGAAGATGAAACAAGCCGCGGCTGGCGGCTGGAGAGGGGATAAGCATGGGTTTCGACCAGATGGTGCAACGCGTCGCCATTTACGCCTTGCCGGTTTTGTTTGCGATCACGCTGCATGAGGCGGCGCACGCCTACGCCGCGCGCCGCTTCGGCGACAACACCGCCTACATGATGGGGCGGATGACGCTGAACCCGCTCAAGCACATCGACCCGCTGGGCACGGTGCTGCTGCCCTTGCTGACTTTGTGGATGGGCGGCTTTCTCTTCGGCTGGGCCAAGCCGGTGCCGGTCAATTTCGGCGCGCTGCGCAAGCCGCGCGAGCACGGCCGCTGGGTGGCCGCCGCCGGGCCGGCCGCCAATTTCGCCATGATGGCCGGTTGGGCGTTGTTGCTGAAGCTGGCGATCCATACCGACAACGCCTATAGCGAGCCGCTGGCCCTGATGAGCCAGGCCGGCATCGCCATCAATATCTCGCTGATGCTGCTGAACCTGCTGCCCATCCTGCCGCTGGACGGCGGCCGCATCGTGGAGAGCCTGCTGCCGCCGGGCACGGCCTGGAAGTACGCCCAGACCGAGCGCTACGGCATGTGGATACTGCTGTTGCTGATCGCCACCGGCATGCTGGGCAGGATTCTGCAACCGTTCTACCAGTTGATGTATCATCTGCTGCAATTGTTTTTCTAGAACCCTGCGCGGGGCCAGGCCGCCGGACAGACCGGCGGTTTTTCATTTCCCGCGGCCTATCGAGAGCACAACCCTATGTCCGCCAACCGCATCCTTTCCGGCATGCGCCCCACCGGCAGCCTGCACCTTGGCCACTACCACGGCGTGATCAAGAACTGGGTGGAGCTGCAGCACCATCATGAATGCTTCTTCATGGTGGCCGACTGGCATGCGCTGACCACCAATTTCGACGACGTTTCCATCATCGGCAAGTCCATAGACGAAATGGTGATCGACTGGCTGGCCTCCGGCGTGGACCCGGAAAAGGCCACCATCTTCGTGCAGTCCAAGGTGCCGCAGCACGCCGAGCTGCACCTGGCGCTGTCCATGGTGACGCCGCTGGGCTGGCTGGAGCGCGTGCCGACCTACAAGGACCAGATGGAGAAGCTGAGCCACAAGGACCTGACCACCTACGGCTTCCTGGGCTACCCGCTGCTGCAGGCGGCGGACATCCTGGTGTACAAGGCGGGCATGGTGCCGGTGGGCGAGGACCAGGTGCCGCACATCGAACTGACGCGCGAGGTGGCGCGCCGCTTCAACCATATGTTTGGCCGCGAGCCTAATTTCGAAGAGTTGGCACGGGCGGCGGTGAAGAAAATCGGCAAGAGCGGCAAGCTGTTCGAGCAGCTGCGCAACCGCTATCTGCAGGACGGCGAAGTGGAAGCGCTGGCGCAGGCGCGCGAGATCCTGGCCGCCAGCCAGAACCTGGGCAACGCCGACCGCGAGCGCCTGTACGGCTGGCTGGAGAATAAGGGCAAGAGCATCCTGGCCGAGTGCGAGGCTAAGCTGACCGCCGCGTCCAAGATGCCGGGCCTGGATGGCCAGAAGATGTCCAAGTCCTACGGCAACACCATCACCATGCGCGAGGCGCCGGAGACGGTGAGCAAGAAAATCCGCGGCATGCCGACCGATCCGGCGCGCGTGCGCCGCACCGATCCGGGCACGCCGGCCAAGTGCCCGGTGTGGCAGCTGCACGAGGTATACAGCGACGGCGAGACCAAGGAATGGGTCAAGGCCGGCTGTGCCAGCGCCGGCATCGGCTGCCTGGACTGCAAGCAACCGGTGATCGACGCCGTGGTGCGCGAGCAGCAGCCGATGTTCGAGCGCGCCGAGAAATATCTGGCCAATCCCAAGCTGGTGGCCGAGATTCTGGCCGACGGCAATGCCCGCGCCGAGAAAGTGGCGCGCGAAACCATGGGCGAAGTGCGCGCCGCGATGGGCTTGGGCTATTGATGCCGTTTTGACGGCGTGAGCAAGGCCGGCCTCGCGCCGGCCTTTTTCATGGGCCCGGCGCGGCCGTTTCCGCCATGGCGGCGCTCAGCCCTGCTGTTGCAGCAGCGTGGAAACGTCGCGCACCACCTGCACCACGTTGCGGGTGCCGCTGCGTATCTCGGCGATGGAGCCCTGGGCCTGCTGCGCCAGCTCCAGAGTGGTTTCCGCCAGTGTCCGCATCGCCTCCATCGCGCCTATCGCCGAGGCGGAGTCGCCCTGTATCGACTTGACGATGCCGGAAATCTCGCCGGTGGACTGGCTGGTGCGCTCGGCCAGCTTGCGCACCTCGTCCGCCACCACGGCGAAGCCGCGGCCCATTTCCCCGGCGCGCGCCGCCTCGATGGCCGCGTTCAGCGCTAGTAGATTGGTCTGGTCGGCGATGTCGCTGATGGTGCCGATGATGGCGCCGATCTGGCCCGAACTGTCGCCAAGCTTGGCCAGAATCTGAGAAGACTGGCGCACGCTGTCCGCGACGCGGGAGATTTCGTTGGCGGCTTGGTCCAGCACCGTGCTGCCGCGTATCGACAGCTGTTCGGTGCTTTCCGATGCCTGCACCGCCGACTGCGCGTTTTCCGCCTGGGCCTGCATCTGCCTCATCTGGCGCGTGATGTCGCTGGCGAACTTGACCACGCGGGCCGGTTTGCCGGCCGCGTCCAGCACCGGGTTGTAGGTGGCCTGCAGCCAGATCGGCTCGCCATTGCGGCCCACGCGGCGGAAGCGTCCCTGCTGGAACTCGCCCTGGCGCAGTTTTTGCCACAGCTGCTGATATTCCGGGCTGCGCACATAGGCTTCGTCGCACAAGACGCTGTGATGCTTGCCCTTGAGGTCCGCCAGGCTGTAGCCGAACACCGCCAGGAAATTATCGTTGGCGTCCAGTATGGAGCCATCCAGGTCGAACTCGATGCGCGCCATCGAGCGGTCTATGGCGCTGCGCATCGCCTTGTCCTGCTGTTCCAGCTGCATCTGGCGCGTGATGTCCGAGGCGATCTTGATCACGCCGCTGACCTTGCCTGCGGCGTCCAGAACCGGCGAGTAGCTGGCCTCCAGCCAGACGGGCCGGCCGCCCTTGGCCAGGCGCAGCTGGCGTCCGGTCTGGGCCTCGCCGCGCGCCAGCTTTTGCCAGAACTCGCCATAGCCGGGCGAGGCCGCGTAGGCGGACTCGCAAAACATTCTATGATGCTTGCCCGCCACTTCTTCGCGGGTGTAGCCCATGATGCGCAGAAACACGTCGTTGGCCTGAACGATCACGCCGTCCGGGGTGAATTCGATGATGGCCATCGAGCGGTCTATCGCGCGCAAGGCGCCGCGGCTCTTTTCCAGCTCGGCCTGGGCGAGGCGTAACTGATCGGCGAGTTTATTGCTGAACAAGGGCATGAGCCGGCCTCCTCTGTGATGGGTGGGACTTTCTCGATCCGGCTTCAGTCTAGTACAGCTTAAGGGTTTCTACTTACCCCGACCTTCAGTCCTGCGGCTCCACCTCGTCCGCCGAGCTGACGCGCGCGCGCAGGGTCTTGCCGCTGTCCAGATTGCGCACGGCGATGATCTCGCCCTGCTTGCCATTGGCCAGCGCCTCCCCGGATACCGTGACTTCTATCCCGTCCTGGCGCGCGACGATGCGCACCGTTGCGCCGCGCTTCACCAGCAGCGGGGCTGCCAACTGGCGTCGGCGCAGGGCCTGATCCGCGCTCAGCGCGGACTTCAGTTGCAAGGCCAGCGGCGGCTGGCCGCGGCCGAATAGCTCGGCGGGCTCCCATACCGGCCGCGCTGCCCATTTCACATCGTCTGCTTGCAGGACCGCGCCGGCGGGCAGATCGCGCGCGGCGACGGCAACGCGCGCGCTGACCGTCGCGCGCACGATGTAGTCGCCGCGCCAGCCGCTGGACGGGCAGGCAATGTCAAAACGCATGCGCGAGAAGGCGCGCGCGTCGGCGGCTTCCACCGTCCAGGGCGTCTCGCAGCCGGGCAGCGCGCGCGGCGGCAGCAGCTGCAGCTGCCAGGCCGGCTGGTCCAGGCCGGCCTCGTTCAGGCGCTGTTCAATTAGGTGGGCGGCTTGCTGGCGGACGGCGGCATCGGGCGCGGCGGCGGCGTGTCCGGTTTGCGCCGGCAGCGCGAAGGCGAGGCAAAGCAGGGGGGGTGTGAATTTTGACATCCGGGGTGGCTTGGTAATTGTTGCGTATACGGTGTGGGGCGCACTTATTAGTATCGCTTTCCAATAAGTGAGTCATTAACGGTAAATGACTTTAACATCGTAATGAATCGATAAGGTCAAGGCAATGGGATTGCATCTGGACAAGGCCCTGAGCATTCACCCGGAGGCTTTGCGGCTGCGGGCGGAGCGGACCCGCGTGCTGGCGTCCAATATCGCCAATGAAAGCACGCCGGGCTATCAGGCGCGCGACATCGACTTCAAGGCGGCGCTGGCCGCGGCCGACGCCGATTCCCCATTGGCGCTGGGCGAGGGCGAGGAGCTGTTGTACCGCCTGCCCAACCATCCCTCGCGCGACGGCAATACGGTGGAGCTGGGGGTAGAGCAGGCCGAGTTCTCGCAAAACGTTTCCGAATTCCAGACCAGCCTCACCTTCATCAATATGAAGCTGCACGGGCTGGCCAAAGTCATCGCGGGGCAATAAGCCATGTCGTTCAGGGACATCTCGCGCATCGCCGGCTCCGCCATGACGGCGCAGACGGTGCGCCTCAATACCGTGGCCAGCAATCTGGCCAATGCCGATACCGCCGCCGGCAGCGAGCAGGCCGCCTATCACGGCCGCAAGCCGGTGTTCCGCAGCCAGATGCAGGGCGAGGGCATGGGCGTGCAGGTGCTGGACGTGGTGCAGAACCCCGAGCCGGTGCGCAAGGCGCACGAACCGGGCAATCCCCTGGCCGACGCCGACGGCAATGTGTTCTACAGCAATGTCAATGCGGTGGAGGAGATGACGGACATGCTGTCCGCCAGCCGCGCCTTCCAGACCAATGTGGAGGTGTTGGGCCGGGTCAAGGCCATGCAACAGGATTTGCTCAAACTGGGAGACAACGCATGAGCGTGGATCAGACCTCATCGTCCCTGCTGTCCGCCGGCGGCCAGTCGTCCGAGCCGGCGCAGGTAGCGCCTGCCGCCGGCCAGAAAAATGGCGGCCAGGACATGTTCATGACGCTGCTGCTGGCGCAGATTCGCAACCAGAGCCCGCTGGATCCGGCCGACCCGTCCCAGTTCGTCAACCAGCTGGCGCAGATGAGCCAGGTGCAGACCACGCAGTCCATGCTGCAACAACTGCAAAGCCAGGCCGGCATGCTGCGCGAGCTGCAGGGCGTGGCGCTGGGCGCCCAGGTGGGGCGTCCGGTGCTGGTGCAGACCGACCGCTTCCGCAGCGACGGCCAGACCGCGCTGTCCGGCCGCGTCACGCTGTCCGGCGCCGAGCGCGACGCGACGCTGATCCTCACCGGCGCCGACGGTCAGCGCACCCGCATCGAGCTGGGCAAACGCGCGGCCGGCGCCAGCGACTTCCAGATCAAGCTGGCCGATTACGGCCTGAGCGCCGGCGATTACCAGCTGGAATTGTCCACCGCCTCCGGCAGCGCCGGCCTGCTGGAGCTGAAGGCCGACGTCAGCGGCGTGCGCCTGCCGATCAACGGCGCCGAACCGGTGTTGAGCCTGGCCGGCCTGGGCGACTTCCCGGCCTCTTCCGTTTCCGCCTTGCTGGGTCTGCCCGGCGCTCCCGCTTAAAGTCCCGTACGGAGAACCCCATGAGTTTCGAAATCGCCCTGTCCGGCATCCATGCCGTCAACGACCAGCTGGGCAGCATCAGCGACAACATTGCCAACTCCGCCACTTACGGCTTCAAGTCCGGCCGCGTCACCTTCGCTTCCGCCTACGCCGGCAGCCAGGCCATGGGCGTCAACAGCAATGGCAACAGCCAGAACATCGGCCGCAACGGCGGCCTGATCAACACCGGCCGCGCGCTGGACGCCGCCATCGACGGCCGCGGCTTCTTCGTGTCGCGCAGCGCGGCCGGCACCGTCAGTTACAGCCGCGTCGGCATCTTTGACACCGACAAGGACGGCTACCTGATAGACGGCAACAAGGGCCGCATCCAGGGCTACGCCAAATCGGCCAATAGCGCGGCGCTGGGCGCGCTGAGCGATATCCAGATTCCCACCGGCAACATCCCGGCCCAGGCCAGCGACGCCTTGCAGTACACCGGCAATATGTCGGCCGGCTGGGCCACCCAGACCATCGCCTTCGACAAGGGCAATCCCCAGAGCTTCAACCATTCCAGCGTGTCCACGGTGTATGACTCCCTGGGCAACAAGCACAACCTGACGCAGTACTTCTGCAAGAGCGCCGACAGCACCGTCACCGTGCACTATGCGCTGGATAGCCAAGCGCTGCCGGCCACCACGGATTTGAAGTTCGACAGCAACGGCAAACTGGCCGCGCCCGCCGCCGCGGTGGCGCTGGATCTGGGCACGCCCAACGGCGCCTCCGCGCTGAAGCTGGCGGTGGACTACAGCGGCACCACGCAGTTCGCCGGCGAACCGAGCACCAGCCGCAACGCCGCCACCGGCTATCCGCCTGGCGCCCGCACCGGCGTCAGCCTGGGCGAGCATGGCGAGGTCATCGTCAGCTACAGCAACGACCAGAAGCAGGTGGTGGCCCAGCTGGCCATCGCCAATTTCGCCAACGAGAACGCGCTGGCGCCCAGCTCGCAGACCAGCTGGCAGGAAACCACCGCCTCCGGTCCGGCCCTGCTGGCCACCGCCGGCAGCAGCATGGCCGGCAAGCTGGCCGTCAGCTCGCTGGAACAGTCCAACGTCGACGTCACCTCCGAGCTGGTGACACTGATGACCGCGCAGCGCAATTACCAGGCCAACACCAAGGTCATCGCCACCGAGAACCAGGTGATGCAGGCCCTGATGCAGGCGGTGTAAGGCATGGACGCGCTGATCTACACCGCGATGAGCGGGGCAGACCGTCTGCTGCGCGCGCAGCAGATCCACGCCAACAACCTGGCCAATGCCGAAACCGGCGGCTTCCGCGCCGACATCGACAGCGCCGTCAGCCAAGTCGTGCCCGGCTACGGCTACGACGCGCGCGTGCTCAGCCACAATGCGCCGACGGCGCTGGATACCCGCAACGGCACCGTGGTGGAAACCGGCCGCGACCTGGACGTGGCGCTGCAGGGCGACGGTTTTCTGGCCATCGCCGCGCCGGACGGCGGCGAGGCCTACACCCGCGCCGGCAGCATGGTGGCCGGCCCCGACGGCACGCTCAGCGTGAACGGCCATCCGGTGCTGGGCGACGGCGGCCCCATCCGCCTGCCGGAAGGCTACCTCAAAGTCGCCATCGCCCAGGACGGCACCGTTTCCGTGCTGAATCCGGGCGGCGCCGAAATGCAGCCGGTGGACAAGCTCAAGCTGGTCAAACCGGACGCGCGCGAGATGATGAAGAGCGCCGACGGCCTGATCGTGCCGCGGCAAAACGCGCCGTTTCCGGCGGACGACAGCGTCACCGTGCAGAGCGGCCACCTGGAGCGCAGCAATGTGTCCGCGGTGGAGGAGATGGTGTCGGTGATGTCGCTCAACCGTAATTTCGAAATGCAGATGAAGCTGTTCAACGCCGCCAGCGACATGAACGAGGCGGGCAACCGCCTGGTGCGCGGCTGATAGGAGAATTCAATGAATCCGGCACTGTGGATCAGCAAAACCGGCATCCAGGCGCAGGACGCGCGCCTGACCGCCATCGCCAACAACCTGGCCAACGTCAACACCACCGGCTTCAAGCGCGACCGCATGGTGTTCGAGGACATGTTCTACCAAGTAGACCGCCAGCCCGGCAGCAAGGTGGACGACAATAATCTGTCGCCGTCCGGCGTGCAGCTGGGCAACGGCACGCGCCTGGTGGGCAGCCAGAAGGTGTTCACCGAGGGCAACCTGACCACCACCAATCAGAGCCTGGATGTGGCCATCGTCGGCCAGGGCTTTCTGCAGGTGAAGATGGGCAACGGCGAAACCGGCTACACGCGCGCCGGCCAGCTGCAGCTCAATCCGGACGGCCTGCTGGTCAATGCCCAGGGCCTGCCGCTGCAGCCGGAAGTCAAGATCCCGGCCAGCGCCACCAAGATTTCCATCAGCGAGACCGGCGTGGTGTCGGTGACCGAGGGCAGCGGCACTACGCCCACCGAGGTTGGCCAGATCACCCTGGCCAACTTCGTGAACCCCACCGGCCTGCTGGCCCTGGGCGACAATCTGTTCCAGGAAACCGCCGCCAGCGGCAACCCAAGCACCGGGAATCCGGGCGGCGACGCGCTGGGCAAGCTGAAGCAGGGCAGCCTGGAAGGCTCCAATGTGCAGGTGGTGGAGGAAATGGTGGACATGATCGCCGCCCAGCGCACTTACGAGATGAATACCAAGGTGCTGACCGCGGCGGACAATATGCTGCAGCAACTGGGACAATCGGTGCGATGACGCTGCGTCGTCTCGCGCCGCTGGGCGCGCTGCTGTTGGCGGCCTGCGCCTCGTTCCAGCCGGCGCCGCCCCGGCCCGACCCCTTGCCCGATCTGTTGCGGCAGGCGGCCGAGGCGCCGCGCGGCGGCGGCGTGTTCACGCCCGGCGGCAGCCTGGCGCTGACCTCGGACAACCGCGCCTTCCGCCCCGGCGACGTGCTGACGGTGGTGCTGGAAGAGACCACCCAGGCCAGCAAGCAGGCCGGCACCACCTTCGGCAAGCAGTCCGGCGCCAAGATCGGCCCATCGTTGCTCGGCAACACCACCTTCAACGCCCAGGTGGGCATAGACGCCAACCGCAACTTCAACGGCTCGTCCACCTCCACCCAGCAGAATGCGCTGGCCGGCTCGCTGACCGTGGTGGTGCACAAGGTGCTGGCCAACGGCTTGCTGCAGGTGCAGGGCGAAAAACAGCTGACGCTGAACCAGGGCGAGGAAACCTTGCAACTGGCCGGCTACGTGCGGGTGGAAGACATCGACACCGACAACCGCGTTTCCTCGCTGCGCATCGCCAACGCCCGCATCGGCTACTCCGGCAGCGGCGCGCTGGCCGACGCCAACAACCCCGGCTGGCTGATGAAGTTCTTCGCCAGCCCGCTGATGCCGTTCTAGGGCTATCCATGAGATTGACACTTTTGAAGCGCCTGAGCGCCGCCGCCTGCCTGGCGGCGTGGTCGCTTGCCGCCGCGGCGCAGCCGCTGCGCCAGCTGGTCAATGTGGAAGGCATACGCGACAACCAATTGATAGGCTACGGCATCGTGGTGGGCCTGGACGGCACCGGCGACAACTCGCAGGTGAAGTTCTCCGGCCAGTCCGTGGCCAATATGCTGAAGCAGTTTGGCCTGAAGATGCCGGAAAAGACCGACACCCGCGTCAAGAACGTGGCGGCGGTGATGGTCAGCGCCAGCCTGCCGCCCGGCTACAGCCGCGGCCAGACCATAGACGTGACCGTGTCGTCGCTGGGTGACGCCAAGAGCCTGCGCGGCGGCACGCTGCTGTTGACCCAGCTGAAGGCGGCCAACGGCGAAGTGTACGCGCTGGCCCAGGGCAGCGTGGTGATAGGCGGCTTGTCGGCGCAGGGCAAGAGCGGCTCCAGCGTCACCGTCAACACGCCCACCGCCGGGCGCATCCCCAACGGCGCCAGCATAGAGCGCGAGATTCCCAGCGACTTCGAGCAGGGCGACTCCGTGCGGCTCAGCCTGCGCCGCCCCAGCTTCGAGACCGCCACCAATGTGGTGAAGGCCATCAACCGCGGCTACGGCAAGATCGCCAGCACCCGCAACGCCACCACCATAGAAGTGAAGGCGCCGCTGGATCCGACCGAGCGCGTGGCCTTCGTCGCGCGGCTGGAAAAACTCAATGTGGACGTGGGGCCGGAAATTCCGCGCGTGGTGTTCAATTCGCGCACCGGCACGGTGGTGATCAGCGAGGGCGTCACCGTGCGGCCGGCGGCGGTGTCGCACGGCAGCCTGCGCGTGGTGATTTCGGAGTCGTCCCAGGTCAGCCAGCCCGGCCCGTTCAGCAACGGCACCACTAAGGTGGTGCCCAATTCCAGCGTGCAAGTGGGGCAGGACCAGGGCCGCATGTTCAAGTGGCCGGCCGGGGCCAGTCTGCGCGCCATCATAGACACCGTCAACCGCACCGGCGCCACGCCGGACGACGTGATGGCCATCCTGCAGGCGCTGGACCAGGCCGGCGCGATAGATGGCGAGCTGGTCGTCATTTAAGGAGAGGCGGATGCTGAACAACGATTTGCAGAACCCGTCAGCCGGAACCAATGGCGAGCAGCCGGTGGCGGCGGCCAGCCCGGAATACCGCCAGAAGGCGGAGAAGGCGGCGGAGATGTTCGAGGGCCAGTTCGTGCGCGAGATGTTCAAGCAGATGCGCAAGACCACGCGCGAGGTGGCCGGCGAGGACAGCATCTTCGCCAATTCCATGAACGGCGACCTGCTGGACATCGCCGACGGTGCCCTGGCCGACCAGCTGGCCAGTCGGCGCGTGTTCGGCATCGCCAATGTGATCCTGGCGCAGCTATTGCCGGCCGCTGGCAATATTCCCCTTAAGAACGCGGACCCGGCCGTCGCCCGTCTGCAGCAGGGGCGCGACGCCGGCCAGGGATTGGCGGCATTCGCCGCGCCGATGTTTCCTCTTTCCAAGTGATGACTGCTCACCATGCGCATGATTGACAACGCGCTGACCGGCGCGCAGGCCGCCCAGGTCGCGCTGAACACGGCCAGCCAGAACATCGCCAACCAGCAGACGCCGGGCTATACCCGCCAGGGCGTGGTGCTGGCCACGCAGACGCCCGGCGCGGGCGACCCGCTCAGCGCCGGCTACGGCGTGTCGGTGACCGGCGTGCGCCGCTTCAGCGACGACTACCGCAATCTGCAGCAGTGGCAGGCCGGCTCCCATGTCGGCGCGCTATCCGCGGCCCAGCCCTATTTCAGCCAGCTGGAACAGGTGATGGGCAGCGAGGGCAGCAGCCTGTCCAGCGGCCTGGACAAGTTCTTCGCCGCGCTCAATGCCGCCAGCCTGGACTCCAACACCATGCGCGACCAGGTGGTGCGCGAGGCCGGATCGCTGGCGCAGCGCTTCAACAATCTTTACGGCGTGCTCACCTCGCAGCAGGCCGCCATTGGCGAACAGCGCAGCGCCACGCTGAGCCAGATCAACAGCGCCACCGCCAATCTGGCGGCCTTGAACGCCAAGCTGGTGGCGGCGCGCGCCCAGGGCATCAATACCTCGGGCCTGGAAGACGAACGCGATCGCCAGATCGACGCGCTGGCTTCCCTGGTGGAGGTGCGCGTGGTGGCGCAGCCGGACGGCGGCAAGTCCGTTTCGCTGAGCAACGGCCTGCCCTTGGTGTCCGGCGACGATGCGGCCGCGCTGTCCAGCGAGGCGCAGCCCGATGGCAGCCAGCAATTGAAGCTGGCCTTCGGCACCGAACAATACGCCATGCCCGGCGGCGACCTGGGCGGACAGCTGGGCGGACTCAACCAGTTCGAGGTACAGGTATTGCGGCCGGCGCAGGAGCAGGTGCGCGCGCTGGCCGGCGAGCTGGCCGGCCGCGTCAATCAGCAACTGGCGCAGGGTTACGATATGCGCGGCCAGAGCGGCCAGGCCTTGTTCCAGTTCGATCCCGGCGCGGCCCATGGCCTGTTGCAGACCACAGGCATAGGCGCGGCCGATCTGGGTTTCTCCGCCGATCCGGCCAAGCCGGGCAATAACGACAATCTGCAAAAAATCATCGCCATCCGGCAGCAAAGCCTGCCGCTGGCCGGCATCGGCAGTGTGACGCTGGGCGACGCCTATTCGCAGATGATCGGCCACCTGGCCATCGCCAGCCAGCAGAATAAGTCGGGGCTGGACACCGCCAATGTGATCCGCGCCGAGTCGGAAAAAAACTGGCAGGGCGCCTCAGGCGTCAACCGCGACGAGGAAGCGGTGAGCCTGATCGAATACCAGAAGATGTACCAGGCCAACATGAAGGTGATTTCGGTGGCGAACCAGCTATTCGAAAGCACGCTGGCCATCCTGTAAGGACAAGCATGCGTATCTCCAGCAACCAGTATCAATCCGTCGTGCTGCTGGCCATGCAGAACAGCAGTTCCGGCATGGCCGAGCTTTTGCAGAAGATGTCCAGCGGCAAGAGCATGCTGGCGCCGTCAGAAAACCCCATCGCCAGCGTGCGCCTGCTGCGGCTGCAGCGCGAGGAAGCGGCGCTGTCCCAGTATCGCGACAATATCGGCGCGCTCAAGTCCAAGCTGAGCCAGAACGAAGCGCTGCTGGACGGCATCAGCAGCGACCTGCGCAACGCGCGCGACATCCTGGTGGCGGCGGCCAATCCCGCGCCGGCTGAAGACCTGAAGGCGATGGCGTCGCCTTTGATCAGCCTGCGCGACAGCATGCTGTACGCCGCCAACACCCAAGACAGCGAAGGCCGCTACCTGTTTTCCGGCAGCGCCGTCAACAGCGCGGCCATCCAGTTCGATGCCAGCCAGCCGGCCGGCAGCCGTTACCGCTTCAACGGCAATGTCGACAAACAGATGGTGACGGTGGGCGAGGGCGTCACCGAGACATCCAATGTCACGCTGGAGTCCATGCCCGCGCTGCTCAACCAGCTGGACAAGGCCATCGCCGCGCTGCAAAGCCCCACGCTGAACGGCAACGATCCGGCGGTGGGCGCCATGGTGCGCGCCACCATGGACGGCGTGGACGCGGCGTTGAGCGACGTCAGCGGCCGGGTATCCGAGCTGGGCGGCGCGCAGAACGTGCTGCAGACGCTGGACGGCAACCACAACAGCCTGAGTCTGGCCAATCAGCAAAGCATGCTGGAGCTGGGCAGCCTCGATTACGGCACGGCCTATATGAACCTCGGGCAGCTGTCGATGGCGCTGCAGGCCAGCCAGAAGGCGTACGGCAAGGTCAGCCAATTGACGCTGTTCGACGCGATCTGACGCCATGGCCGCCACGCTCGCTTCCCTCACCCCCGCCGCCGGCGACAAGCGCTGGGGCAAAGACGGCGCCGCCATCGCGCCCGCCGCGCCGCGAACCGGCGGCGCGCCGGCGCGCCCGCCCCTGGCCAGCGCGCGCCCGCAGACGGCCGGCGTCTCAGGCTGGCGCTACAGCACCCAGTTGAATGAGCAGCTGACCTCGGCCCAATGTGCGCGGGACTATGTGGAGGACATGCTGGACCAGCTGCAGGGCTTCAAGGACAGCCTGAGCCAGCAACTGGCGCAGCGCCGCTTGGATACGGAGGCGCTGAGCGCGCAGCGGGACGGTCTGCAACGCGCCTGGCAGCGCCGGCAGCAGGACAGCGCCGGCAGCCTGGACAGCCAGCTGCGCCTGTCGCTGGGCGCGCCGGCGCGCCAAAGCTTCAGCGCGCGCGGACTGGACTTGGACGGCTTGAGCGCGGGCCAGCCGGAAACGCTGGTCCTCTCCGTGCCAGGCGGCGGCGCCAGCGCCGTGCGGGTAGGGGAGGGCGTGAGCCGCGACGAGGTGCTGCGCGCGCTGAATCAGGCGCTGGGCCCGGCCGGCGCGCGCTGCGAGCTGGATGATAGGGGCAATCTGGGCTTCAGCTGCAGCGAGCGGGACTGGCCGCAGCTGCGGGATGGCTTGACCGTGCGCGGCGGCGGCGTGCGCTTCCCGGGCGGCGTGCCGCAGCCGCTAAGCCTGGAGCCGGAGCCGCCGGCGCTGGACGCCTCGCGCTGGAAAACCGATGACCACGCCCAGGTCAGGCTGGCCTTGCAGGAGGTGCTGCGCGCCATCGCCAGGCTGCAACAGACGCATGCGGCGATAGACGGCGCCATCGCCGAGGCCAGGCAGTCGATCAGCCAGCTGTCGCGCACCGACGAGCAGAGCTGGGCCAGCGGCTTCGTCGCCGACTTCAACGCCCGGCTCAACCAACGCGCCGACTTCCAGCAGCTGCAGCAACTGGTGCCGGCGCTGCTGGGCATCAGCCGCTATCGCGTGCTGGCCTTGCTTTCGCTTCGTTGACGAGCCGCAGCGGGCCCGTCTTGATGGCCGCCCTCGCTGGGCGGTCTTTTTTCATGCTGGCTACATACTTCCTTAACATGGCCATGTCATGATCCGCAATTTTTCGAAGGAAGCCGCCATGTCCAAACGCGTCTTGCCGCTGGTGCTGTTGCTGGCCGCGCCCCTGGCCCGCGCCGATTTTTCCATTCCCGGCTTCGAGCTGGTGCATACCGCGCCGCAGCATGCGCAGCTGGACACGCCGGACCTGCGCGACCCGGCGACCGTGTGGAGCCAGATGTTCGATGCCGCCCAGCGCGAGATCGACCTGGAGCAGTTTTACGTGGCGGACCAGGCGGGCAGCAAACTGGACGGCGTGATCGAGCATCTGGAAGCCGCGGGCAAGCGAGGCGTGAAAATCCGCTTCCTGATGGAAAAGAAAGGCATGTTCGCCAGCGAGCCGGCCACCATCGAACGGCTCAAGCGCATCCCCAATCTGCAATACCGCCAGCTGGACTACAACCAGCTGACCGGCAACGGCATCATCCATGCCAAATTCATCGTGGCGGACGGCAAGACCGCCTATGTGGGCAGCCAGAACTTCGACTGGCGCTCGCTGCAGCACATCCATGAAACCGGCCTGAAGATAGACGATGCGGCGATGGCCGGCCGCCTGCAGGCCATTTTCGAGCAGGATTGGGCGGCCCAGGCCGCGCTCGCCGCCGGCGGCAAGGTCAAGCCGCTGCGGACGACGGAGCAGGCGGCCGACCTGTCCCAGCCCGCGGTGCTGCTATCCAGCCCGAATGCCTACAACCCGGCCGGCGTGGGCGACTCCGAACAGGCCCTGCCGCGCCTGATGGCCGAGGCCAAGCATGAGGTGCGCATCCAGCTGCTGGACTACGCGCCGCTGAGCTACGGCAAGCCGCGCAACTATTACCCGGTATTCGACAACGCCATCCGCGGCGCGCTGGCGCGCGGCGTCAAGGTTAAGCTGATGGTGTCGGACTGGAACCTGGAAAAACCAGGCATCGACTACCTGAAGAGCCTGGCCGTGCTGCCCGGCATGGAAGTGCGCATCGTCACGATACCGCGCGACGGCGCCTGCATCCCCTTCGCCCGCGTCATCCACAGCAAGACCATGGAGATAGACGACCAGATCGCCTGGGTGGGCACCAGCAACTGGAGCGGCGGCTATATGGACAAGTCGCGCAATGTCGAGGTGGCGCTGCGCAACGAGGCCATGGCCAAACGCATCGGCCAACTGCACGAGCAGACCTGGTCCTCGCCGTATGCCGCGCCGCTGGAGGTGAACCGCGCCTACCAGGCGCCGGACAAGGCCTGCCGCCAGGCGGGCTAGCGCGCTCAGCGAGGCGGCCGCACCGGCCGCCCCTGTATCGGCGTGGAGAGGATGACGGCGGTGCGGGTCTCGCCCAGGTCGTTCAACTGCGCCGCCAGCTGCTCCAGGTGCGAGACGTCGCGCGCCAGCAGCCGGAACACGTAGGAGTCGACGCCGGTCACGTGGTGGCATTCCATCACTTCCGGCATCGCCTCCAGCCGCGCCAGCAGGGTCTTCTTGTCCGGCTGCGGCACGGTGATGCCCACCAGGGCCGACAGCGCGTAGCCGGCGCGCAGCGGCGCCACCCGCGCGTGATAGCCCTGGATCACGCCGGCCTCTTCCAGCCGCTTGACCCGCTCCGACACCGCCGGCACCGACAGGCCCACCGCCTGCGCCAGCTCGGTCAGCGATTGCCTGGCATTGGCCTGCAGGGCGGTCAATATCGCCCAGGATTTGGCGTCCACTTCCATTCGTAAGCTCTTTTCCGCATTTATCCCTTGTTCTGAAGGTTAGCATGGCTGGGCTCCTAAAAAGCACCATGTGCCTAATCGCTGGCGGCAGGCAGACTGTAGTCATTCCAAAGACGGGGGAGGGCGCTATGTTCTGGCAGGCGATGGGCATAGGTTTGGCGATCGCGGCACCGGTGGGGCCGATAGGTTTGCTGTGCATCAGCCGCACGATGCGCGGCGGCCCGCTGCTGGGCCTGGCGACGGGGTTGGGGGCGGCCAGCGCCGATGGCTTGTTCGCCCTGGCAGGGGTGTGCGGCGGCAGCCTGGTATTGGCCTGGGCCGGCGCCTTGGCCCGGCCGCTGGCCTGGGGCGGCTGCCTGCTGCTGGCCTGGCTGGGCGTCGCCACCTTGCGCCGGCCTGCCGGCGCGGGAGAAGGAGAGGATGGCGAAAGGCGGCTGGCGCGGGCCTATCTGGGGACGCTGGCGCTGACACTGAGCAACCCGATGACCATCCTGTCCTTCGCCGCGGTGGCGGCCGGCTTGTCGGGCGGCCTGCCCGCGGGGCCGGCGCGGCAGCTGGAGATCGTTGCCGGCGTGTTCTGCGGCTCGGCGCTGTGGTGGCTGCTGCTGGCTTACGGCGGCGGCGCGCTGCTGTCGCGCCTGGGGCCGGCCGGCCGGCGCGGCCTGGACATCGCCTGCGGCCTGGTCTTGCTCGGTTTTGCCGTGGGCCTGGGCGCGCGCGCGGCCGGGCTGGCATGAAAACAGCCCGGCTGGGCCGGGCTGCTGAGCGGAGCGATGGCGCGGTTACAGCCGGAAGTGGCTCACCAGCGTTTCCAGCTCGCCGGACAGCTCGCGCAGCCGGTTCACCGCCTGGCTGACCTCGCTCACCGTTTGGTTATTGCTTTGCGCCATGCTGCTGATGCGTTCCACGTTCTGCGCGATCTCCTGGCTGGCGCTGGACTGCTCGCGGGTGGCGGCGGCGATGTCCACGATGCTGGCCACCAGCTGGCGGTTGTAGTCCTGCACCTCGCGCATGGACTGGTTCGCTTCCTCGGCGATGCCGACGCTGACATCGACCTGCTGGGTGCTGCTCTGCACATCGTCTACCGCCTGGCGCGTCTCGCTGCTGATCGCCTCCACGATGCGCGTGATCTGCACCGTGGCCTCGGCGGTGCGGCCGGCCAGGTTGCGCACCTCGTCCGCCACCACGGCGAAACCGCGGCCCATTTCGCCGGCGCGCGCGGCCTCAATGGCGGCGTTCAGCGCCAGCAGATTGGTCTGATCGGCGATGTCCTTGATCACGCCGACGATGGTGGTGACTTCTTGCGAGCGGTTGCCCAAGGCGGCCATGCGGTCGGCCAGCGCGTGCATGGTATCGGTCATGCGCTGGATTTCGCTGGTGACGCGGTTGACCTTGTCCACGCTTTGCTCGGTCAGCGAGTCGGTCTGGCGCGCGATGTCGCCGGCCTGCTGCGTGGTGTCGGCGATGTGCTGGGCGCCCACGGTGACCTGCTGCACGCTGGCTGCGCTGGCGGAGGCGGCGTCGGACTGCTGGGTCGACGCGTCGTGCACCTGGGTGGCGGAGTGGCTGAGCTGGGCGGCGGCTTGCGATACCTGGCGGCTCTGCTCGCGCACCTGGACGAACATGTCGCGCAGGCTGTCCAGGAAGCGGTTGAAGGCGGAGGCGGTGCGGCCGATCTCGTCGCGGTTGGTGATGGCGATGCGCGCCGTCAGGTCGCCGCCGCCATTGGCCAGCTGCTCCATGGCCTCGGCCAGATTGATCAGCGGCCGGGTCAGGGTGCGGATGACGATGGTCAGCAACAGCAGGATCAGCGCCAGCGCCACCACGCCTATGCCTATGGCCGCGAACATGGATTGGCGGGCGTCGGCGGTGATGGCCGCGGTGGGAATGCTGATGCCGATGGACCAGAACTGGCCGGTGTCGCCGATGCGTATGGGATGGAAGAAGTGGGTGTAGCCGCTGTCCTCATAAACGAAGTCGCTGCCTTTCTTCACCTCGTCGAGATGGCCGAACAGCGGGTCTTCCTTGGCCACCGGCTTGCCCAGCATCTCGGCTTGCGGGTTGACCACATAGGTGCCGCCCTCGGACACGATGCGGATGAAGCCGGTTTCGCGCGGGTGAATCTGGCCGAAGCGCTTCTGCAGCTGGTCCAGCGCCACGTCGGTGGCGGACACGCCGGTCATCTTGCCCGAGGCGTTCTTCATCACCACCGCCAGCGAGCTCTCCAGCACCTTCTTGCCTTGCACCTCGTAGGGGTAGGGCTCGGTGATGGTGTCGCGGCCGCGTTGTTTGGGCACGTAGTAGAAGTCGCCCCAGCCCGGCTTTTCATAGTCGGGCTGGTAGGTTTCCGGGTGTTCCTTGAATTTGGGGAAGTCCTTGACGCGGTCGGTGGACATCATGACGTCCATCTGCGCCTTGCCCTGGGCATTCTTGGTGATGTAGGGCTCGTAGCGGCCGGTGGGGTCGTGGCGCGGCCAGTCGAAGCGGAAGGCGTTGTCGTCGCCGTCGAAGGCGTTGGGTTCCCACAGCATCCACAGGCCGATGGACTGCGGCGCGTTGTCCAGCATCTGCATGATGATGGCGTCGGTCTGCTTGCGGTCCGGCTTGCCGGTGCGGCGTATGCCTTCCACCGTATCGGCCAGGTGCTTGGGCAGCTGAAAGCCGCGGTCGAAGTCGCTTTCCGCATCCTTGGCGTAGCTGGCGGCTTGCTCGGAGGCCAATTGGTAGCCATTGTTTACCGCGGCGTTGTAATTGAGCTTGGCAATCAACACGATCATCACGGCGAAGGAGACGGTGATGGCCGCAGCGGCGACCAGGATGATGCGGATGCCCAGGTGGCCCCATTTGACTTGCGTTTGACTCATGTCCGATTACCTGCGAATCAACTTGTTGTTTGGGTGTAGCAGCTTTTGGGCTAAGTAGAAACTCTTATCCGATTCGAATATACCGTTATCTTGATTTTGTCGGCAATCCCCTCGGCGACACGATGGGCGGGGTAATGTCAAAGGATGTGTCCGGGGCGGCAAGGCGATGCCGGCCCTGCGCGCGCGGCGGCGCAAGCGCTGGCGGAGGGGCTATGGATGGAAAAGGCGGCTGCCAAGGTTCAGGCGGTCTTGGTCGCGCCCAGTGACGCCGCCGGCAGGTATTGCGTCAGCAGTTTCTGCAGTTGGCCAAAATTGAAGGGTTTTTCCAGCTTGCCGGTCAGCAGGGTGTGCCGCGGATCGCAGAACTCCTGGGTGAACGCCGTCATGCCGATGACCGGCGTCTTCAGGTTGACTGCGGTGCGCCTGGCGGCCTCCGCCACTTCATAGCCGCTGGCGTTGCCTACCTGCAGGTCCAGCAGCAGCACATGGTAGCTTTGGGCATGGACTTTCTCTATGGCGGCGGGCACCGTGGCCACGGTGTCCACGGCATAGCCCTTGGCTTCCAGCAGGGCGTGATAGGACTCGCGTATCTGGTCGTCGTCGTCCAGCAGCAGGATGCGTCCGGGCGCCGCGGCGTCTTCGGCCGCCGGGGCCGCGTCTGCGGCTTCTTGGACCGGCAGCAGCAGACGGAAGCTGCTGCCCTGGCCCGGCTGGCTGGCCACCTGGATCCTGCCGCCAAACAGCATGACCAGCTCATGCACGATGGCGAGCCCCAGGCCGCTGCTGCCGGGACGACGCGTTTTGCCGCGGGCGAAGGGGCGGAATAGCTGGGCTTTCAGATCATCCGCTATGCCGACGCCGGTGTCCTGCACCAGGATCAGCAGCTGTTTGTCCTGATGACGCAGCGTCAGGTCGATGCGGCCGTGGTCGGTGTAGCGGATGGCATTGGAGAGCAGGTTCCACACGATCTGCCGCAGCCGGTGGCCGTCCAGCCACAGCGGCGGCATGGCCGGGCAGTCTATGCTCAGCGCCAGGCCCTTGGCTTCGGCGAGGCTGCGGTGGGCCAGTTCGATGCCGGCGATCAGGGCCGCGATGTCGGTGGCGGCCGGCTCCAGCGTCAACTGCAGGTTTTTCAGCGCCGAGATGTCCATGATGTCGCGCACCTGCTCCAGCAGGTGTTCGGTGCTGTGTTTCAGCCGGGCGAGATAGCCATAGCAGACGGTGTCGCGCGCCACGCTGTATTCCATCAGCTCGACGCAGGTCTGTATGCTTTGCAGCGGCGAGCGGATCTCGTGGCTGATGGTGGCGAGAAAGGTGTCGCGCGCCAGCTCGCTTTGCACCAGGGCGGCGCGCGCCGCCTGTTCGCGCTCCAGTATTTGCTGTTGCTGCGAGGCTTGGCGTTTCACCTTGCCAAAGCGGTGCATCACTATCCAGAACAGGCACAGGAAGCCCAGCCAGCAGGTCAGCCCCAGCAGGTACAGGGTTTGGTGGCTTTCCATCAAGCGCAGCTGCTGCACCATCTCGCCCGTTTCCTGCTGGCGGGCGCGTACGGCGAAGTCGGCCAGCGTGGGCCGCAGCACGGCCAAGTCTTGCGATAACTGCTGCGCGTCGCGCTGGCTCCATGAGCGGGGCGGCTTTTCAAACAGCTCCGCCAGGGCGGCCTTGACCGCCGGGAAGCCGGGTACCTGGGCCAGCGCGGTATTGGCAGGCGAGGGGCGAGAGTACATGCGGTACTTGCTGACGGCGATGGCGTAGCTGTTGTCCACCTCGCTGCGGGCCAGTTGGCCGGCGCGGTAGCGCCAGGCGTCCAGTTCCAGCCGGTTGAGCGACAATTGCATCTGCGCCACCATCCAGTACAGATCGCTGGCCTTGTCCGGTATCGGCCGCTTGATGACGGAGGCGTACAGCGCGGCGGATATCAACAAGGTGGCGAACAGCGCCAGCGCAGGGAACATGATGCCTTTGCCCAGCTTCTCGCTCAGGCTCCAATCTCTCCAGCCTTTCATCGCACCTCCATGCGCTTGACCTGCCAGATCAGCTTGGCGGGGAAGTCGCCGTTGGTTTCGGCCTGCTTCATGTCGGGCAGCGGGTACATCACCCAGAATGGGCCGTAATCCTCCACCTTGAGCGGCTTGCCGTTCCAGCGCCAGGCCAATATCGCGTCGTAGCGGTGAAAATCGGCGATGGGAATGGTGATGCTGTATTCGTCGGCGCCGAAGAACTTGACGGATTTGCCGCGCGCGCCGGCCTTGGCCAGCAGATCGCGCAGCAGCGGGCCGCTGAAGGTCCCCTTGGGTGTCCAGTCGGTGGCGGTGGTGATCTCATGCTGTGACAGCTGGGCCAGGCCGGCTGGGCTGAAGGTAAAGGTCCGGGTGCCGGTGTCGGTGTAATGCGCGATGTTGCCGCCGATCACCAGCGATGGCTCCGCCCAGGCAGGACTGGCGAGGGCAAGCACGAGCAACGCGGCATAGCCGTAGCGTTGACCCGTGGCGCGCGGACGGGGCGGGGCGGAGCAATGTTTCATCAGGGTGGGCTTGGCTGTTGGATGGGCCGGCGACGGCTTGGCATCGCCTGTTTGCCCCTGATGTTATGCCAATGGCGATATTTTCCGCAACGGGCATATGTCTACGTTGTTGCCTGACCCATTACAAAGATCAGGCATCGTCCAAGCAGCCGGCAAGAGACCTCAGGTACCCAGCATTTCCCCCGGATCGCCCACGATCAGCGGGTCCGGCGCGTGCGCTACGCGCGGGTCCTTGCCCGGGTAGTCGAGCCGCGACAGGAAGTGGCGGATGCAGCCCAGGCGGGCGCGCTTCTTGTCGTCGGACTTGACCACGGTCCACGGCGCGTCGCCGGTATGGGTGTGGAAGAACATCGCCTGCTTGGCGGCGGTGTAGTCGTCCCATTTGTCCAGCGACTGTATGTCTATCGGCGACAGCTTCCAGTGCTTCAGCGGGTCGTCGCGGCGCGAGATGAAGCGGCGCAGCTGCTCCTCGCGGCTGACGGAGAACCAGTACTTGAACAGCTTGATGCCGCTGTTGACCAGCATGCGCTCCAGCTGCGGGGCCTGGCGCATGAATTCCAGGTACTCCAGCGGCGTGCAGAAGCCCATCACGCGCTCCACGCCGGCGCGGTTGTACCAGGAGCGGTCGAAGAACACGATTTCGCCGGCGCTGGGCAGATGATTGATGTAGCGCTGGAAATACCATTGGCCGCGCTCCTGCTCGCTGGGCTTTTCCAGCGCCACCACGCGCGCGCCGCGCGGATTCAGGTGCTCCATATAGCGCTTGATGGTGCCGCCCTTGCCGGCGGCGTCGCGCCCTTCGAACAGGATGACGATTTTCTGCCCGCTCTCCTTGACCCAGCTTTGCACTTTCAGCAGCTCGATCTGCAGCTCCTGCTTCAGCCGCTCGTACTCGGCCCTGCGCAGCCGCGTGTGATAGGGATAGGCGGCGGGCAATTCGGCCGTGAGGCTGTCCTCCTCGCTGCCGGGCGGGGCCAGCGCCACCTGCCGCGCCATGGGCTGCTGGCTGCTTTCCTCGATGATGTGTACGGATTCCTCATGCACGCGCTCGATATTGCGCTGGCGTCTCGTCTGCCGGCGCTTGGGCGCGGGCGCGGCTTTCTCCGCCTCGGCATCGGGAATCGGCGCTTCCTTGTCCTGGTCTTGCATCATTGGCTGGCCTTTCTGGTGGTGGGTGCCTGGCTTCATCGTAAGTCGCGGCCTGGGGGCCGTCGATGTGCTGGATCAATTGTTTGTCATGCCGTTCGCGCCGCAAGAGAGCGTTTCGCGCCGTTGTCTGGCGTTTCGTCGCAAGCCTGAGCGCCCCCGCGGCGCGGCGCATACAGTGCCGATATCGTCAATTACCAGGAGAGTCGAGATGGGGACCGTAGAGATGCGCGGCGTGAGCAAGCATTACCGCTTGGACCAGGTTAGCGTGCCGGCGTTGCAGGACGTGGACTTGTCCATCCGTCCCGGCGGCTTCACCGTGCTGGCCGGACCGTCCGGCAGCGGCAAGACCACGCTGCTGAACCTGATAGGCGGCGTGGATCGGCCGGACGCAGGCCGTGTCCAGGTGGCCGGGCAGGACATCGTCCATTTGAACGACAACGCGCTCAGCGATTTCCGCGCCCGCCACATCGGCTTCATCTTCCAGACTTTCAACCTGCTGCCGGTGCTGTCGGCTTACGAGAACGTGGAGTACCCGCTGTTGCTGAACCGGGTGCCGGCGGGAGAGCGCAAGAATCGAGTGATGGAGTTGCTGGACGCCGTGGGCCTGGCCGACAAGGCGCGCAACCGTCCCGGCCAGCTGTCCGGCGGCCAGCGCCAGCGCGTGGCCATCGCCCGCGCCCTGGTCCATCGGCCCTCGCTGGTGCTGGCGGACGAGCCGACGGCCAATCTGGACAGCCAGACCGGCGGCGCCATCCTGGCCCTGCTGCGCGATCTGCAGCGCCAATACCAGTTGACCGTGGTGTTCTCCTCGCATGATCCGCAGGTGATCGCCGCCGCGGACGATCGCTACCAGGTGCGCGACGGCCGCGTCAGCCGCCCCCAGCCTCATACTGAAAAGGAAATGGCATGAATACCGTGAAACTGGCCTGGCGCAACCTGCTGCGCAACCGCCGCCGCACCGTGGCCACCCTGGGCACCATGGTGGCAGGCGTGGTGGCCCTGCTGCTGTTCGGCGGCTACAACCGCACCGTGCAATACGGCCTGCAAACCAGCTTTGTGCGCGGGGTGGGCCATCTGCAGATCCAGCATAAAGACTTTTTCCAATACGGCAGCGGCAATCCGGCCGCTTACGGCATTCGGGATTACCGCCGGGTGATCCGCGTGGTGGAGAACGACCCGGTGCTCAAGCCGATGCTGCTGGTGGCCACGCCGACGTTGTCGCTGGGCGGCATCGCCGGCCATTACTCGGCCGGCGCCTCGCGCACCGTGTTCGCTCAGGGCAGCGAGGTGGAGGGACAGAACCGCATGCGGCAGTGGGACGATTACCACTTCGGCATCCCGGCCAAGCCGGCGGCGCTGACTGGCAGCGCGCCCGACGCGGCGGTCATCGGCAAGGGCCTGGCGCGGACGCTGCAGCTGTGCGACGCGCTGAAGGTGGACCATTGCCGGCCGCCGCGCGGCCAGGACAAGGGCGGAGCGGCCATGCCGGCCGACCTGGCCGCGCTGTCCGCCGCCGCGCCGCAACCGAAGGCCGACGGCAGCATAGAGCTATTGGCCGCCACCGCCAGCGGCGCGCCCAATGTGGCGCGGCTGCAGGTGGTGAAGGCGCAGAGCATGGGCGTGAAGGAGCTGGACGATATGTATGTCAGCCTGCACCTGGCGCAGGCGCAGCGGCTGGTGTACGGCGCGGAAGCGCCGCGCGTCACCGCCATCGAGCTGCAGCTGCGCCATACCGCGCAGATTCCGGCGGCCCGCGCCCGGCTGGCCCAGCTGTTCGCCAGCTCGCTGAAGGACCAGCCCTTGGCCGTGTATGACTTCACCGAGCTGCAGCCGCAATACGGCCAGATCACCGGCATGTTTGGCACCATCTTCGGCTTCCTGTCCATCCTGATCGGCTGCGTCTCGCTGTTCACCATCGCCAACACCATGAATATGGTGGTGATGGAGCGCACGGTGGAGATAGGCACGTTGCGCGCCATGGGCCTGCGTCGCGGCGGCATCCAGCGCCTGTTCCTGTGCGAGGGCGTGATGCTGGGCGCGCTGGGCAGCGCTTGCGGCATTGCCCTGTCCCTGCTGCTGGCCGCGCTGATCAACCACGCCGGGCTGACTTGGCTGCCGCCGGGCCAAGTGGACCCGTCGCCCATCTATGTGAGGCTGTGGGGCGAGAACCGCATGCTGCTGGGCTGCGCGCTGGGCCTGATGCTGATGGCCATGCTGTCCGCCTGGTGGCCGGCCCGCCGCGCCGCCCGCGCCGTGATCGTGGACGCGCTGCGCCACGCCTGAGGAGAGAAACATGAAAAGAATGCTGATGATGGTGCTGTTGTCCCTGGCTGGCCCATTGGCCCAGGCCGCGCCTGACGCGCAGGCGATACTGGCGGCCAGCGACGCGGTGCGCAATCCCGGCAAGCCGTTTGGCTTGATCGTGTCCCTGGTAGGCTATAAGGACGGCCAGGAGAACGAGCGCAGCGCGCTGGCGGTGTATTCGCGCGCCGACGAAAAAAGCGGCCAGTACCGCAGTCTGCTGCGCTTCGTCAGCCCGGCGCGCGACGCCGGCAAGCTGATGCTGAAGAACGGCAACGATCTGTGGTTCTACGATCCGGCCAGCAAGGCCAGCGTGCCGATCTCGCCGCAGCAGCGTCTGCTGGGCCAGGCCTCCAATGGCGATGTGGTGACGGTGAACCTGGCGCTGGACTACACGGCGCGGCTGGACGGCGAGGAGGACATCCAGGACGGCGACCGCCAGACGCGGCGC
This sequence comes from Chromobacterium paludis, assembly GCF_008275125.1. Taxonomy (NCBI): domain Bacteria; kingdom Pseudomonadati; phylum Pseudomonadota; class Betaproteobacteria; order Neisseriales; family Chromobacteriaceae; genus Chromobacterium; species Chromobacterium paludis. Next base: position 825,863 of record NZ_CP043473.1, read on the forward strand.
TGCTACAAGCTGCACCTGTCGGCGCGCAACGGCGGCGTCACCTATCACGCCATCGACCTGTGGCTGGACAAGGACGGCTACCGCAGCCGCAAGGCCAAGTTTTATTCGGAAAGCGGCAGCCTGCTGAAAACGGCCTACTATCGCGCTTACCGGGTAGAGCTGGGGCGGGAGCGCCCGACGGAAACGGTGATCATAGACGGCCTGAATCCCAAGTGGGTGACGGTGATGCGCGACAGCGATTTCGCCTGGCGCGAGGTGCCGGAAGCCTGGCTGCAGCGCGACTACCTGCCGCGCTTCCGGGCGGAGTGAGCGATGCGCGCCTGGTGCCTGCTGGCGCTGGCGGCATTGCCGGCCGCGGCGCTGGCCGACGACGACGCGGCGGCCTTGCTGCTGGCGGACCAGACGCCGGCGGTGGCGGACAAGCCGCACGATCTGAAGCTGCTGTTCGAATCCGCCGCCATCGTCAATCCCGGCGGGCCGGACGCGCAGCGGCTGTCGTTCGACCTGCGCTGGGACGGCCGGCTGAACGCTGACTGGCGGGCGGTGCTGTCGGACCGTCTCGATCAAGGCTTCGACAATACGCCCAGGCGCAGCCATGGCGTCAACACGCTGCGCGAGGCTTATCTCAGCCGCGCCTTCGGCAATGAGAGCATGCTGGACATCGGCCGCGTCAATACGCGCTATGGTGTGGCCTTTGGCTACAATCCCACGGATTTTCTGGGCGAGGGCGCGGTGCGCTCGGTGGTGTCGGCCGATCAGGAAAGCCTGCGCCAGAACCGCCTGGGCAATGTCATGCTGCGCTGGCAGCGCGTGTGGAACGCCGCCTCGCTGACCGCGATCTGGTCGCCCAAGCTGGCCGACGCGCCCAGCCCCAATGGACTAAGCCCGGACTGGGGCGCCAGCAATCCCCGGGAGCGGGCCTTGCTGGCCTTCAGCTACCGTTTTGCCGAGGCCTGGAACCCGCAGTGGCTGCTGTTCCGCGAGCAGGGCGGCTCGCCGCAGCTGGGCTTCAACCTCAGCCATGTGCTGAGCGACTCCACCGTGGCCTATGCGGAGTGGGCCGGCGGCCGGCGGGACACGCCGTGGCGGACATGGCTGGGCGAGGCCGACGGCGGCTGGCGCAACCGGCTGGCCCTGGGCGCCACCTGGACCGGCGCCGACAAACTCAGCCTGACGCTGGAAGGCGAATACGACGGCGCCGCGCCGGACGCCGCCGATTGGGACACGCTGCGGCGCGGCCCGTCCTACGGGCCTTACCGCGCGGCCATGGCGGGCTCCACGGCCTTGCTGACGCGTCGCGCGGCGCTGCTGCGCGCCAGCTGGCAAGACGCGCTGATGGACAATCTGGACCTGGCCGCGATGCGGCAGACCAGCCTGGCGGATCACAGCGGCATGAACTGGGCCGAGGCGCGCTACCATTGGCGCCAGGTCGATCTGGCCCTGCAATGGCAGCGCTATGACGGCGCGCCGCGCACGCAGTATGGCGCGGCCCATGGCCGGCAAAGCTGGCAGCTGGTGTTCGATTACTTTTTATAGGCGAGCGAGGGGGTGGCGATGAAAGTGGGCAAATTCGCGGTGGACGGGCGTGGGCTGTTGTTCCTGAATATCGTCAATCTGGCGATCGCGCTGTTTTTCACCGCGCTGAATGGTTGGTCGATGCTGAAGGACTGCCTGCTGATCTCGTTCAGCATCGGTTACTGTTGCTGGGGCATGTCCGAACTGCTGCAATGGCTGAAGCTGCCGCGCAGCCTGATCTATCTGCTGGTGACGCTGATCGCGGTGCCGCTGGGCTTCAAGCTTTCTGCTGTTTTGGGCGCCTATGATGTGATGGGCCAATGGCGCCTATCGTCGGACATCACCCTGCGCATGCTGCTGGTGGTGATGCTGGTGTCGCTGTTCACGATGTTCCTGTCCTTGTTTTATTTCCGCTCCCGCGCCCTGGCCGGGGAGCTGGAGGCCACGCGGCGGCGCGAGGCGGAAAGCCGCGAGGCGCAGACCGCGGCGCAACTGGCCATGCTGCAGGCGCAGATCGAGCCGCACTTCCTGTTCAACACCCTGGCCAATGTGCAAAGCCTGATCGAGATCGACCCGCCGCGCGCGTCGACCATGCTGCGGCATCTGAACACCTATCTGCGGGCCAGCCTGGCGCGCAGCCGCAATGCCCAGGGCACCGTGGGCCAGGAGCTGGAACTGGTGGGCGCGCTGCTGGACATCGCCGCCATCCGCATGGGCGAGCGGCTGCGCGTCAGCGTGCAGGTAGCGGAGGAGCTGAAGCCGCTGCCGCTGCCGCCGCTGCTCTTGCAGCCCCTGGTGGAAAACGCGCTGAAGCATGGCCTGGAGCCCAGCGTGGCGGGCGGCGACATCGCCATCCGGGTCGAACGCGACGGCGGCGCGCTCAGGCTGTCGGTGCGCGACAGCGGCGTCGGCATCGCCGAATCCGCGCCAACCGGCGTCGGCCTGGCCAATATCCGCGAGCGGCTGGCCGCCTTGTACGGTCCGGCGGCGCAATTGCGCCTGTCTCCGAGCCAGCCGTGCGGCGTGCTGGCGGAGTTGATAGTGCCAATCGCATAATGCTCGAATCCTTTGTCTGGAGAACCAAGCCATGCCCACCGCCCTGATCGCCGACGACGAGCCGCTGCTGGCCGCCGCGCTGCAATCCGCGTTGGCCCGGCTGTGGCCGCAGTTGTCCATCGTGGCCGTGGCGCATGACGGCGCGGCCGCGCTGGCCGAGATCAACCGCTGGCGGCCGGACTTTGCCTTCCTGGACATCCGCATGCCCGGGCTGGATGGCATGGCGGTAGCCAGGAGCGTGGCGGGCAGCCGCGTGGTCTTCGTCACCGCCTACGACGAATACGCCTTGCAGGCCTTCGACGCGGCGGCGCTAGACTACCTGCTCAAGCCCATAGACGACGCGCGGCTGTTGCGCTGCATCAGCCGGCTGCAACAGGCGACGCCTGCCGTTCCGACCGTCGTCGCGCCTCCCGCGGACGCGCAGTCGGAGCATCTGCGCTGGATTACCGCGGGGTTGGGCAATAGCAAGCGGCTGATCGCGGTGGACGAGGTGCTGTATTTCAAGGCCTGCGACAAATACACCGAGCTGGTGCTGGCCGGCGAGACGCAGCTGATACGCACGGCGCTGAAGGAGCTGGCGGCGCGGCTGGACCCTGGCCAGTTCGTCCAGATTCATCGCGGCTTGATCGTGCGCCTGGCCGCCGTGCAATCCATCGAGCAGGACCTGCTGGGCCGCAGCTACGTGCTCTTGAAGGGCCGCGGCGACAAGCTGCCGCTGAGCCGAAGCTACGCCGCCCAGTTCAAGGCCATGTAGGGCGGAAGCCCGGCCAAGCCGGACGTTCCGCCTCGGGAATGCATGACGAATTCCGACCTGGAAAAAGAATTTAAACAAACTTTCCAATGTCGTATGTTTTGTTGCGCCGAGAAGTTTGCTAAACCGGGAACATTACCGAGCCAACCCGGAGACGCGGATGCCACGCTTTTTGCGATCCTCTATGACCTTGGCCGTGGCGGCCATCCTCTGCGTAAGCTGCGGCGGAGGAGGGGGCTCCTCCTCCAGCTCCAGCACTGCAAGCAGTGCTAGCGGCTCAAGCGGCTCGACCTCGCAAACAGGCAATTACTCCACCGCCGGCGTGCTGTGCAGCTATTCGGAAAGCACGTTCAACAGCTCGCCCTCGGTCAACGCCACCAGCACGGCGGTATGGAGCTGCACCAGCAGCGCGCGCCAGCTCAGCGCCAACGGCCTGCCCGACCACGCGGTGGGCACCTTTCCCAATGTCAACAACCCCAACACCATCAGCGCGCAGTCGGTGACGCCCAGCTTCGCCTTATCGCCCAGCCTGTCCGGCAGCAGCAAGACCGTGCAGCCCACCGGCTACGCGTTGAACGGCGTCAAGTTCGACCCGGCCACGGCCGGCAGCTGCGACAATTCCGGCAGCTGCACCCTGGTCGGCAATACCGGCAGCTGGAGCATAGAGGCGCTGGGACAAAGCAGCTTCAACTTCGGCGTGGACAGCAATAACGCTCATGTGCAGCCCAACGGCGCCTACCACTACCATGGCATGCCCAATGGTTTGATCGCGGAGCTGGGCAAGGGAACGGCGATGACGCTGGTGGGCTGGGCCGAGGATGGATTCCCCATCTACGCGCGCTACGGCTACAGCAGCGCCAACGACGCCGCTTCCGCCATCAAGACGCTGAGCGGCAGCTACCAGCTGAAATCGACGCCGGACTCCGGGCGGCCATCCACCTCGCTATACCCGATGGGCACCTTCAGCCAGGACTACCAGTACGTGGCCGGCTCCGGCGATCTGGACGAGTGCAATGGCCGCACCGGCGTGACGCCGGAGTTTCCGGGCGGCATCTATTACTACGTGATCACCGACAGCTACCCCTATATCTCGCGCTGCGTGAAGGGTAGCTGACATGTGGCGGACGCTGTTGTTGTGGCTGGCGCTATGCCTGCCTTGCCAGGCGCATTTGATGGTGGCGCAGCATGGCACGCTGAACCTGGCGCATGGCGGCGCCTATATGGTGCTGTCGCTGCCGGTCAGCGCGTTTCAGGGGCTGAGCCTGAAGACGCCGGGCCGCATCACCTTGCCGGAGCTGAAGGCCGAGCATGGCGCGATAGAAGCGCAACTGCAGCGCGGTGCGCAGCTGCTGGGCTACGGCAAACCATTGCCGCTGCAGGGCGTCATGCTCAGTTTCTCCGCCAACGAGGGCAGCGACAGCACGGACCAGCTGGTGGCGCTGGGCCGCTACGCGCTGCCGCCGCGGGAGACGCCGCTGATCTTCCGCGTGGGGCTGTATGGCGCGGCGCCTGCGGAGCGGCGCTATGAAATCACGGTGACGCGGCCGGGCGACAGCGAGCTGCTGGTGCTGACACCGGATAGCGACAGCCGGCCGCTGTGGCGCTCCGCCTGGGCGGTACTGAGCGACGACTTCGGCCTGGGCGTCAACCACATCCTGACCGGCTTCGACCACATGCTGTTCCTGCTGGTGGTGCTGTCCGCCGGCTGGCGCTGGCGCGCCGTGCTGCTGGCGCTGTCCGCCTTCACCGTCGGCCACGCCATCACGCTGGCCGCCTGCGTCTGGGGCGGGCTGGCCGCGCCGCCGGCCATCGTGGAGCCGGCCATCGCCGCCACCATCGTCGGCATGGCGCTGCTGGACTGGCGCGCGCGCATGCGCGGCGCGGCCATGCCTACGGGCCTGCGCATCGGGCTGGTGTTTGGGTTCGCGCTGATCCATGGCCTGGGCTTCGCCGGCGCGCTGGCGGAACTGGGGCTGGACCCCGGCCATAGGCTGCCCGCCGTGGCCGGCTTCAATCTGGGCATCGAGGCCGGCCAGTTGCTGGTGGCGGCGCTGTACGGGCTGGCGCTCTGGCTGGCCAGGAGGGTGGACGAAGGCCATGGGCTGCGGCTGGCGCGGCTGGCCAACTGGACCGGCATCGCCGCCGGCAGCTTCTGGCTGGCAAGCCGGCTGCTGGGCGTGGGCTGAGGGCCGCGGCCGCTTAGCGAGCGTCAATAGTCCCTAGACCTTGCGCATCGCACGCTTCCGGTTGATCCAGCGCTGAGCGGCCCGCCGCCGCTTGGGCTAGGCTGACAGCATACTTTGCCCATATTGAAAGCGCGCGATGTCCGCCACATTTTTCCGTCCCCGTTTGCTCGACGCGCTGCGCCATTACAACGGCAAGCTGCTGCGGGCCGATCTCATGGCCGGCGTCACCGTCGGCATCGTCGCGCTGCCGCTGGCCATGGCCTTCGCCATCGCCAGCGGGGTGCCGCCGCAGGCCGGCATCGTCACCGCGGTGATCGCCGGCTCGCTGGCGGCGGCGCTGGGCGGCACCCGCTTGTGCGTCACCGGGCCCACCGGCGCCTTCATCGTCATCCTGTACGGCATCGTCAGCAAATACGGCGTGGCCAATCTGCTGATCTGCACCTTCATGGCCGGCGCCATGCTGGTGTTGATGGGCGCGCTCAGGCTGGGGCAGGTGATACGTTTCTTCCCCATGCCCTTGATCACCGGCTTCACCAACGGCATCGCGGTGCTGATTTTCCTCACGCAGCTGAAGGACTTTTTCGGCCTGCCCATCGCCAAGATGCCATCGGGTTTCTTCGCCGTGATGGCGGCGCTGCGCGCGCACTTTTCTGGCCTGCATTGGCCCACCACCTTACTGTCAGCGGCGCTGCTGGCGTTAATCCTGCTGTGGCCCAAACGGCTCAACCGCATCGTGCCGTCGCCGTTCGCCGCCTTGGTGCTGGCCACGCTGGCCGTCGCGCTGTTCAACCTGCCGGTGGCGACGCTTGGCAGCCGCTTCGGCGGCATTCCGCAAGGCCTACCCATGCCGCAGGGGCTGGACCTGAATCCCGCGCATCTGTCCGATCTGCTGGCGCCGGCCTTCACCATCGCCCTGCTGGGCGCGATCGAGTCCCTGTTGTGCGCTGTGGTGGTGGACAGCCTGACCGCAGACCGGCACGACGCCAACCAGGAGCTGATAGGGCAGGGCATCGCCAATATGGTGGCGCCGTTCTTCGGCGGCATCCCGGCCACCGGCGCGGTGGTGCGCTCGGTCACCAATATCGGCAACGGCGCGCGCACGCCGCTGGCGGCCGTCTTCCACGCGGCGCTGCTGCTGTTGGTGCTGCTGCTGGCCGCGCCCCTGGCTGCCCATGTGCCGCTGGCCGCGTTGGCGGCCATCCTGGTGGCGGTGGCGCTGAAAATGGGCGATTGGGACATCCGCAAGGCGCGGCAGTTTCCGCCGCACGATACCCTGATCCTGGCGGTGACTTTCGCGCTGACCGTGATGTTCGACCTGACCGTGGCGGTGGAGATCGGCCTGCTGCTGGCCGCCATGTTCTTCATCCGCAGCATGGCCGGCCATACCGCCATCTGCCGTCTCCAGCCCGAGCATGCCCAGTTGTTCGAGCGCCACAGCATAGCCGGCAAGAGCGTGCCGGACGGTTGCGCGGCCTTCCGCATCGAGGGCGCGCTGTTCTTCGGCGCGGCGGACTGCGTGGACATCATCCTGAAAGACGCGCCGCGAGCCAGGGTGGTGATTCTGCAGCTGCACAGGCTGGTGCTGCTGGACACGTCCGGCCTGCTGGCGCTGGAGGCCTTGCGCGCCCGGCTGGCCGAGCAGGGCAAGACGCTGATTCTGTGCGGCGCGGCGGATGAGGTGATGGACATGCTGGACGGTTCGCGGCTGGCGGACAGGCTGGGAGAGGACAATTTGCAGCCGGACCTGGCTTGCGCGTTGCAAAGGGCGGAGCGGGTGCTGACCGAAGGCGTGGTGTGGGCTTAGCCGGCGGTTTCAGGATGCGGCGGCATGACTTAGCGTCGCTAAGCAAATTTCCTTAGGGAGGCCGGGCCAAGGCGCGCCGACGCAGGCTGCGCCAGGCATGCGGCAAGGCGGCGCCATGCAGGATCCGGACTTGGGGGGCGGCTTTGCTCGACGCCGCGTCGCGCGCGGCGTCCTGGTTGGCAGGAGGGGAGCGCGTAGCGGTCTCAATACCCCTGCCCGCGCTGAACGAGTCCGGCAACCGGCAGCCCGCCCGCCAGGCGGCGCAGCCCGTCCACAATCTGCTCCACCGCGGGTTGGCGCAAGGTGATGGCGGCCACATGCGGGGTGACGGCCACGGCGGGGTGCCGCCACAAGGGATGAGAGGCCGGCAGCGGCTCCTCGGGGAAAACATCCAGCAGCGCGCCGCGCAGATGGCCGCTATCCAGCAGCGAGAGCAGCGCGTCCAGATCCAGCAGGTCGCCGCGGCCGGCGTTGATCACCATGGCGCCTTGCGGCAGCGCTTCCAGCCGTTGACGGTTGAGCAGGCCCTGCGTATCCGGCGTGGACGGCAGCACGCAAGCCAGCACCTGGCTGTCCGCCAAGATTTGCTCCAGCCCGCCGCCGCCATGAAGGCAGCGCATATGCTCCACCGTTTTGGCGCTGCGGCTCCAGCCGCTGACGCGATAGCCGTCCGCCGCCAGGGCGCGCGCCACGGCCGAGCCTATCTCTCCCAGCCCCAGCACGCCGACGCGAATATCGCCCGGCAGGCGCGGCGCCAGCTTGCGCCATTGGCCTTCAGCCTGCTGGCGGCGGTACAAGTCCATATTGCGCTGATAGCCCAGCACGCCGTAGCGCACGTATTCGGCCATCTGCGCCGACATCCCGCCGTCCAGCAGGCGATAGACAGGCAGACCGGCCGGCAGGTCCGGCCGGGTCATCAGCTTGTCCACGCCGGCGCCCAGCGCGAACAGGCCTTCCAGCCGCGGCATGTCCGCCAGCAAGCCATCGGGCAGCCCCCAGGCGACAAGATGGCGCACGGACGACAGGTCGGCGTGCGCCAAGTCGACGAATTCGCGCTCCGGCATGGCGGCGCGGAACAGGTCGAGATAGGCGGCGACTTCTTTCGGGCTGGGGGTGTGGATCAGGATCATGGCTTTGGTCTGAGGAAGGATTATGACTGCAGTATATCGCGCATCTGCGCGCGGCGGCGCGGCTAGGGGCAAACCGCAAGTCATTGTGGCCGGTGGAGCGGTCTCGCTATACCAGAGACATGATGAACCAGCGGGAGAACGCGATGCGGGACCAAACAATTCAAAGCCTGTTTGCGGCGCGCGGGCTGCGGGCCTTGGTCGATGGCGCGGACGTGGAGGGCGCGGGCTGGCTCTTGGCCTGCGATATCGAAGGGCCGCTGTTCCTGGGCGATTTCATCGCCGAAGCGCTGACCGCCAGGCTGAAGCCGGAAGCCGGCGCGGCGGATGCCACGCCATCCTACGGGCAAATCCTGTATGGCGAAGGCTATCGCGCCTTTTCCGAGGATATCGCCCGGCAGCGTCGGCCGCAGGGACATCGCGTTGGCCCGCCGCCGGCGGCAGGCTACACGCTGGCGCAGGAAGGCACCGACACCATTTTCGCTTTGCCCATGCTGCTGGCGGCGGGCGTGGATTATGCCTATTTGGAGGCATTGGCCTTGCGCTCCGGCGCGACGCCCGGCGCGCAAGGCATGGCGCTGGGATTGGAGCGCATGGGGTGGCGGCTGGCGGGCATCACCACGGCGCCGCAACAGCCTTACCGGCAAGTGGCCGAGCGATGCGGCTGGCTGGCGCCGGCGCGGGTGTTGGGTTCGCCGTTTCCCTTGGCCGAGGCGGAGGCCTGCCTGCGCGGCCATGGCCGATGGGAGCCGGAGATGGCGCTGGCGCGGGCCTATCTGCAAGACGCTTATGAGCTGATAGACGGCATGTCCGAGGTGTGGATGGACGGCGCGACGCGGCGGCGGCATTTCTCCAATGCCGGCCGTCAGCTGTTGCGGCAACGCTTCCGCCGTTTTTATCGGGAAGAACTGGGCATTTCCTATGCGCCGGGTGAACGGCGAGGCAGGCTGGCGCCGACGCTGCTGGGCCGCATCGTGGAGGCCAGCGTCATGGTGGGCGACCGCTCCAAGGCCGCGCTGGCCATGAGCCTGGCGCGGCGCGGAGGCGGCTTGGCGCGGCTGGTGGCCATGGGCGACGGCGCCAACGACGCGGAGATGTTGCGCCGCGCGCCGTGGTCCATAGGCGTCAACGGTCCCGACGCGGCGCGGGCGGCCGGCATAGGCTTGGTGACCGACGACATGCGGCACGCGTTGGCCGTGTTGCGCTGGATAGATAAAGGCGTGGGCGATGTCGACGCGGTCATCGCTAGGGCGCGAGAGGAGTTGGGCGGCGCGGCGCTGGTGCATAGAGGCGGCGCGGGGCTGACGCCGGAGCTGGAGGAGCGGCACAGATGGATGAAACGGAAGCTGCGCGGTGAGTTCGTCACTTACTGAGGCGCCGGTCCGGGGAGGCCGAGGGGTGTCCGGCGCCGGGATGGCGGTATTGTCCATGTGCTGCGTGCAGTTCGGCGCGGCGTGGTCGCAGCCGGCCTCGCAAAGCCTGGGCGCGCCAAGCGCGACGGCGTGGCGATTGATTTTCGCCGCCTTGCTTTTGCTGGCATGGAAGCGCCCGGCGTTGCCGCGACGGGCCGGCGCCTGGCTCAGCGTTACGCTATTGGGCGCGGCGATGGCGGGCATGCTGATCGCTTTCTTCGCCGCCATCAGAACCTTGCCGCAGGGGCTGGCGGTGGCCATCAATCTGCTGGGGCCCTTGCTGCTGGCCTGGCGCGCGGGCAGCGGGCCGCGGCGCGGCTGGTGGCCATTGCTGGCCCTGGCCGGCATCTTGGCGCTATCCCGGCATGGCGAGCGCTGGACGGTGGATGGCGCTGGGCTGAGCTGGGCGGTTTTGGGCGCGGCATGCTGGGCGGCCTATATCGTTCTGCTTAGGCGGGTGGGGGAGCAATGCCGCGGCAGCGACGGCGTGGCGCTGGCCTTGCCGGCCGCCGCCGCGCTCGCCTCGCCATTGTGCTGGATGGCGGCGGCGCGGCCGGAGGCGGGCATGCTGTTGCGGCTGGCGGCTTGGTCGCTGCTGATGCCCGTCCTGCCTTACCTGCTGGAGCTGGCGGCGCTGCGGCGCATGAGCGCGGCTTCCTTCGGCGTGCTGATGAGCCTGGAGCCGGCGGTGGCGGTGTTGGCCGGCGCGCTGGCGCAGGGCCAGTCCGTGACGCCGCTGCAGTTGGTCGGCCTGGTCATGGTGACGGCGGCCAGCCTGGGCGCCTTGTCCGAGAGCTAGCCCGCGTAGCGCGCGCCCAAGCGTCGCATCGCGCCTATCAATGCCGTCTCGGTGTCATCGTCGCGCGCGATGCGCTCCGCCGCCAGCGGCCTCAGCTGCGCATGCTCGCCTATTTGCACCGCGTGGCGCGCGGCGCCGAACATGGACAGGTCATTGCTATCGTTGCCGAAACAGACCAGTTGCTCCGCCGCCACGCCGTGGCGCAGCAGCGCGCTCATCTTGCTGACGCCCTTGGCCGTGATGTCCACGATCTGCTGGTCGGAATGGTGATGGACTGCGATGTCGTCGCGCTGGTCCAGCGCCAGCTGCAGGGCCGGGCCGTCCGCGCACTCGGTGACCAGCAGCTTGACCGGCAGTCGGATGTCGTCGCGAGACACCGGCGTGGCTCGCTTGGCCGGGTCCACCCAGTTCATGAAGGGGTGGGCGGGGTCGCCGTTGTAGTGGTAGTGCCAGGGCAGGTCCACCAGGCAGGAGGCCTGGAAGCGCTCAGTCAGTTCGAACAGCTGGTCCAGCGTGCGCCGGGGCAGGGGTTGGATGTCGCTGAGCTCGCCGCGATGGTAGGTCATGGCGCCGTTGGAGCCGACGAACAGGCCGTGGTGAAAACGCTGGTCTAGCAGGTGCAGCATGTCGCGGTAGGGGCGGGCGGAGGCGAAGCCTATCTCATGGCCCTGATCTTCCAGCTCGCTGAGCGCGTCTTGTATGGCCGGGCTGATGGTGGCGCCGTCGAAGCAGAGGGTGCCGTCTATGTCGAAAATGAAGTGCATGAAGGGTGGCGGGTGGCGTGGTTCGGCAGGCATTGTACTGGTCGGCGCGGGGCGGCGGAAGCAGCCTGTGCTTATTGCGCCGCCAGCGTTTGCAATCGCCGAACCTGCCAGGCGCATTCCGGCAGAAACGATGCCGGGTCCGCCGCCGCGCCGTAGCCGCCTGCGCCATACACAGCGGCATAGGCCGCGTAGTCCGCCGCCGGCAGGGCGCGGCCGGCCAATGCCATGGCTACGGCGTGGCTGGCCGACACCGCCGCGTGGCCGCAACCGTCCAGCGAGGGCGAGCCGGGATGGGCGCGGGCCAGTTCGGCGGCGCGCCGGGCCAGGGCGTCTAGCGCCGTGCGGTCGATTTCTTCCGCCAGATAGTGCTCCAGCCCATCCAGGCAGGCTTGGACCTCCCGGTTTTCCAGCAGATGCTCCACGCGGCGAGCGCAGTCCAAGCCGAAACGCAGGCGCAGCGTTTCGTGTTCCGGCGCATCCAGCCGTAGCGACGCGGCCAGCGCATTCAGGGTGTCGTTCATCGCGGCTTAGGTCAGGCAGATGGCGTCGCTTTCCAGCGCGCCTTCCAGCCGCAATATGCCCTCCAGCGCGGCGAAGCAGGCTGGGTCCAGCGCGCTGCCCAGGTTTTGCCGCATGATGTCCAGCGTCTTGGGGATAGGGTTCTCCGGGTGATAGGGCCGTTCGGCATGGATGGCGTCGAAGACGTCCGCCGTGGTGATGATGCGGGTTTCCAGCGCGATTTCGCCGGCCTTGAGGCCGCGCGGATAGCCCTTGCCGTCCAGCCGCTCATGGTGGGCGCCGGCCACGCGGGCCAGCTCGGAGAAGGATTCAATGCGGCCGAGTATGGTCTCGGTGTAGCCGGGGTGGAGGCGGATGGCGGCCCATTCCGCCTCGTCCAGCGCGCCGGGTTTGTCCAGCACGGTGTTGCTGACGCCCAGCTTGCCCACGTCGTGCAGCAGCGCGCCGCGCTTGAGCCAGCGCCGGCGCGGGGCGTCAAGGCCCAGTTCCTCTCCTATCCTGTCCGCGTAATGGCCCACGCGCAGGCTGTGGCCGGCGGTGAACGGGCTCTTGGAGTCCACCACCTGGCCGAAGCCTTCGGCGATTTCGTCCATATAGTCCTCGTCCAGCGGCACCGCGCATTGCGCCGGCTCCAGCGCCAGCACGGCTTGTTCGATGTCGTCGGCCTCCAGCTGCCGCCAGAAGGCGTCGTCATGGGCCGCGCCGCGGAAGGCGGCCACCAGTTCCGGGTCGAACCAGGCGCCGCCGCGGCTTACCGCCTCGTCCAGCGCGGCATGGCGGCCGTGTGTGATGTGGAACACGTCTATCACCTGGGCCAGCAGCGCGATGCGCGCATTGAGCGGAATGGCGTCGCCGCGCAGGCCCAGCGGCCGGCCGGAGCCGTCCCAGTGTTCATCCAGGCACTGGATGCCGCGCGCCACATTGTCGTTGAAGCGCAGCTGGCGCGCGATGTCGGCGCCGCGGTGGCAACGCGTGTTGATCAGCTCGTCCGCCATCTCCTTGCCGCGCAGCAGCACGTTGACGATGGACGAGGCGCGCTCCCGCCAGCTGGCGGCGTGGGTGCCGGTGTTGCCGAAGACGAAGCCCAGCATCTGCGGCAGGCTGGCGCCCACCAGCTTGAAGTCCTGTTTGAAGCGGCGGTCGTCGGTCAGGTAAAGCTCGCTGATGCGGGCGGCGTTGCTGCTGCAGCCCAGGTCTTTCAGCAGGATGGCGTAGTACAAGTCCCACAAGGCCTGCGGCTCCAGGCCGATGGCGCGGCCGATATGCATGCCTATCCAGCAGCTGCGCACGCAATGGCCTGCCGGTTGGCCTTCGGTGATGTCCAGCGCGTAGCTGAGCGCGCTGATCAATTGCGACAGTTTCAGGGTGGCGGCCATGGGCGCCTCCTTGCCGGCGGCGGTTGGGCGATGCTTTGTTTATCAGCGGCGGCGGCGATTTGCGCAATCCATCCGTATCCGGGTGGTCTGATTTTATGGACTGGACAGGGGGCGGGACCGGCCGCATGATGAATCGAGCATGTTTGATGCATAACCTCGTCGAATTTACTCGGAGCCCCAGCCATGCCCGCCATCGCGACCCTGGATTTTCTGACCTCGCGCGACTTCGCCACCGTAGCCCGACTCGGCGCGGAAATCTGGCGCAAGCATTTCATTTCCATGATCACGCTGGAGCAGATCGACTACATGGTGTCCGGCCGCTACACGCCGGAAAAACTGAGCCGCTACCTGGACGCGCCGGACCGCTGGTTCCGCCTGCTGCGCGTGGACGGCCAGCCGTCCGGCTACTGCAGCTACGCGCTGACGGACAGGCCCGGCGAGATGAAGCTGGAGCAGCTGTATCTATTGGAAACCCTGCGCGGCCAGGGCCTGGGCGGCCGCATGATGGACGAAGTGGAAGCCGCCGCGCGCGCCAAGGGCTGCGCCACGCTGATGCTGACCGTCAACCGCCACAACGCCGACGCCATCGCCGTGTATGAAAAACGCGGCTTCAGTGTGCGGGAGCAGGTGGTGGCCGATATCGGCAATGGCTTTGTGATGGATGATTATGTGATGGAAAAGCATTTGATGTGATTGTCAAGAAAAAGCACATGGCGCCGCTTCTCATGTTTTTGGAGGCGGCGTTTTGTTTGATGACCCAGTTTTAGGTAGTTGCCGATACTGCTTGCCAGAAAAATGCCAAAGGCATTACTATGTCATTGCTGCAATGTAAATTTTGTTTACAAAAGACGGATAAATAAGGGAAGAGTATGAAAATAAAACTATTTGTTGTTGCGCTGGGTGTGGTGTCCGGGGTAGCGCAGGCCGGTTGGCGGCCTGTGATCCACAGCGATAATCTGAATGTCGCGGTAAATTATGGTGGAGGATCGGTGGGTTATGCCGAGAGCCGGATTGGTGCTGCAGGGCCATTAGCAGGCCGTTGAAAAACACGTCGATCTTGCCCCAACCCATTTCCGCATGAACAAAAATGGGCGGTTTCAGCGGGCAGAATGCCCATAAATCCGTTCTCTGCCTGGGTTTTCAGGCTGTTTGCCGGTTATCCGGCGATTTTGGGCGCAATACGCCCTATACATGCGATCCGCCCCAGCAACCGGACAGGCTGCCCATGCGGATCAGGTTATAGGTCGCAAACGCTAAAAAAGTTTGCCCGGCCAGTTTGGCCCGGCCGATCAGTTTGGTTTTGCGAAGGCCTCCGACGGTTTTCAGCCAGCCGAAGCATTCCTCGATCCGTTTGCGTCGCCGCTGGCTGATCGCGTAACCCTCATGGCGCGTGGTGCGGCTGTCGATGGCGCTGCCGACACGCTTGCGCGCCACGTGCGGCGTGATGCCCAAGTCTCTGCAGCCGTTCACGAAAGCCGGCGTGTCATAGCCCTTGTCCGCGCCGACGGTGCTGCCTTTCTTGGCATTGCGCAGCAACAGGTTCAGCGCTTCGATGTTTTCGGCGTGGCCATTGACCTCGGACACCGAGACGTCCACCACCAGACCGTTGCGGTTCTCGGTCAGGATATGGGCCATATGGCACAAGCGGCTGGCGTCGCCGGCGCTCTTGCGGGCCAGTCGCGCTTCCGGATCGGTTCGCGATTGATGCGTCTGGTTGCTTCGCTTCTCGCCCCGGAAATCGACGTCCGGGTTGCGCCCTGCGGGTGGGGACGTGTCGTCATCCTTGTGAACAAAGCTTTTGTGCGAAGCCCAGGCATCGATCAGCGTGCCGTCGACGCTGAAATGTTCGTCGCTGGTGAGCTTGCCCCACTCGGCCAGGCTGCGTACGCGAATGAAGAAGGCGCGGGCGACGTCTTCGGTAAACAAGCGGTCGCGATTTTGCGAGAAGGTCGAGTGATCCCATACGCGGGCATCGGCGGAAAGGCCGACGAACCAGCGAAACAGCAGGTTGTAGTCCAGTTGCTCTACCAGCAGCCGCTCGGAGCGGATGGTGTAGAGCACTTGCAGCAGGGAGGCGCGCAGCAGATGTTCAGGCGGAATCGAAGGCCGCCCGACGCGGGAATATAAGCCGTCGAATACGTCATTCATCGAGCCGAGCACCAGGTCGACCATCTGGCGGATCTTGCGCAGCGGGTGATGAGCCGGGATGCGATCTTCCAGCTGGATGTAGCTGAACAGATTGGTCTGACTGTCGTTGCGGACGCCTCTCATCGGGTGCTTTCGCGGTTCGTTGGATGTTGATGATTATACCAAATGAATGGCTGTTGGTTTTTCAACGGCCTGTTAGGTGGGGTGGTGAATCAGCTCAAGGCCTTGCCTTACGATTTGCAGCAGGCGTTGAATGGCCGAGTGGCGCCGATGATCAATCAGAATGGGGCTTCATTCCAGGGCGGCGTGGTGAGCGGCAATGCGGTGGTAACGATGCAGCCAGTTGCGAATGGCGTGACCTATCTGTCGGTTTCCGGACTGAATTACGCGCTGGCTGATAAGAACGTAGCGGTGGTTCTGATCAAGGAGCCACCGCTTCTTTTTTAATACCTTGGGCTAGCAGTGCTCCATATAAAGTCTTTCAGGAGTTTCTGCGACGATGCTGAGGCCTTGTCTCAAATAGAATGCTTGCGCCAGCTTGTTGACTTGCAGCACGCGGAGACGAACTGGCTTGTTTTCGTTTTGTCCTTGTTGGAGTACAGACTGCAATATCTGGGCGCCTAGCCCCCGGTTTCTGAATTCTGGAAGCAGGTAGAGCTTGAGCAGTTGCAGATGCGTTGGATGGTTTTCCAGACTGATCAATCCAACGATCTGTTTGTTTGATGACGCGATCCAATGCTGATGGGGATCGAAGTGATCACGGTGGCCGTCGCGCTGATAGTTTTGGTCCCAGCCCCATGTCAGATCAACGTAATGTTTCATAGCCGCTTCGAAAATTTCGAAAGCCACCGGTTCGTCACTTAGCGTCGCTTGGCGCAGCGTGAAGCTTGGTTTAGTCATGTCACGTCCCACAAAACGTCCTATATCCCTCCGCCACTTCCGGCGCGGCCGGCAGCGCGTAGCGCGCCAGTCCCTCGCGTTCGTTGAACGGGTCGCGCAAGACTTCCAATAGTTTCAAGGTGGGCCCCATGTCGCCATGCTCGCTGGCGGCGTCCAGCGCTTCTTCCACCAGATGGTTGCGGGCGATGTAGAGCGGGTTTTCGCGGCGCATGGCGGCGGCGATGTCTTGCGGACGGCGGGTGCGCGGCACCTGGCGGTTGTGCCATTGTTTGAGCCACGGTTCCAGCGCGTCCGGGGAGGGGAACAGGGCAGCCAGGCGCTCGCTTCTGCCTTCCGCCTCGTCGGCCAGATAGCGCCAGGCCAGGGTGTGGTCCACCCCGTAGGCCGCCAGCAGGGCCAGCCAGTCTTCCGTTAATTGCAGATCGGCCGGCTTGGCGTCCAGCAGGCCCAGCTTGCGGCGCGCCTGGTCCAGCCAGGCGGCCTGATAGCGTTCGGCGAAGCCTTCGATGATTTCGGTGGCGGCCGGCACGGCGGCGGCGGGATCGTCCGGGGAGATCAGCGGCAGCAGGGTCTCGGCGAAGCGGGCCAGGTTCCATTGCGCGATGGCCGGCTGGTTGCCGTAGGCGTAGCGGCCGTTGTGGTCTATGGAACTGAACACGGTGTCCGGGTGGTGGGCATCCATGAAGGCGCAGGGGCCGAAATCTATGGTTTCGCCGGACAGCGCCATATTGTCGGTGTTCATCACGCCATGGATGAAGCCGGCGTGCATCCAGCGCGCGATCAGCGCCGCCTGCCGTTCCGCCGCGGCTTGCAATAGCTTGAGGTAGCGGTTCTCTTGCCGCGCCAGTTCCGGGTAGTGGCGGGCCAGGGTGTAGTCGGCCAGCTTGCGCAGCATGTCGGCTTCGCCGCGGATGGCGAAGTATTGGAAGGTGCCGACGCGCAGATGGCTGGCGGCGA
Organism: Chromobacterium paludis; assembly: GCF_008275125.1. Classification (NCBI taxonomy): domain Bacteria; kingdom Pseudomonadati; phylum Pseudomonadota; class Betaproteobacteria; order Neisseriales; family Chromobacteriaceae; genus Chromobacterium; species Chromobacterium paludis. The sequence goes on from NZ_CP043473.1 coordinate 843,177, forward strand.
CGCGGGTCAACACCGCGCCGGGCAGCGGCCGTTCGCGCTGCACGGCCTCGCCGGTGGCCACGACCGCCAGCGCGCGGGTGGCGGGGATGGCCAGGGCCTGCATGGCCTCGCCCAGTATCAGTTCGCGCAGCATGGGACCGACTGCCGCCTTGCCGTCGCCGCGGCGGGAAAACACGGTGCGGCCGCTGCCCTTGAATGCGATGTCGCGGCGCAGGCCGTTTTTGTCTATCACTTCGCCCAAGAGCAGGGCGCGGCCATCGCCCAGCGACGGCGACAGCCCGCCGAACTGGTGGCCGGCATAAGCCTGGGCGATGGGCTGGGCGCCTGCGGGCAGGGCCGCGCCGGAGAACAGCCTGGCCAGCTCGGCTTCGCCGGCCTGGCTGGCGTCCAGGCCCAGCTCGTCGGCCAATGCGGCGTTCCAATACAGCAACTGCGGCAAGTAGGGCGCCTCCGGCTGCGCCGCTTCCCAGGCGCCCGTAAGTTCGCGGGCGTAGCTGTGGTCGAAGTCGATATGGATCATGCTTGGCCTCGTGGATGGGTCTCTTGCGCAGCCCCTCTCCCGCTAGCGGAGCGAGACTTTGCTGCGTGGGCGGCTGGTTGTTCGCGGTTCTGCTTGCGCTTCTTTACGCGTGCCCTCTGTTCCGCGAGGGAAGGCGCGCTGTCGTCTGTCCGCCAGCTTAGCTGCCGCATGTTGCGGTCTTGCGCATGCGGCCGGCTTGGCCATTTTGCGCCTTGGCGCCAGCCATGGCTAGACCATTGGCATTTATGCTGCGCGCGCGGTGGAAATCAAAACGCCACGCCCATTGCTGGCGCGTGGCGTGGTGCTGGCATCAGCGGCCCGACTTCTTGCCGCTGCCTTGCGCGCGGCTGGCTGGCGGCTTGCCCGTTGCCGGTTTGCCGCCCTGGCCGCGCGCGCCGACTGCCGCCGGCTTGCCGCGCTGGCCTTGCGGCGCCTGCCGCGCGCCGGTGCTCTTGCCGCGGTTCATGGGCGCGCCCATCTTGTGGCGCACGGCGGCGGCCTTGTCGCCCGGCGGCGTCGGCGGGATCAGGCAGTGCTTGCTGTGGCCGATCAGGTCGCCGCGGCCCATATTGAGCAGCGCGTCGTGGATGATCTGCCAGTTGTCCGGGTGGTGGTAGCGCAGAAAAGCCTTGTGCAGCTTGCGGCGGTAACCGTCGCGCACCACGTCCACCTTTTCCGAGCTGCGGCCCAGCCGCTTCAGCGGGTTGCGGCGGGTGTGCCACATGGTGGTGGCCAGCGCCATCGGCGTGGGGGTGAAGGTCTGCACCTGGTCCAGGCGGAAGTTGTTCTTCTTCAGCCACAGCGCCAGATTCATCATGTCTTCGTCGCTGGTGCCCGGGTGGGCGGCGATGAAGTAGGGGATCAAATACTGTTCCTTGCCGGCCTGGCGGCTGAAGCGCTCGAACAATTCCTTGAACTTGTCGTAAGCGCCCATGCCCGGCTTCATCATCTTGGACAGCGGGCCGTCCTCGGTGTGCTCCGGCGCGATCTTCAGATAGCCGCCCACGTGGTGCTGCACCAGTTCCTTGATGTACTCGGGCGAGCGCACGGCCAGGTCGTAGCGCAGGCCGGACTGGATGTTGATCTTCTTCACGCCCGGCAGCGCGCGCGCCTTGCGGTACAGCTGGATCAGGTGGCTGTGATCGGTGTTGAGGTTCTCGCAGATGTCCGGGAACACGCAGGACAGCTTTCTACAGGACGATTCGATCTTCGGGTCCTTGCAGGAGAGGCGGTACATGTTCGCCGTCGGGCCGCCCAGGTCGGAGATGTGGCCGGTGAAGCCCGGCGTCTTGTCGCGGATTTCCTCGATCTCGCGCAGGATGGATTCTTCCGAACGGCTCTGAATGATGCGGCCTTCGTGCTCGGTGATGGAGCAGAAGGTGCAACCGCCGAAACAGCCGCGCATGATGTTGACCGAATACTTGATCATCTCCCAGGCCGGGATGTGGGCGTCGCCGTAGCTGGGGTGCGGATTGCGGGCGTAGGGCAGGCCGTAGACGAAGTCCATTTCCTCGGTGGAAAGCGGAATCGGCGGCGGGTTCAGCCACACGTCGCGCTCGCCGTGCAGCTGCACCAGGGCGCGGGCGTTGCCGGGGTTGGATTCCAGGTGCAGGGTGCGGCTGGCGTGGGCGTACAGCACCGGGTCGTGCGCCACGGCTTCGTAGGCTGGGATGCGCAGCACGGTCTTGGCGCGCTCGGCGCGGCGCTTGGCCAGGCGCTCCTCGCGCGACTCGATGCGGATGACCTGCGGCTTGGACGGGTCCATGCCCTTGGTGGCCTCAGCCGCCTGTTCCGGGATTTCTTGATACGGATTCAGGTGCGGATCGACGCGGCCCGGCTCGTCCACCACGCTGGAGTCCATCTCCTGCCATTCTTCGTCCGGCTTCCAGCCGTGCGGCACGATGAAGGCGGTGCCGCGCACGTCGCGGATTTCATTGAGCTTCTCGCCTTTGGCCGCGCGGTGGGCGATTTCCACCAGCGCGCGCTCGGCGTTGCCGAACAGCAGGATGTCGGCCTTGGAGGTGATCAGCACCGACTGGCGGACCTTGTCGCTCCAGTAGTCGTAATGGGCGATGCGGCGCAGGCTGGCCTCGATCGAGCCTATCATCACGCCTATGCCGGGATAGGCTTCGCGGCAGCGCTGGGCGTAGACGGTGACGGCGCGGTCCGGCCGCTTGTTGGGCTCGGCGTTCGGCGTGTAGGCGTCGTCCGAGCGCGGCTTGCGGTCGGCGGTGTAGCGGTTGATCATCGAATCCATATTGCCGGCGGTGACGCCGAAGAACAGATTCGGCCGGCCCAGCTCGCGGAAGGCGTCCGCGCTGTGCCAGTCCGGCTGCGAGATGATGCCGACACGAAAACCCTGCGCCTCCAGCAAGCGGCCCACCAGCGCCATGCCGAAGCTTGGGTGGTCGATATAGCAATCCCCGGTGATCAGGATGATGTCGCAGGAGTCCCAGCCCAGCTGGTCCATCTCGGCGCGGGTCATCGGCAGGAACGGGGCGGTGCCGAAACGGCTGGCCCAGTACTTGCGGTAGGAATCGATAGGTTTGGCGGCTTGCGGAGTAGTCATGCGTTCACGTCTATTTCTGGCAGCCGGCCATTATGCCGCATTTCGATAAAAAAATCAGCATAAACAACTGTTTATTGCGCTTAATTGTCCGGCTGCGGGTAGGGCTTTTGTCTGCGGGATTTTTCCCGCCAAATCAAGGCGCTGTCCTGGCCTGTCCTGGCGGCGGGCTGCCTTTGCCGGGCGTTTGGGTGTACCCTGTCGCTTTGTGCGGCGCAGCAGCGATAGCTTGCGCGCCGCCTGTCGCCATGGATAAGGAAGCGGAATCATGACGGAGCGCATCGTCAGCGTGCAGGCTGGGGAAACCGGCTGGGTGAAAAAACTGGAAGCGGGCGCGGTGCTGCATGTGCCTGATTTCGGCTTCAAGCTGGACGCGGCCGAGCAAGCCTTGCTCAATCCCGCCATCGCCGATCCCAAGCGCAAGAACATCAGCCTGGAGCCGAACAACGGGGCGCTGCATGGCGTGCTGGGCGGCGACGATGCCCAGCGGGCGGTGCGCGCGCTGGTCTCGCGTTATCAGCAGGCGGCGGCGGATCTGCTGGCCCAGGTTTTGCCGGAGTATCAGGGCAAGACCCGCGCCGCGCCCACCAGCCTGCGCCTGGTGCGGGTGGAAGACCGCAAGACCTCTTGGCGCAAGGACGACAGCCGGCTGCACGTGGACGCCTTCCCGTCGCGCCCCACTTATGGCGAGCGCATCCTGCGCGTGTTCTGCAACGTCAACCCGGCGGGCGAGCCGCGCGTATGGCGCGTGGGCGAGCCGTTCGAGGACATGGCCAGAAAGATGCTGCCGCGCGTGCCGCGCCAATGGCCGGGCTCGGCCGCGCTGCTGGCGGCTTTGAAAATCACCAAACGCAAACGCAGCGCTTACGATCACATCATGCTGCATCTGCACGATGCGATGAAGGCTGATTTGGCTTATCAGAAGGATTGCCCGCAGCAGACCGTGCCGTTCGCGCCGGGCGGCGCCTGGATCTGTTTCTCCGATCACGCCTCGCACGCGGTGATGTCCGGCCAGTTCATGCTGGAGCAGACGCTGTGGCTGCCGCTGGAGAAAATGGACGATCCGGCCAAGTCTCCGCTGCGGCAGCTGGAGCGGCTGACGAGCAGGGCGCTGATATGAGTGGCGCGTCTGTCTTGCATGATCGGCCGCCATCGCGGCGTCGATGGCGGTTTGTGGCGGTGGTTTTATGAGAGAGCCAGAAGCAGTGTCGGATGTCCGCTTGGGCGGCGCGCGCGATGCTTGGTTGGCGCGCTGGCTGCCCATGCTGCGCGAGTCGTGCGCGCATGGCCCGGTGCTGGAGATAGGCTGCGGCGAGGGCGAGGATTCCGCCACGCTGATGGAAGCGGGGCTGGCGTTGATCGCTTTCGACCTGTCGGCGGAGGCCGTCGCCGTCGCGCGCCGGGCGGCGAGTTCCACTGTCAGGATGCCCGGCAACCGTTCCCGTTGAATGGACGGCAGCCTGGCGCGGCGGTGGCCAGCCTGTCGCTGCATTATTTTCCTTGGGATGAAACGCTGGATATCGTGGCGCGCATTCGCCAGAGCCTGCCGCCTGGCGGCAAGCTGCTGTGCCGGCTCAACGCTACCGACGATCACCATTACGGCTCCAGCGGCCATCCTGAAATCGCGCCCGATTATTATCTGGTGGAAGGCTCCCCCAAGCGCTTTTTCAACGAGCGGGCGGTGCGCCAACTGTTTGCGGACGGCTGGCGCGTGCTGTCGCTGGAACATCGTGTGTCTGGCAAATACGGCCTGCCCAAGGCCTTGTGGGAAGTGGTGCTGGAGCGGGTAGGCTGAGCCGTGGCAGGCGCCGATTCGGCGGGAGCGTTCGCCACTTCCCTCGGGTATCTGCGCCCTCTCGGAAAATGCGCTGAAAATCGGTTACAATGGCCGATTCGCTATCCATACCCACAGCCAGAACATGAGCACGGAAAACCACGCGCCGGTTGTCAACAACTTCATTCGCAGCATCATCGACGAGGACCTGGCCACGGGCCGCCGCGGTTCCGTGATGACGCGCTTCCCGCCGGAGCCGAATGGCTTCGCCCACATTGGCCATGCCAAGGCGATCTGCATCAATTTCGGCCTGGCCGAAGATTACCAGGGCCAGTGCAATCTGCGCATGGACGACACCAATCCGGAAAAGGAATCGGACGAGTTCGTCGAGGCGTTCAAGGAGGACATCGCCTGGCTGGGCTTCAAGTGGAACGGCGAGGTTCGTTTCGCTTCGGACTACTTTGACCGCCTGTACGATTACGCCGTTGAGCTGATCCAGGCCGGCAAGGCCTATGTGGATGACCTATCCGCCGAGGAAATGCGCCAGTATCGCGGCAGCCTGACCGAGCCGGGCAAGAACAGCCCCTACCGCGAGCGCAGCCCGGAAGAGAACCTGGACCTGTTCACCCGGATGAAGAACGGCGAGTTCGCCGACGGCAGCAAGACGCTGCGCCTGAAGATAGACATGGCCTCGCCCAACATCAATCTGCGCGATCCGGCCATCTACCGCATCCGCCGCGTGCATCATCACCGCACCGGCGACAAGTGGTGCATCTACCCGATGTACGACTACACCCACTGCATCTCCGACGCCATCGAGGGCATCACGCATTCGCTGTGTTCGCTGGAGTTTGAAGACCACCGCCCGCTGTACGACTGGGTGCTGGACAACATCAGCATCGAGCACCATCCGCAGCAGATCGAATTCTCGCGCTTGGAGCTGCTGTACGCGCTGACCTCCAAGCGCAAGCTGCAAGCCTTGGTCAACGACGGCTTCGTCACCGGCTGGGACGATCCGCGCATGCCCACCATCGCCGGCATGCGCCGCCGCGGCTACAGCCCGGCCGGCATCAAGCTGTTCGCCCAGCGCATCGGCGTGTCGAAGAGCGAAAACATCATCGACATGGCCATTCTGGAAGGCGCGGTGCGCGAGACGCTGGAAAACGATTCGCCGCGCGTGATGGCCGTGGTCAACCCGCTGAAAGTGACGCTGACCAACTATGACGCCGCCGTCACCGCCAGCCGCAGCGCGCCGTTCCACCCGCATCACCCGGAGTTCGGCGAGCGCGATGTGCCCATCGCCCGCGAAATCTGGATCGAGCGCGACGACTTCGCCGAGGTGCCGCCGCCCAAGTGGCAGCGCCTGACCGCCGGCGGCGAAGTGCGGCTGCGCTACTCCTACGTGATCAAGTGCGAGGAAGTGGTGAAGGACGCCAATGGCGAGATCGTCGAGCTGAAGTGCTCGATCGACCACGACACCCTGGGCAAGAACCCGGAAGGCCGCAAGGTCAAGGGCGTGATCCACTGGGTGTCGGCCGTGCACGCCATCCAGGCCGATGTGCGCTGGTATGATCGCCTGTTCACCGAGTCGCGCCCCGATGCGGTGCGCGGCGAGGACGGCGAATATGTCGACTTCCGCCAATTCCTGAATCCGGAATCGCTGAAGCTGGTCCCGGCCTATGTCGAGGCTTCTGTGCTGCAGGCGGCGCCGGAAACGCGCTTCCAGTTCGAACGCCTGGGTTACTTCGTGACCGACCGTTACGAGCACCAGCCGGGCGTCAAGGCGGTGTTCAACCGCACCGTGGGCCTGAAGGACAGCTGGAAGTAAAGCCCGCGCCTGTCGGCAAGATCAAGACCTCCCGTTTTGGCGGGAGGTTTTTTTTCGTCTGACAGTTTGCGTGGGGCAGCGGCGTGTGTCCCGAGCCGGGATGAGGGGGCGGGTCTGGCGGCGGCGCTTGGCGCGATAGGGTGTTGCGCGCGCGCATCGCGCGCATGGCTTGCCCGGAGGCGCAGGATGTTGCCTTGTAGCGCGTTTAGAGCTTTATAGATCAATCGTTTGTTGTTTTATTACTTTTGCCGGCCGCGCCATGGCTCGCGTCTTGGGTGGCCTGCATCGGAATAATCGATTTGCGAAGGATCAAACGCTTGTAAATCGGCGCTCTGGCGAGGTTGAGCCGTATTCGGGCGTGGTGGTAAGGTGTGCCTATCCGATGCCTGGCTTGCGGGCTGTTGCGGCGCCAGGCGCTACTTTTACCCTACAGGTAGAACGCCATGTCCAAACCAAGAGCTGTATATCTGCAATCCGGCGGTCCCACCGCCGTGCTGAACGCTTCCGCCCAGGGCGCGATTGAGACCGCGCGCCGGCTGGGCCTGTCGCTGTATGCCGCCTTTGATGGCTTGGCGGGCTTGCTGGAAGGGCGCCTGTGCGATACCGATGGCGTGCCCGACACCGCCATCGCCCAGCTCGCCTTCATGCCGGGTGGCAGCTTCGGCGTCAGCCGCCGCATGATCGGCACCTTCGAGGAGGCGCCGGAAGACTGGCTGCGCCTGCGCGACGTGCTGGCCAAGCACGACATTCACTATCTGCTGATCAATGGCGGCAACGGCTCGCTGGGTTGCGCCGAGCGCCTGGTGGATTTTGAAAAGCATACCGGCTACAAGCTGGGCGTGATCGGCATTCCCAAGACCATAGACAACGACTTGGTCGGCACCGACAACAGCCCGGGCTACGGCTCGTCCGCCAAATTCCTGGCCAGCGCCATGCGCGAGGTGGGCCTGGACATGACCAGCATGGGCTGGGGCCGCGTTTTCATCATGGAGACCATGGGCCGCCACACCGGCTGGCTGGCCGCCGCCTGCGCCGCCTCTTCGCGCAGCCCGCAGGAAGCGCCGCACATCCTGCTGTTGCCGGAAGTGCCGTTCGATCAGGAGCGTTTCCTGGCTGCGCTGGACGCCAGCCTGGCCAAGTACGGCCAGTGCGCCATCGCCGTGGCGGAGGGCATCACGGACAAGGACGGCCGCTTCGTCGCCGAGGCCAAGAAGTCCGAAACCTATGGCCACGAGCAACTGGGCGGCGCCGGCCACTGGCTGGCCCAGCTGATCCTGAGCGAGCGCGGCATTTCCGCCCACGTGGCCCAGGTGGACTATCTGCAGCGCGCCGGCGGCCACCTGGCTTCCGCCACCGACGTGCGCCAAGCCTATGTGATGGGCGAGCGCGCGGTGGAGTGGCTGCTGGCCGGCAAGACCGGTCTGATGGCGGGCATCGAGCGCCTGAACGACCATCCCTACTGCTGGAACGTGGCGGAAGTGCCCTTGTCCGCGGTGGGGGACAAGGAAAAGTGCCTGCCGCCGGAATTCATCGGCGAGGATGGCTTCAGCGTGACCCAGGCCTTCCTCGACTACGTCAAGCCCCTGATGGAGGGCGAGCGCATCCCGCCGTTCAAGGATGGCCTGCCGGATTACCGCCCCATCGCCTGGCCCAAGATCTGAACGCCACGCGCCATCCAAACCGCCGGCTCGCCGGCGGTTTTTGCTTGGCGGCTGCTGCGGCCGCGCGCCATCTGTTACAATCTCCCTCTTTTTGACCGAACACCATAGGTTGCAAACATGCTGAGTCTGTACAACACACTGACCCGCCAGAAGGAAGCGTTCACACCCATCGAACCCGGCAAAGTGCGCATGTACGTCTGTGGCATGACCGTCTACGACCTCTGCCACATCGGCCACGCGCGCATGCTGGCTGCTTTTGACGTGATCTACCGTTGGCTCAAGACCTCCGGTTACGACGTGACTTACGTCCGCAACATCACCGATATCGAAGACAAGATCATCAAGCGCGCGCTGGAGCGCGGCATCACGCCGGACCAGCTGGTGGAAGAAACCATCGCCGACATGCACCAGGACGCGGCCGCGCTGGGCCTGCTGCCGCCGACGCACGAGCCGCGCGCCACCCATCATGTGGGCGGCATGATCGCGCTGATCGAACAGCTGATCGCCAACGGCAAGGCCTATCCGGCCGCCAATGGCGACGTCTACTACGCGGTGCGCGAGTTCGAGGGCTACGGCAAACTGTCCGGCCGCACCCTGGACAAGCTGCGGGCCGGCGAGCGCGTGGAAGTGGACCCGAACAAGCGCGATCCGCTGGACTTCGTGCTGTGGAAGGCCGCCAAGCCGGGCGAGCCGTCCTGGGACAGCCCGTGGGGCAAGGGCCGTCCGGGCTGGCATATCGAGTGCTCGGTGATGAGCTGCCATCATCTGGGCGAGCATTTCGACATCCACGGCGGCGGCGAGGACCTGCAGTTCCCGCACCATGAGAATGAAATCGCCCAGTCCGAGGGCGCGCATGGCCACCAGTACGTCAATTACTGGCTGCACAACGGCTTCATCAATGTCGACGGCGAGAAAATGTCCAAGAGCCTGGGCAATTTCTTCACCATCCGCGATGTGCTGCAGCATTTCGACGGCGAAGTGATCCGCTTCTTCATCGTGCGCAGCCACTACCGCAGCCCGGTGAACTACACCGACAGCATCCTCAACGACGCCAAGCAGGGCCTGACCCGCTTGTATACCGCCCTGCGCGGCATCGAATTGCCGGCGTCCCAAGGCATTGATTGGAACAACGCCTACGCTGCGCGCTTCAAGGCGGCGATGGACGACGACTTCAATTCGTCCGAGGCGGTGGCGGTGCTGTTCGAGCTGGCGGGCGAGGTGAACAAGAGCCGCGACCCGCTGCTGGCCCGCCTGCTGAAGGACCTGGCCGGCGTGCTGGGCCTGCTCGCCCGCGATCCGGAAGACTTTCTCAAGGGCGGCGCGGTCGAGGGCGAGTTGTCCGCGGAACAAGTGGAAGCGCTGATCCAGGCGCGCAAGGACGCGCGCGCGGCCAAGAACTGGGCCGAGTCCGACCGCATCCGCGACGAGCTGACCGCCAAGGGCATCGTGCTGGAAGACGGCGCGGGCGGCACCAGCTGGCGCCGCGCTTGATCCGGGTTTGGCCGCCTGCGCTTGTCAACGGTAGTCAAACGGCGGATAATGCCGTGTTTCGTAAAGCAGTACAGGCAAAACCCCTGTACCCGATTTGAAAGGTAGAGAGATGAAAACCGATATTCACCCGAACTACAAAGAACTGAACGTTACCTGCTCCTGCGGCAACCAGTTCGTGACCAAGTCCACCATGTCCAAGGACGCCTTCTCCATCGAAGTGTGCTCCAGCTGCCACCCGTTCTACACCGGCAAGCAAAAGATCGTGGACACCGCAGGTCGCGTGGACAAGTTCAACCAGAAGTTCGGCAGCTTCTTCAAGCGCTAATCGCGTTTGTCGTAGACGAAGCATCTGGAAAAAAGGCAGCCATGGCTGCCTTTTTTGCTTTGCGCGCGCGGCGATGGCCAGCCTGATGGTTCATCGCCTATCGGGATATAATGACCAGCCGAGTCGGTCGCCGTAATCGGCGACCCGTCCTCCCATACCCAAATCGAACCGCTCCCGGCCGCCGGTAAGCGGAGTCCAAACGACCATGCTGACTTATTCCGCTCAGGCCAGCCAATTGGCCAAGCCAACCGAAAAACCCTGGGTCTTGCTGCTGCTGTGCTTTATCTGGCTGTGGCCCGGCATCCTGGGGCATGACCCGTGGAAGCCTGACGAGCCGTATGTGCTGGCGGTGGCGCAAGCCATGTTGCGCAGCGGCGACTGGCTGCTGCCCACGCTGAACGGCGTGCCTTACCTGGACAATCCGCCGCTGTACTACTGGCTGGCGGCGGGCTGCATCAAGCTGTTTTCGCCGTGGCTGTTGACGGCGCATGACGCCGCCCGGCTGGCCACGCCGCTCCTGATGTCGCTGGCCTTGCTGCTGGCGGGCATGGCGGGGCGCGACCTGATAGGCCGCCGCCATGGCCGCAGCGTGGTGATGATCCTGATTGGCTGCCTGGGCCTGGTCGAGTCCGGCCATCAGCTCACGCCCGTCATCGCCGGTTTTGCCGGCTTCGTGGCCGCCTTTTACTCGCTGTCGCTGAGCCTGCGCTCGCCTGGGCTCGCCGGCGCCTTGCTGGGCGCGGCCAGCGTGGCCACTTTCCTGGGCGGCAGCCTGGCGGACCTGATGCTGATCTGGCTGACTGCGCTGATGCTGCCGGCCTTCAGCGCCTGGCGCCACAAGAACTACGCGCTGACGCTGCTGCTGGCCTTGCTGGTGGCCTTGCCCGCCACGCTGATCTGGCCCCTGCTGCTGTTGCGCGAATACCCCGCCGTGTTTGCCGATTGGTGGTCCAATTACGCCCTGGGCCAGACCAGCGGCTTCCATCATGTGCGTCTGTTCCACGACTTTGGCTACTACACCAAGAACGTGCTGTGGTTTGCCTTTCCGGCCTGGCCGCTGGCGTTGTGGACGCTGTACCGCAACCGGCAATTGCAATCGCCCAAGCTGCAGCTGCCCTTGTTGTTCACCTTGATGATCGCGCTGCTGCTGACCCTGTCTGACCGCGCCAGCATCACCGACGCCATGCCGTTGCTGCTGCCGCTGTCCATCCTGGCGGCGGTGGAGCTGGACACGCTGCGGCGCGGCGCGGCCGCCTTCCTGAACTGGTTCGCGTTGATGACCTTCGGTTTGTTCGGTCTTCTGGTATGGCTGGGCTGGGCGGCGATGAATTACGGCTGGCCGGAGGGCTTGGCCGGACGCGCGCGATATTTCAGCCCCTTTTACCAGCCCCATGTGTCCTGGTGGCAGGCCGTGGGGGCGCTGCTGGCGACGCTGGTTTGGCTATGGGCGCTGAGCCGGCCGCATCTGCGCGGCCGCCAGGCCATCACCAATTGGACCGCCGGCCTGATTTTGCTGTGGGGCCTGGCCATGTCCTTGTGGTTGCCCTGGTTCGATGCCGCCAAGAGCTATCGTCCGGTGGTGCAGAGCATGTTGCGCAAACTGCCCGCGGGCGGCGTGTCCTGCATCGCCACCGAGCGTTACAACCGCCTGGCGCTGATCAGCTGGAAATACTACGCGGACATGGACCTGGTGCCGTTTCCCGCAGGGGAAACGCCGCCTTGCGATTACTGGCTGGTGGTGCGTGACAAGAGCGAGGGCATGGCGGAGCCGGGCTGGCAGGTATTGTGGACCGGCCACCGACCGCGCGAGGACAATCTCACTTTCGCCTTGCTGCAGCGGCTGCCGCCCGCGCAAGCGCCGGATTGAGACTCGGCAAAGGACGCCGGCGCTTGCCATTGCGGCGGCTTTGAGCCTTGCCGGCCAGGCGCGGCCGCCGCTATTCCTCCAGCAGATGAGCCAGGATATGGGCCTGCTGGTCTTCGGAAATCGGCAAAATGGAAACCAGCTTTTCCTTGGCGATGCCGGGAAGGTATTCGGCGATATGGCCGATGTCGGAAGGCAGGGCCGGGTTGTCCGGGTTTTGCATCAGGTGGCGGGCGCAGTCGATGGCGATTTGCGCGATATGGGTGCGCGGCCGATCCACGCCGCGGATCAGCTGGCTGATCATTTGCGGCAGTTTCCACTCTTCGGCTAAAACCAGGGTCAATTGCCGGAAAGTGAAACCAGCGGTATTCAATTGCGCCAGGCTGGTGCGGTTGGAGCGCCCGGCTTCGAATTCCGCTATGGCCTGCATCGGCAATTCCGGCGCGAAATGCCACAGCAGCAACTCGCCGGTTTCGGAAAGCAGGGTGGCGAGCGAAATTTCCTCGGGCGAAGCGTCGGAGCGGAAATTGGACCAGGCGCGGGCGATGCCGGACGCCATGACCGCTGTCGAAACGGCGGCCTGCCAGCCCGGATGCTCAAGCGCTACGACAGGGCTGCCGGCAATCAGCGCATATAATTCGTCGCTGCCAAGCTGAAGAATGGCGGCCAGCGGGGTGGTGGTTTCCTTGCCTAGGCGCCGCGACCGATGCCGCTCCGCTTCTATCAGCAATTTGACCGCCAAATAGGGATCTTCCTGCGCGCGTTCGGCGAGTTGCTTGGGCGAGAATTCCGGCGCGTCCTGGCCTTGCGATTTCAGTTGCAGAAAGGCATCGCGCGTGGCCGCTAAGACGGGTATCTCCCTGTCTTTCAGGTAAGCCGCCCATTGCTGCACGCCCCAATTTCTTTGCTGTCGACTTAACATGTTTGCGCGCTCCGATAATCGCCGCGTTCCGCCTGTATTTCGGCGGATGCCGCCCATTTCTTGATGCCGGTCGCGACTGGAAAGATGGATGCTTCCCCTTTCATGATAATCCAGTTCGGTCTGAACCAGGTTTTCAAACGGCGCATGGGCCGCCAGCGAGTTGGCACCAAGCCATTTTCGCCACAAGGGTTTGCGGATTGCGGGCTTTCGCGGCGCAAAATAAAAAACGAGGACCGATGTCCTCGTTTTGCCATACGTTTGCGCGGCGAATTTATTCGCCCAGTTCTTTCAGATTTTCGAACAGCTTCAGCGCCTCCGGATTGGCCAGGGCGCTGACATTGCTGACCGGGCGGCCGTGGATGATGTTCTTGACCGCCAGCTCCACGATCTTGCCGCTGACTGTCTTGGGGATGTCCGCCACGGCGACGATGCGCGCGGGGACGTGGCGCGGGCTGGCGCCGTTCTTGATCTGGGTTTTGACGCGGCTGATCAGCGCCTCGTCCAGCGCCACGCCGTCGCGCAGCTTGACGAACAGCACCACGCGTTCGTCATCCTGCCACAGTTGGCCCACGGCCAGGCTTTCCAGGATTTCCGGGAAGGCCTCCACCTGGCGGTAGATCTCGGCGGTGCCGATGCGCACGCCGCCGGGGTTCAGCACCGCGTCGGAGCGGCCATAGATGATCACGCCATCGTGGGCAGTGATCTCGGCGTAGTCGCCATGGCACCAGATGCCGGGGAAGCGATGGAAGTAGGCCTGATGATATTTGGCGCCGTCCGGGTCGTTCCAGAAGCCGATGGGCATGGACGGGAAGGGCTTGGTGCAGACCAGCTCGCCCTTTTCCTGCCATACCGGGCGGCCCAGTTCGTCGAAGATGTCCACCGCCATGCCCAGGCCGCGGCATTGCAGTTCGCCGCGGTAGACCGGCAGGGTGGGCGCGCCCAGGGCGAAGCAGGACACGATGTCGGTGCCGCCGGAGATCGAGGCCAGGCTGACATCGGGCTTGATGTTCTCATACACCCAGTCATAGCTTTCCGCCACCAGCGGCGAGCCGGTGGAGAACACGCTGCGCAGCCGCGGCAGCTGCCAGTCGCGCGCCGGCACGATGGCGGTTTTGCGCAGGCTGTCTATGTATTTGGCCGAGGTGCCGAAGTGAGTGAAGCCGTGATCGGCGGCGTAGTCCCATTGCACGCGGCCTTCGTCGGCGAAGGGCGAGCCGTCGTACAGCATCAGCGCCGCGCCGGAGGCCAGGCCGCTTACCAGCCAGTTCCACATCATCCAGCCGCAGGTGGTGAAGTAGAAGAAGTGGTCGCCGGAATGGATATCGGCGTGCAGCTGATGTTCTTTCAGGTGCTGCAGCAGGGTGCCGCCGGCGCCGTGCACGATGCACTTGGGCTTGCCGGTGGTGCCGCTGGAGTAGAGGATGAACAGCGGGTGGTTGAACGGCAGGCGGACGTACTCCACCGGGCGGGCGTCGTAGCCGGCGAGGAAGGCGTCCCAGGTTTGCGCCTTCGGCACCTCGGCGGCGAAGGCCGCGCCGTCGGCGCTCAGATACGGCGCGACGACGATGCGCTCCACGCTGGGCAGTTGCTGCGCCAGCTGGATCATCTTGTTGCGGATGTCCACGGCCTTGCCGTTGTACCAGTAGCCGTCCGGGCAGAACAGGATTTTCGGCTCGGTCTGGCCGAAGCGGTCCAGCGCGCCGTCCAGGCCGAAGTCCGGCGAGCCGCTGGTCCACACCGCGCCCAGGCTGCTGGCGGCCAGCATGGCGGCCAGGGCGGCCGGCATATTGGGCATGAAGCCGGCCACGCGGTCGCCAGGCTGGATGCCGGCGGCGCGCATGGCTTGCTGCAGGCGGGAGACTTGCTGGTTCAGCTCGCGCCAGCTCAGCTTTTGCTCGATCTTGTCTTCGCCGCGGAACACCACGGCCAGGCTGTCGTCGTCGCGGCGCAGCAGGTTTTCCGCGTAATTGAGCCGGGCTTGCGGGAAGAAGCGGGCGGCCAGCATGTCGTCGCCGTTTTCCAGCGCTACCTCGCCCTTGTCGCCTATCACACCGCAGTAATCCCAGACCAGGGACCAAAAGCGCGCGGGATCTTCCACGCTGGCGTGCCACAGGCTGCGGTAGTCCGGCAGCGGGCGGCCCCATATGGTTTCGGCCAGGCGGGTGAAGGCGGTGAGATGGCAGCCGGCCAGCCGTTCGGCCGAGGGCGTCCAGATCGGGGTGTTGCTTGCTTGCATGGTTTCTCCTGTGGCGGCCCGTTTTGTGGCTCTCTGGATGGGGACGGGCCGGCCGATATGGTTTAGCCCTGGCGGCCGAGCGCGTGCGCCAGCTTGGAGGCGGGGGCTTTGCCCAGCGCGTCGGCGATGTGCCAGGAGGCGGCCACCAGTTTAGTCAGATCGATGCCAGTGTGGTAGCCCTCGCCGGCCAGCAGGTAGGCCACGTCCTCGGTGGCCACATTGCCGGACGCGCCCTTGGCGTAGGGGCAGCCTCCCAGGCCGGCGACGGAGGCGTCGAACACGCGCAGGCCGGCGTCCAGCGAGGCGCGGATATTGGCGATGGCCATGCCATAGGTGTCGTGGTAGTGGCCGGCCAGGCGCACCGCCGGCAGCGCGCGCAGCACGGCGTCCAGCATCTCGCGCACCGAAGCCGGCGTGCCCACGCCTATGGTGTCGCCCAGCGAGATTTCGTAGCAGCCCAGCTCGGATAACGCCTTGGCCACGTCGGCCACTTTTTGCGGCGCGATCTTGCCCTCGTAGGGACAACCCACCACGCAGGACACGTAGCCGCGCACCTTGAGGCCGGCGTCCAGCGCGCGCCGGGTCACGCTTTCAAAGCGCTGCAGGCTCTCGGCGATGCTGGCGTTGATGTTTTTCTGGCTGAAGCTCTCGCTGGCGGCGCCGAAAACGGCGATCTCGCGCGCGCCGGCTGCCAGCGCGGCGTCCAGGCCCTTGTCGTTGGGCACCAGCACCGGGTAGGCGATGGGGCCGGACAGGTCCAGCGCGGCCAGCACTTCGGCGCTGTCGGCCATTTGCGGCACCCATTTGGGCGAGACGAAGGCGCCGGCTTCTATGGCGGACAGGCCGCTGTCCGCCAGACGGCGGATCAGCTCCAGCTTGACGGCGGCGTTCACGGTCTGCTTTTCGTTTTGCAGCCCGTCGCGCGGGCCGACTTCGACAATCTTGACGCTTTGCATGGGGATCAATTCTTAGCGTTTAGGCTGAACGGGAATGTAGATGTCCATCTGCAGCGTCTCCTGGCCCGGCGCGCAGCGGCCGTCGTAACGCTCGAAGGTTTCGCCGGCGGCGTGCTCCCATTTGGCGGAGGCGGGCAGCCAACTTTGATAAATGTGTTGCCAGGTCTGGACGATGGCCTGGCCGAAATCGGCTGGCGCGGCCGGCGGCGTGGAGAACACGGCGTATTTGGCAGGCCCGATGCGGCGGCGTTCGCAGCCTTCCGGCAGCGCGCGCTCGTCCGGGCATTCCATGCCTATCAGGTAGCGGAAGCGCTCGCTGGCGGGGTCGAAGTCGCAGACCACGCCGTATTCCGGCGCGTGGGGGCGCTGCAGCGCGTTCAGCAAGGGCTGGCGCAGCTTCACCGAGTAATCGTTCCAAAAGGCGGGAATCTGGCGCAGATTGTCGTCGTTTTGCTTGCCGGTGGCGATGCTGTAACCGGCCAGCGCCAGGCCGGGGTGATCAATGATGATGGGGTCCATCGTATAGTCCTCCGCTTGCGGGCTGGTCTTACCAGGTTTTATCCAGGTCTTGGGCGTAAAAGCGCATGGCTTGGCGGTAGCGGCGGATGTCCTCATCGGCGCTGGTATCGGCCAGCAAGGCCAGCAACCTTTCGGTGGCTTCCTTGTGGCGGCCAAGGTTGTACAAGGCCATGGCCAGAAAGGCTTGCATGGCCTTGTCGTCCGGGAAATGATGCAGCCCCTCGCGCAGGGCCATCTCGGCCTCCCGGTACTGGCCCAGGGCGCGGTAGCTGCTGCCCAGGCCCAGCCAGGCGCCGGCGGCGTCATGGCCGCTGATGCCCATTTCCAGTGCTTGCAGATAGTGCGGAATCGCCTCGGCCTCTTCGCCGCGGCCATCGTGCAGGCAGGCGGCCAGATAATGCAGGTCCGCATGCTGCGGCTGCTGGCGCAGCAAGTCTTGCGCCTCTCGCAAGGCTTGTTCCGTCTGGCCGTTGTGTTGCAGCTTGCGGATGTTTTCCAGGGCGATGTGCATGAGCTGTCCTTGCTGTTGGTTTTATGTCCTCATCATTCTGCGGCAAAGTCTACCAGTTCGTCACCATCGTTAACCTGCTCGCCGGCAGCGAAGTAGAAATCCTGGACCACGCCGTCGCCTGGGGCGGTGATGGTGTGTTCCATCTTCATCGCTTCCAGGATCAGCAGCGGCGAGCCCTTGGCCACCTTCTTGCCGATTTCGGCCAGCAGCGCCACTACGCGGCCCGGCATCGGGGCCTTGAGGTGGGTCTCGCCGTGAACGCCCAGCTCGGTGTAGGCATAGGGGTCCACCCATTCCAGCGCCAGACGCTCGCCGTTTTCAAACAGCACCCGCTGCGCGCCGTGGCGCGCCACGGTGGCCTTGACCGTGGAGCCATCCAGCACGGCCAGCAGTTGCGAGCCTTGCAATTGCGCGCGCGCGGCGAACGATTGGCCGTCCACGGAGACGATGAAGCCGTCCGCCTGATGGCGCAGCGTCGCGCTGTACTCTTCTTCATCCAGACGGAAGGCGAAACGGCGCGTCTGCTCGCCGTTCAAGCGCCAGCCGGCGGCCGCCGGGTAGGGTGCTTGCTGTGCCAGCGCTTCGGCCAGCGCCAGCAGGGCCAGTTGCTTGGCGCTGGGCGCGGCGGGCGGCGGCAACAGTTCGTCGTGATGGCGCGCGATCAGGCCGGTATCGACCTGGCCGCTGGCAAAACTGGGGTGGTTCACGATGCGGCGCAGGAAGGACACATTGCTGGACAGGCCGACGATTTGATACTGCGCCAGCGCGGCGTCCATCTGCCTGAGCGCCGCCTCGCGGGTTTCGCCCCAGACGATCAGCTTGGCGATCATCGGGTCGTAGAACGGCGAAATGGCGTCGCCCTGTTCCACGCCGGTGTCGATGCGCACGTGGGCGGACTCTACAGGCGTCGCCAAGTGGACCAAGGCGCCGGTGGACGGCAGGAAGCCCTTGTCCGGATCTTCGGCGTAAATGCGCGCCTCGATGGCGTGGCCGCACATCGCCAGCTGCTCCTGCTTCAGCGGCAGCGCGCCGCCGGCGGCGACGGCCAGCTGCCAGGCCACCAGGTCCTGGCCGGTGATCATCTCGGTCACCGGGTGCTCCACTTGCAGCCGGGTGTTCATCTCCATGAAGTAGAACTTGCCCGTGTCCACGTCCATGATGAACTCGACCGTGCCGGCGCCGACATAACCCACCGCGCGGGCGGCGGCGACGGCGGCTTCGCCCATGGCCTGGCGGGTGGCCTGCGGCAGGTGGGGGGCCGGCGCTTCTTCCAGCACTTTTTGATGGCGGCGCTGCACCGAGCAGTCGCGCTCGAACAGGTAGACGCAGCCGCCCAGCTTGTCGGCAAACACCTGGATTTCAACATGGCGGGGCTTGGTCAGGTATTTCTCCACCAGCACCTTGTCGTCGCCGAAGCTGGCGCGCGCTTCGCGCTGGCAGGAGGCGAGGGCGGCGGCGAAGTCTTCGCTTTTCTCCACGATGCGCATGCCCTTGCCGCCGCCGCCGGCGCTGGCCTTGATCAGCACCGGGTAGCCGATGGCGTCGGCCTGGCTTTGCAGCAGCGCGGGATCTTGATCATCGCCATGGTAGCCGGGCACCAGGGGCACGCCGGCTTTTTCCATCAGCGCCTTGGCGGCGGACTTGCTGCCCATGGCCGCGATGGCCGAGGCCGGCGGGCCGATGAAGGCGATGCCGGCGGCCTCGCAGGCGGCGGCGAAGTCTTCGTTCTCGGACAGGAAGCCGTAGCCGGGATGCACAGCCTGGGCGCCGCTCTGCTGGGCGATGGCCAGGATCCGGTCCGCGCGCAGATAGGACTCGGCGGCCGGCGCCGGGCCGAGGCGATAGGCCTCGTCGGCCAGCTTGACGAAGCGGGCGTTCGCGTCGGCGTCGGAATAGACGGCGACGGTGGCGATGCCCAGGGCCTTGGCGGTTTGGATGACGCGGCAGGCGATTTCGCCGCGGTTGGCGATCAATATTTTATTGAACATGGTGGTCTCCCGCGGCGAAACCGCCCCGGCGCAGGCGCGCCGGCAGGCGATTTTGCTGCGCAGCTGCGCAGCCCTGCGGCTGCTGGTCTCCGCGGTTGGCGATCAGGATTTTATTGAACATGGCAATCTTTCATGGTCTGCCAGTTGGGCGTTGTCTGGTTGTGAATGAGAGAGCGGCATCGCCCCCTCTCCCCAACCCCTCACCCGCGAGGGGAGAGGGGCTATGGGCGGCGCTGTTGGGCTGGTGTGCATCCGCAAGCGCGTTGGCTCGCCAGGCTGGAGCTTGACCGCGCTCTTTCCTCAGTAAGGAAGAGGGGCTATGGGCGGCGCTGTTGGGCTGGTGTGCATCCACAAGCGTGCTTGATCGCCAGGCTGGAGCTTGACCGCGCTCTTTCCTCAGTAAGGAAGAGGGGCTATGGGCGGCGCTGTTGGGCTGGTGTGCATCTGCAAGCGCGTTGGCTCGCCAGGCTGGAGCTTGACCGCGCTCATTCCTCAGTAAGGAAGAGGGGCTATGGGCGGCATGGTTCGACTGGCCTTCATTCCCAACTGCGTTCAGTTGCCACGGCGTGGCCGACGCTCGATGGCTCCCCTCTCCCCCTGTGGGAGAGGGGCTGGGGGAGAGGGGGCGAAGCAGCCGCTTATCCATCTTTATTCCTGCCACTTCGGCGCGCGTTTTTCGAAGAACGACGCCAGGCCCTCTCGCGCCTCGTCGCCGGCGCGGATGGAGGCGATGCGGCCGGCGGTGCGTTCCAGCAGCGCGTCGTCCCACGGCGAGCCTTCGCGCAGCTCCGCCAACAGCAGCTTGGCCTCGCGCAGCGCGCCGGGCGCGCCCTTGGCCAGTTCCTCTGCGATTTCCGCCACGCGCGCGTCCAGCCGTTCCTCGCTGACCAACTCGTGAACCAGGCCCAATTGCAAAGCGGCGGCGGCGGAGATGCGCTCGGCGGACAGGAAATAACGCCTGGCCTGGCGCCAGCCTATCGCGTCGGCGACATAGGGGCCGATGGTGGCCGGGATCAGGCCCAGCCGCACTTCTGTCAGGGCGAACTTGGCGGCGTCAGTGGCGATGGCTACGTCGCAGACGGCCGCCAGGCCGGTGCCGCCGGCCATGGCCGCGCCGTGGATGCGGGCGATCACTGGCTTGGCGCTGCGGTAGACGCTCTTCAGCATGGCGGCCAGCTTTTGCGCGTCGGCCAGGTTTTCCGCTTCGCTGTAGCCGGCGGCGCGGCGCATCCAGTCCAGATCCGCGCCGGCGCAGAAGCTTTTGCCGCGGCCGGCCAGCACGATGACGCGCACGGTTTCGTCGCGGTTCAACTGGCCCATCGCCTCGGTCAGCTCGGCGATCAGCACCTCGTTCAGCGCGTTGTGCAGCTCCGGGCGGTTCAGCCAGATGGTGGCTGCTTTGCCGGTGTGTTCGATTTGCAGCGTGGCGTAGCTCATTCTGCGCTCCTTACATCCGGAACACGCCGAAGCGAGTGGGTTCGACGGGGGCGGATAGGGCGGCTTCTATCGCCAGCGCCAGCACGTCGCGGGTCTGGGCCGGGTCGATCACGCCGTCGTCCCACAAGCGGGCGCTGGCATAGTAGGGGTGGCCCTGTTCCTCGTACTGCTGGCGCACCGGCGCTTTCAGCGCTTCTTCCTGTTCTGGGGTGAAGGCGTCGCCCAGTTGTTCCTTCTTCACCTGGGCCAGCACGCCGGCGGCCTGCTCGCCGCCCATCACCGAGATGCGGCTGTTCGGCCACATCCACAGGAAGCGGGGCGAGTAGGCGCGGCCGCACATGCCGTAGTTGCCGGCGCCGAAGCTGCCGCCTATCAGCACGGTGAACTTGGGCACCTTGGCGCAAGCTACGGCCGTCACCAGCTTGGCCCCGTCCTTGGCGATGCCGCCGTTCTCATACTTCTTGCCCACCATGAAGCCGGTGATGTTCTGCAGGAAGATCAACGGGATGCCGCGCTGGCAGCACAATTCGACGAAGTGCGCGCCTTTCAGCGCCGATTCGGAGAACAGGATGCCGTTGTTGGCCAGGATGCCGACGCGGTACCCATTTAAACGGGCGTAGCCCGTTATTAGAGTATTTCCGTAGTTTTGTTTGAATTCGTCGAAGTCCGAATCGTCCACCAGCCGGGCGATGATCTCGCGCACGTCGAACGGCTTTTTTGGATCGGCCGGGATCACGCCGTAGATTTCTTCCGCGGCGTAGCGTGGCGGTTTGGGCTCGGCGCGGTCCAGCTCGCCCTGTTTTTTCCAGTTCAGGTCCGACACGATGCGGCGGGCGATGGCCAGCGCGTGGGCATCGTTCTGGGCCAGGTGGTCGGCCACGCCGGAGACTTTGGTATGCACATCGCCGCCGCCCAGTTCTTCGGCGCTGACCACCTCGCCGGTGGCGGCCTTTACCAGCGGCGGGCCGCCCAAGAAGATGGTGCCCTGTTCCTTGACGATGACGGTTTCGTCGCTCATCGCCGGCACATAGGCGCCGCCGGCGGTGCAGCTGCCCATCACCACGGCGATCTGCGGAATGCCGGCGGCGGATAGATTGGCCTGGTTGTAGAAGATGCGGCCGAAGTGTTCGCGGTCCGGAAATACCTCGTCCTGCAGCGGCAGGAAGGCGCCGCCGGAGTCCACCAGGTAGACGCAGGGCAGGCGGTTGTCGCGGGCGATTTCCTGCGCGCGCAGATGCTTCTTCACCGTCATCGGGTAATAGGTGCCGCCCTTGACGGTGGCGTCGTTGGCGATGATCAGGCAGTCGATGCCGGAAATGCGGCCGATGCCGGCGATCATGCCCGCGCCGGGCGCGTCGCCGCCGTACATGCCGTAGGCGGCCAGCTGGGACAGTTCCAGGAACGGCGCGCCGGGGTCCAGCAACAGGTCTATGCGTTCGCGCGGCAGCAGCTTGCCGCGCGCGGTGTGCTTGGCGCGGGCTTTCTCGCCGCCGCCCAGCGCCGCTTGGGCGACTTTCTGTTTCAGATCGTCCACCAGCGCGCGCATCTTGTCGGCGTTGGCGACGAAGTCCGCGGCGCGCGGCGACAGCTTGGATTCGAGGATGGGCATGGTTACAGATCCTCAATATCTAGGGATTGACCAATGGACTGAGCCTCGGAGGAGGTCATTTCGTCACTGTTGTAGATGCAATGTACGAAATTGGGCGCTCCCGCCTCGACGGAACGGGCGGTGACGGCTCGCGCTGAGAGGGCTTCTATGACCTCTTGGCCAGCCTGGCGTTGATGCGAGGTATTGGAAACAATGACTGCGATGCCATCGTTTTCCACCTCGTCCGCGAGTGCACTGATATTAAAGGGCGGATGGTGCAATTTTCTCATTGAGTTGTTCCAGTTCAGGCCTCATCCACAAACCACACCGAGGCGATCAATCCGTCGGCGTTGACGTCGTAGATGGCGACGGCGCGCAGGTGGTTTTCTCCATCCAGCGTCACGTCTTCGTGATCGATGACGCGGCTGCCCTGGACGATGCGGTGCAGCAGCGCGGCGTGCAGCCGGGGCAGATGGAAGCGCTTGCTGGCGTAGTGGTCGGCCAGCGCGGCGCGGCCGGATAGGCTCAACGCCATCGATGGCAGGCGGTAGACCTTGACGTCCTCGGCGTAGCAGGCGGCGAAGGCCTCAAGATTGCGGGCGTTGTAGGCGTCCAGCTGGGCCTGGACGATGCGTTCGGCGGCGGTCATGTTCGGGTTTCTTCTAGCTTTGCTGAGATAAGCCGGAGCGTGGTGGAGAAAGGGACCGAGGCAAGGCGCGCCGCCGCAGACAGTACAAATCGTACGGCCAGGCTGCACAACGCGGCATCAGGCATTTTATCCGCCGCGCTCAGCGGGTTTCGGCCATCAGTTCGCGGCCGATCAACCACCGGCGGATCTCGCTGGTGCCGGCGCCGATTTCGTACAGCTTGGCATCGCGCAGCAGGCGGCCGGTGGCGTATTCGTTGATGTAGCCATTGCCGCCCAGGCACTGGATGGCGTCCAGCGCCAGCTGGGTAGCGTTCTCGGCCGCGTACAGGATGGCGCCGGCGGCGTCCTTGCGGGTCTGGCGGCCGGTTTCGCCGCGGTCCAGCGCCTGGCCTACGGCGTAGACGTAGGCGCGGCTGGCGGACAGCTTGACGTACATGTCGGCCAGCTTGCCCTGCATCAGCTGGAAGTCGCCGATGGGCTGGCCGAACTGGCTGCGGTCGTTCAGATAGGGCACCACGATGTCCAGGCTGGCCTGCATGATGCCCAAGGGGCCGGCGGCCAGCACCGAGCGCTCGTAATCCAGGCCGCTCATCAGCACTTTCACGCCATTGCCTTCGCCGCCCAGCACGTTTTCTTCCGGCACGAAACAGTTGTCGAAGAAGATGGGGTAGGTGTTGGAGCCGCGCATGCCCAGCTTGTCCAGCTTGCTGCCGTGACTGAAGCCGGCAAAGTTCTTCTCGACGATGAAGGCGGTGATGCCCTTGGGGCCGGCGTTGACGTCGGTTTTGGCGTACACCACCAGCGTGTCGGCGTCGCCGCCGTTGGTGATCCACATCTTGCTGCCGTTGAGCAGGTAGCCGCCGTCGGTCTTGTCGGCCTTCAGCTTCATGCTGACCACGTCGGAGCCGGCGTTGGGCTCGGACATCGCCAAGGCGCCGACGTGCTCGCCGGAGATCAGCTTGGGCAGATACTTGGCGCGCTGGGCGTCGTTGCCGTTCTTGTAGATCTGGTTGACGCACAGATTGGAGTGCGCGCCGTACGACAGGCCCACCGAGGCGCTGGCGCGGCTGATTTCTTCCATGGCGATCATGTGGGCGAGGTAGCCCATGTCCACGCCGCCGTATTGCTCGCTGACGGTGATGCCGAGCAAGCCCAGCTCGCCGAACTTGCGCCACAGGTCGGCCGGGAACAGATTTTCCTGGTCGATGGCGGCGGCGCGCGGGGCGATCTCGCGTTCGGCGAAGTCGCGCACCGATTCGCGCAGGAGGTCGTAAGTCTCGCCGAAGGCGAAGCGCAGGCTGCTGTACATGGGGTTCTCCTCGTTTAAGCGTGCGGCGCGGCTGGCGGCGCCTGATGAGCACATCATCGCTTACGTTTACGTAAGCGTCAATACGTCGACATGATGGCCGCCGCAAAGGGCGGCCGGATGCTTATTCGCGGTTGATTACGTGGCGGAAGCGGCGGTCTTCGCTGATCAGCATGTCTTTCATGGGCAGCGGCAGGATGCGCAATTCGCTGAGCTGCTGGCTGCTGAACCAGTCGAATTCCAGACGCGAGCCGCCGTCTTCGATAATGAAAGGCGCGGCGCGGTCAGGCAGCGCGGAGTCGGCGGCCAGATAGGTCTGGAAATACAGGCCCAGTTCATGGTTGCGTTGGCCGCCCGTGGTGAAGAAGTTTTCTATCAGCATGACCATCTCGCCGCAACGCACGGTTTCGCCCAGCTCCTCCAGCATTTCTCGCTCCACCGTTTTAGGCGCTTCCTCGTCGGGGTCCACGCGGCCGCCGGGCAGGGTCCAGAAGTCGTCGCGGATCAGGCGGTGCAGCAAGACTTTGCCCTCATGCTCGATGATGGCGCCGGCGCGCAGATTGAAGCGGGTGCCGTCTATGTCGACGCTGATCATGCGATATCTCCTTGGCATTTTGGGCGGGCGCGCAGCATAGCGCTTTCTCCCGTCATGGACAAGGGCGGGTATCATGGCCTGCTATGTAAATGAAGAAAGAAACGCGATGACGATCTGGGTAGACGCCGACGCCTGTCCCAAGGTGATACGGGAAGTGTTGTTCCGCGCGGCGCAGCGCACCGGCGTGGAGCTGGTGTTGGTCGCCAACCAGCTGCTGACGGTGCCGAAGGCGCCGAACATCCGCGCGCTGCAAGTGCCCAAGGGCTTCGACGTGGCCGACAACGAAATCGCCCGCCGCATCGAGCCGACAGATTTGCTGATCACCGGCGACATTCCGCTCGCTTCCGAGGTGCTGGCCAAGGGCGCGCAGGCGCTGAACTGGCGCGGCGAGGCGTTTTCCAAGGAAACCATCGCCGCCCAACTGACGATGCGGGACTTCATGGACAATCTGCGCGCCAGCGGCATCCAGACCGAAGGCCCGCCGCCCTTGAGCCAGGCGGACCGCCAGGCCTTCGCCCGGCAGTTGGACATTTGGCTGGCGAAGAGGCGCTAGGGCGGAAGCCCGGCTTGATCCGGGCGTTCCGCCAAAGGCTACAGGCAAGTAGAAGGCGGAACGCCCCGTTGGGGCTTCCGCCCTACGAAAAATCTATGGTCAGCCTGACCTTTGCAAGAACAGCGTGCTGATGAATCATGACGGGGTAGGCTTGCTCTAATCTATCCGGATTCTTGATGGGCACAATAGAGCCCGATCCATGATGTGAGCCGCTCCTGCAAGTCCCTAAAAAGCCCTCAGTCTGTCATGACTGTTTTTACGATCGGGGTATCCTGCAGGCCGTGGGCCGGTTGTCGTCATCAGTATCTGTCTTGGCAAAAGCAGGCTTCTACTCGCCGCCGGGTTTACCCGGCGGTTTGCATTTCAGTCAGTGCGCGGGCCTGGGGACGGTACTCGCCGCCTTTGGCGAGTAGCGCCCACACGACCCGTGCCAGTTTGTTGGCCAGTGCGCAGGCCACGATATTCGAGTGGCGACGCTGCATCAGCGCCACCGTCCACGCTGCCATCGCACTCTTCCAGCGCGGCGCGTTCTGCATGATCACCCGTGCGCATTGCACCAGCAGGCGACGCAGGCTCTTGTCACCGCGTTTGCTGATGCCCAGCAGCTTGGACTTCCCGCCTGTCGAGTATTGTCGCGGGACCAGACCCAGCGATGCCGCAAAGTCACGGGCATTGCCATAGCCCTTGGCATTGCCGGCGTCCGCCGACAACTGGCTGGCGGTGATCGCACCGATGCCGGGAATGGTCATCAACCGCCGGGCGACATCGTCCTGTCGGGCTTCTGTGGCAATCTCGTGATCCAGCTCGTCGATCTCGGTCTTGAGCAGACGGTAGTGATCCAGCTGGCGTTGCAGGATCTGCCGGGCCTTGACGGGCAAGCCGTTGGTCTCGTCCATCAGCAGCATCGGCAGCTGCGTGATCCCCCGTACCCCGACAGGAAGCGCGATGCCGAACTCCAGCAGCAGCGCATGGATCTGGTTGTTGGTCTGTATTCGTTCGGCAATGCGAGATTCCCGCAGGCGATGCAGTGCCGACAAGGCTTGCTGTTCGGCACTCTTGGCGGCAACGTAGCGCATGGTCGGGCGCGTAGCCGCCTCGCAGATGGCCTGGGCATCGATGAAATCGTTCTTGTTGCCGAAGACAAACGGGCGGATGTACTGCGGTGCGATCAGTTGTACGGTATGACCGAAGCCCGTCAGCTTGCGTGCCAGCCAGTGCGCGCCGCAGCAGGCCTCCATCACGATGCGGCAGGGAGGCTGTTTCGCGAGAAATTCGATGAGACTGTTGCGATTGAACTGCTTCTTGAGGACCGGGTTGCCGCGCGGGTCGTGCCCAATCAGATGAAAGCTGTGCTTGCCGATATCCAGACCGATGAGTGTGACGGTTGCCATGATGCTCTCCCCGAAGAAGAAAAAATGCCTCAGCAGGTTTGACGCCTGCTGAGGCATTTAGGTCAGGCTGACCATCACATTAAGCCCCCGAATCCGGGGGCTTTGTTTTGTCTGGGGGGGAATCTCAGGCTTTGCCCAACTGCGGTTCGTCAGTCATCAGCAGGGCGCCGGCCGCCACCATGGCCATGGCGATCAGGCCCCACAACTAGAAGGTTGTCTCAAGGCTGAAGCACGACTGCAGCGCCAAGTTGATGAACTTGAAGCCCGGGCTGCCCAGCTGTAAGCGCCGAGGACGCAGGCCGAGATCAGGCTCTTGCGTTCGGGGAACCATTTCACGCAATTGGACAGCGACTTCAGGTAACCGGCGCCGTCGGCAAAGCCCACCAGCAGGCCGGCGCATAGGTAGAGCATGATCAGATTATTGGCTTGAGAGGTCAGGTAAACGCCCAGGCCCAGCATCAGGCCAAAGGCGATGGCCACCTGGCTGATCGGCTCGGAGAGCTTGTGCGAAAGCTGGACGTTGAACAGGCTCCAGGTATAGACGGAACCTAGCGCGAACTGGGTGAGGACGGTACCGGCAGGGTTCGGTAGCGGATGGCGTTGGATGCGTCGTTCATGCCGCTGCTCGCTTAAAATCATTACGGTTGGCATGAGTATAAGCACGCGCTTATGGATTGGTGGCGCAGCGCGGGAATGAAATGCAGGCGACACGGAATGAAATGCAAGCTGTGGCTGCATGTCGAGGCGAGCGCAGGCGATGGGTCCGCGCTCGCCTATCAGGCCGTTGAAAAACACGTCGATCTTGCCCCAACCCATTTCCGTATGAACAAAAATGGGCGGTTTCAGCGGGCAGAATGCCAATAAATCCGCTCTCTGCCTGGGTTTTCAGGCTGTTTGCCGGTTATCCGGCGATTTTGGGCGCAATACGCCCTATACATGCGATCCGCCCCAACAGCCGGACAGGCTGCCCATGCGGATCAGGTTATAGGTCGCAAACGCTAAAAAAGTTTGCCCGGCCAGTTTGGCCCGGCCGATCAGTTTGGTTTTGCGAAGGCCTCCGACGGTTTTCAGCCAGCCGAAGCATTCCTCGATCCGTTTGCGTCGCCGCTGGCTGATCGCGTAACCCTCATGGCGCGTGGTGCGGCTGTCGATGGCGCTGCCGACACGCTTGCGCGCCACGTGCGGCGTGATGCCCAAGTCTCTGCAGCCGTTCACGAAAGCCGGCGTGTCATAGCCCTTGTCCGCGCCGACGGTGCTGCCTTTCTTGGCATTGCGCAGCAACAGGTTCAGCGCTTCGATGTTTTCGGCGTGGCCATTGACCTCGGACACCGAGACGTCCACCACCAGACCGTTGCGGTTCTCGGTCAGGATATGGGCCATATGGCACAAGCGGCTGGCGTCGCCGGCGCTCTTGCGGGCCAGTCGCGCTTCCGGATCGGTTCGCGATTGATGCGTCTGGTTGCTTCGCTTCTCACCCCGGAAATCGACGTCCGGGTTGCGCCCTGCGGGTGGGGAGGTGTCGTCATCCTTGTGAACAAAGCTTTTGTGCGAAGCCCAGGCATCGATCAGCGTGCCGTCGACGCTGAAATGTTCGTCGCTGGTGAGCTTGCCCCACTCGGCCAGGCTGCGTACGCGAATGAAGAAGGCGCGGGCGACGTCTTCGGTAAACAAGCGGTCGCGATTTTGCGAGAAGGTCGAGTGATCCCATACGCGGGCATCGGCGGAAAGGCCGACGAACCAGCGAAACAGCAGGTTGTAGTCCAGTTGCTCGACCAGCAGCCGCTCGGAGCGGATGGTGTAGAGCACTTGCAGCAGGGAGGCGCGCAGCAGATGTTCAGGCGGAATCGAAGGCCGCCCGACGCGGGAATATAAGCCGTCGAATACCTCATTCATCGAGCCGAGCACCAGGTCGACCATCTGGCGGATCTTGCGCAGCGGGTGATTGGCCGGGATGCGATCTTCCAGCTGGATGTAGCTGAACAGGCTCGTCTGACTGTCGTTGCGGACGCCTCTCATCGGGTGCTTTCGCGGTTCGTTGGATGTTGATGATTATACCAAATGAATGGCTGTTGGTTTTTCAACGGCCTGCTATTGGTGGCGAAGTGTCTTATTGAATAATGTAAGAGCTGCCGAATTGACGCAAATGGGCATCCCAGCCATTTAGTAGAACGGACAAGCTGCTATAGTTATCCGCCTGAGTTTTAATATTCTTATTGAATACACCGCTAAGCTTGGTTGGATTTTCTGGGTCGCGCACCATATTTTTCAGTCCGATGCTTTCTATGCGGAAGGGCGATAATTTGTTCATCATTATATTTGCAAATTCAAAATACAAATCTGCAGTTTGGATCCAGCTCAAGGAGAGATCGCTATTCGCTGTCGCATTGATTAATTTATCGATGCTGGGCTGATCCAGCATGGGGAATGAGTCGGCTTTCAAATCACCGGATGCGAAGACTGGTTGGTAAAGCGCGATGTCTTTGGCTGCTGGCTGAGTAAAATCGGCTTGACTATATAGCCTGATCTGCGCCTGGCCATCGTGTATTGCCTGATTTATCTTATGGGCAACATCGTCAGGGAAGCGATATCGAGAGTTGCAAATAGGGCCAAGGCTATACTGTTGATCTGTGGCGGTGAGCGTGATGCCGCAAGCCGAGTTTGCAGTCAAAGACAGTATGGGTTGACCATATGCCAGCATCTGGGCGCTGCGTACTAGTTTGGCATTTTGCCCAATCGGGCTTTGCGCAATGATTAATTCGAAGGTGGTGTCGATAACGGTTTTATCTTGGCCCGTGGCTCGATCAATTTTATGGTTGGCGAATGCAGTTGATGCAATATTCATCGCCACGGGATAGCCGTTGCCGGCAATTTTCCACTTGCTATCTTCGTAATTGACGATGTAACTCGCCCATTGACTACCGTCGTCAAGCCCCAGCGCGATTTCGCAGCGATTAGCATCCTCGCAGCGTATCAGGCGAGGAAGGGAGAAGTGTTGGCCTGGCATTGCAAAGAAGAATTGAGCCAAGTACTGCGTCGCATTCATGCCCGAGTTGTTGAAGTTTTTGCTGAGTAGGGCGGCGTATCGTTCTTTCGCTCCGTCCGCGGTTTTGTATACGTCTGTCAGCTGTTGTGCCAAAGCATCCAGACTGGCTAGGTCGGGTGCGCCACCATCGGGAATTTTCAGCGAAACTGGAGCTTGTTGACGGTTGATTTCAACCGAGCCTCCACCAAGTTTGCTTTTCAGTGTCAGGCTGCCAGATTGTGTCCCAGCGCTGATGTCCACCAACTCCAATAATTTGTCATGGCCAGTTTTATTTGGCGTGAAAGCGGTCGAAATCCAATCAGCCTTGTCATCTAGTGAAATGGCTTGGCTAAGCGGAGCCAGCGCGGTTTTGAGATTGGCCTGACTTTGTTGCAGCGCATTGGCAGTGAGCTTCTTGGCACAGTCTGCCGCTTGGGCGAAGCATTGGCTTGCATCTCCGTCGCTAGCCAGCGTTGTTATGGCATTGGTCAGCGGAGTGATATTGACTATGCCGCTGCGGATTGCGACAGAATGTATTTTCTGGGGAGCGCCATTCGCCATGCCGCTGGCCTCCAGCAGCAGAGGCATCGTCGCATTGCTCACTTCAATATTGCGGAAGGAACCATTGGCATCTACTTGGAAGGTTTTAATCACTAGCCCTTGGGCACTTTTGACGGTGACCTGAGCATTGGCCAGTGGGGCGCCGACGGCTACGGTACCGCTTATATTTTGAATTGTACTATCATGCGCGGCAATTGGCGGGTTGCTGGCGGTATTGTCGCCGGAGCCGCTGCCGCAACCTGACAGAGGTAGGGCGAAGGCGAGTGCGATAGGTGCGAGATAATTTTTCATAGTTATGACAACGTTGAACTTGTATTAAATAAAAATGCATGCGCAAAGTTTTATTTTAAGCGGATAAAATTTTTTTACAAATCAATTTAAGTGTGAAAAATAACTATAAAGAATAGCTAATGTCAGTTTGCTTGTTGCGTTGAATGACCAGGCGCAGAAAGCTTGATCCATTTGGGGCGTGAGCTGGCCTGGCATTGAAATTGCTGTCGGTCCTGCCTAGCTATTGCCGGGCAGCGCTTTGCCCGCGGGGGGAGATGCGGACAGTTGTGTAGTGGGTAGGGAGAGCAAGCCCTAAGGCTTGCTCACGCGAATGATTCGATAGAAGCGCATGGGCAAACCAGTTTGACGCTCGGCATGCTTGAGCGTTTCCAGATGCTTACCCAAATTCTGGAGGGCCAAGGTCAGTTTCCAGAGGCGTTTGCTCAGATGATCGTGCGGGATGGAATAGCCATAATTAAATCATGCGAGCGTAATAGTCTATTAGGCTGGTTGGATATTGAAATGCACATTTTGTGATGTTTTGGTAAATGCTATTGTATTCAATGTTTCTGGGTTGGAGTATGAGTGCTTGGGTGATGGCTTGAATTGCTGCTTGTGTCTCTCCTGTGCTTAATTCTGCTATCGCAAGCATAAACCAGGCTTCGTGAATTCTGAAGTTTAGGGAGAGAATTTGTTTGGCAGCTTCTTTGGTTTTTACATGGTCGTCATCGGAAAAAAATTGACCAAGTAGCATTGCAGTGTCTTGGATGTCCGGTAAGTGTAGTGTTTTCTTCAGCACAAGAGTATGGCCATTTCCTACCTTTGTATCGCTCTCCTCTAATGCTGCGAGTTCCCACATTCCCATGCCTTGTTGGTTATACCAGTTCACGGCATCAAGCAATGATTGAAGCGTGAATACATGGTAATGGCCACGCCATGGCATGTCAGGAAGATCCTTGGGTTTGATTTTTCTTATAAATGCATTAGTGAAATCATTAAGTGAGGAGATGGGTCTGATGGTGTCATCTTCTAGGGCGATGCGTTTGGGAACGATCATGAAATTTACGCCGCCTGGCTTCAATACACGCCACCACTCGTGCCAGGCTGAGAAAATGTCAGGAATATGTTCCAGTACGTGAGAGGTGGCGATGTAATCTAGGGAGTTATCTTCAATGAATGGAATTTGATCTGCTTCAGCCACGACATCTACTCTGGTGACTGAAGAGTGGTAGTGCATTTGTAAGGAAAAATGGTATCGGTAATCATCGAGATCATTTTCCTCCATATATTCAACCCCATTGCATGGTGCAATGGAGATGCAATTGTCTGGTGCTAAAGGGTTGTGAGCGCCGCGTCCAAATTCGATGCCTTTTCCGCGTAGGAATTCCAGTGCCAGTTTCATTTTTTTGAAGTTTTCTAATTTTTTCAATCAATCGCGCGCGGTTGCTCCCAAGTTTTAGGTCTCCGCTGCACAGATGATGAATAGTCATATCAAATTTATATTTCTCATATTTTATATGAATGGCATTTAAAGTGCTACTGTTTTGTTGTGCACTGCATTGTTCAAAATCAAGCCAGGTAAGGCTTTAGTAGGGTGAGGTTGGGCACAGATTTCAGATGCCAAGCGTAGCCAGATGAAGGGGCATGCGGAGGCTCCGATGTACAGAATTCCAGGCAGAGTGACATGAAGGACCGGAAGCCCGTAGGCTCCCGGCTGCGGCGGGTTTAGCCGCGGGCTTGGACCAGCGGAAAGTCCACCGCGGTGGCGGCGGCGTTGTTGACGTAGTTGGTCAGGATGTTCAGCGCCACTACGGTCACGATTTCCAGCGTTTCCGCCTCGTCGAAGCCGGCGCCGCGCAGGGCGGCCAGTTCGGCGTCGGCCACGCGGCCGCGCTGTTCCGCCACCTTCAGCGCGAAGCGCAGCGCGGCGGCCTGTTTGGCGTCGGCGCTGGCGAAG
The DNA here is from genome assembly GCF_008275125.1 of Chromobacterium paludis. NCBI lineage: Bacteria > Pseudomonadati > Pseudomonadota > Betaproteobacteria > Neisseriales > Chromobacteriaceae > Chromobacterium > Chromobacterium paludis. The sequence goes on from NZ_CP043473.1 coordinate 875,667, forward strand.
TCGCGGGCGGCGGCGATTTCGTCATCGCCGAGCTTGGCCACGTGCTTGGCCAGATAGCTGTGGGCGGACAGGCAGTAGTCGCAGCCGTTGAATTCGGCCACCGCCAGCGCGATGCGCTCGCGCAGCGCGGCGCTCAGCTTGCCCTTGCCCAGCGCGCCGTTCAGCGACAGATAACCTTCCAGCGCGGCAGGGCTGTGGGCCAGCAGCTTCATCAGATTGGGCACCATGCCCAGTTGTTGTTGCACGGCGGCGAGCAGCGGCTGGCTGGCGGCGGGGATGTGCTCGGCGGCGGGGATGGCGATGCGGTTCATGGCAAGACTCCTGGGTGGATGCGGAACGTTTCCGCGATGGGTGTACTTTGCCAAATTCTTTATTTTGGAAGAATATCTGTTTTATAAAATGGATTATTTCAATATGGGGAATAGTAGATGGACCGTTTCCACCTGATGGCCGTTTTCGTCGCCGTGGCGGAGGAGGAAGGCTTCGCCGGCGCGGCGCGCAGGCTCAAGCTGTCGCCGCCGGCGGTGACGCGCGCGGTGGCGGCGTTGGAGGAAAACCTGGGCGTGCGCCTGCTGAACCGCACCACGCGCTATGTCAGGGTGACGGAGGCCGGCGCGCGCTATCTGGACGACGCGCGCCGCATCCTGGCGGCGGTGGATGAGGCGGAAGAGGCGGCGGCCGGCGGCAACGCCGAGCCGCGCGGCCTGATCCGGCTGACCGCGCCGGTCTTGTTCGGCCGGCTGTACGTGATGCCCATTGTGCTGGATTTTTTGCGTCAGCACCCGTTGGTGGAGGTATCGGCGCAGCTGCGCGACAACGTGGTGAACCTGATGGAGGAAGGACTGGACGCGGCGGTGCGCATTGGGCATCTGCCGGATTCCTCGCTGCGCGCGATCAAGGTGGGCGAGGTGAGACGGCTGGTGTGCGCGGCGCCGGATTATCTGGCGCGGCATGGCGCGCCGGATGCGCCGGAAGACTTGCTGAGCCACACCGTGATCGCGTCCACCGCCGCCTCGGCTTCGCTGGAGTGGAAGTTCGGCGCGGATGGCGAGCGGCGGGTGCGGGTGCGGCCGCGGCTGACGGTCAGCGGCAACGATGTGGCGATAGACGCGGCGCAGGGCGGATTCGGTCTGATCCGGGTGATGTCCTACCAGGTGGCGGAGGCGTTGGCGGCGGGCAAGCTGGAGCGGGTGCTGACGGCTTACGAGAGCGCGCCGCTGCCGATACACATCGTCCACGCCGAAAGCCGCTACGGCTCGACGCGGATGCGCCGCTTCATCGACTTCCTGGCCGAGCGGCTGCGCGCGGATCCGCGGCTTATAGGTTGATTTCCAGCCTGTCCGCCCCGGCGGCTGGGTAGGCGCAGCACAGCAAAATCTCGCCGGGCTGGGTGCCGTATTCCGGCGTTTGCAGATAGGTGGCCTGGCCGGCCAGCAAGGCGGCTCGGCAGCTGCCGCAGGTGCCGCCGCGGCAGCTGAAATCCGGATTCAGGCCGCAGGATTCGGCCAATTCCAGCAGGCTCTGGCCGGGTTGCCATTCGGCGTCTAGGGCTGACGCGGCGAAGCGCACCGGCACCGCGCCGTCGGCCGGCGCCGGCAAGGCCTGGACTGGATGGCCGACGCGTCGCAGCCCGGCCGGACCAAAGGCTTCGGCATGGATGCGCGCGTCCTCCACGCCGGCATCGATCAACTGCTCGTACAGCGTTTGCATGAAGCCGGCCGGGCCGCACAGATAGACGTCTCCATCCAGGCTGAGGCCGTAGCCGCGCAGCAGGTCGATATCCACATGGCCGGCGTGCTGGTAGTCGACGCCCAGCCGGCGGCCGGTTTCCGGCTGGCTGACGGCCTTGACGATGCGCAGCTTGCCGCCGGATTGGACCCGCAAGGTTTCCAGCTCGGCGTCGAAGGCGCGTTCGGCCACATTGCGGGTGGCGTAGGCCAGCAGCGTGGGCGGCATGGCGGCCGGGTTTTCCGTCAACTGATGCAGGAAGGCCAGCATGGGCGTGATGCCGATGCCGCCGGCCAACAGCGCGATGGGGCGGTCGGCGCGCGCCAGGGTGAAATCGCCGCGCGGTGGCAGCGCCTCCACAATGTCGCCCGGCGCCAACTGGTGCAGCCGGGCCGAGGCCTTGCCCTGGCGTTTGACGCTGATGCGGTAGCTGCCGGTTTGCGACAGCGTGTAGTTGCGCATGCGCGCGCCGTCCACGCCCGCCACTTTCAGGCTCAGGTGCTGGCCGGGCAGGAAGGGCGGCGGTGCCGTCCCGTCCGCCGGCTCGAAATAGAGGGAGCGGACGACGCTGCTTTCGTCCTCCACCTGGGCGACGCGCAAGGGCAGCCATCGCCGCTCTGGCGCGGCGTGCGGCCAGGAGCCGGTGGCCAGGGCGAAGGGTGAGTATTCCCGCAGCGTCCAGCGCAACGCCAGCGCGTTGCGGCGGCGCACCACCCGCTCCACGCGGAAGGTCCACAGCCGCTCCGCGTCATCGAAAACGGCGGCCGCCTCGGCATCCAGCACCTGGGCCTGGCCGGCCAGCTGCAGCGTGTCGCCGCTGGCGAAGTCGACGAATAGCAGGCCGGCGCGCGGATGCAGCAGCAAATTGCCCAGGGTGTTGAAATAGCCGTTGCCGGCAAAGTCCGGAATGGTCAGCGCGTCGCCGTCTATTTTGACGAAACCGGGCTTGCCGCCGCGATGCGACACGTCGGCCTGCCAGCCACCGGCCTCGTCCCGGCAGGCGCTGGCGACGAAGAAGGTGTCGGCGGCGGCGATGGCGGCGCGCGCGTCATCGTCCAGCTCGTCCATCCACTCTACCGATCCCACAATGCGCGGCCCCGGCTCGCGGGAGAATGAGAATTCCCGCTGCTGTATGTATTTGGGGCAGTTGCCGAAAGATTGCCGGACGGCGACGACGCAGCCGGCATCATCCAGCTCGATCAACTCGCCGTTCATGCGGTTGCGGCGGCGCGTGTGCAGCTCGATGCCGAGCAGGGCCACCGCCGCGCCGGGGCGCAGGCAGTCGCGCAGGGGGTCGGCCGGACTGGGCAGGGCGGCGATGCTCAGCGCACGCGGATCGGGCGAATCGACAAAGCCGGGCAGGCCTTCGACGATGCCCGCCCAAGGCCGCCCGGCCTCGTCCAGTGCCGCCATCGCCAGGAAAGGCAACTGACGGAAAAACGCGCGGTGCTGTTCCGGCATATGGTCGCGCACCACGCGCGGGCCGACCGCCGCCAGCGCGTCCAGGCTGCCGGCGCGGCGTTGCATTTCTTGTTCGCCGGCGTGCCAGGGCGAGGCGGGGCGGGTGTCGGACATGATGGTTTCCTGATTCAGCTCTTGACGGCGGGCATGGCCACGAAGCCGGGCAGCGCTTCGACGCGGGCCAGCCAGGCGCGGACATGCGGATAGGGCTGCAGCGAGATGTCGCCTTCCGGCGCGCGGGCGGTGTAGCTGTACAGCGCGACGTCGGCGATGGTGGCGGCGCTTCCTGCCAGGAAGGGGCGCTCGGCCAGCTCTTCGTCCATCACCTGCAGCAGCGCGCGGGCGCGGCTGGCGGCCAGCTCGTAATCCAGCGGCACGCCGCGCCATTTGTGCAGCCGCGCCTGGGCCGCGCCGAAAGCCAGCGGGCCGGCGGCGGCGGACAGCCAGCGCTGCACGCGCGCCTCGCCCAGCGGGTCGGCTGGCAGCCAGTCGCCATGGCCGTAGCGGCGCGCCAGATAGACCAGGATGGCGTTGGAATCCGGCACCACCGCCTCGCCGTCCACCAAGACCGGCACCTGGCCGAAGCGGTTCAGCTTGAGGAAGGCCGGCTGCTTTTGCTCGCCTTCGGCCAGCTTCACCGGGATGGTTTCATACTCCAGCCCCAGCAGCGACAGCATCAGCCGCGCGCGGTGGCTGTGGCCGGACAGCGGGAAGTCGTATAGCCGGATGGCGGTGCGGGTCATGCGTGTCTCCTTGTCGGGGGATAGCTTGGGACCTTCACTTTGCCTGAGCGCCGCTCGCCGCGGAATGGCCGCGATGCGCAAGGAATTCTTTCGCCTATCGGAATAATCGGGCTAGCTAGCTTGGTCTTCAAGTGTTGCCAGCAATTCCGCCAGCCGTTTTTGCAGCGCCTCCACGCTGCGCGCTGGCAGCGCGGACAGGATGGCGTGTTCATTGGCGACATGGGCTTCCAGCGCGCGCTCTATGAGTTCGAAGCCGTCCGCGCTGAGCCGCACCAGGGTGCTGCGCGCGTCCTGCTCGCTGGCTACGCGTTCTATCCAGCCCTTGCCCTCCAATACCTTCAGCCTGTGGGTCATGGTGCCGGAGGTGACCATCAGCGAGGAAAACAGCTCGGTCGGCGCCAGGCAGTAGGGCGCGCCGCTGCGGCGCAGCGCGGCCAGCATGTCGAACTCCCAACCGCTGAGACCGTATTGCGCGAACACGCTGTCCAGCCGTTGCGATAACAATGCCGAGCAGCGGCTGAGCCTGCCGATCAACCCCATGGGGCTGACATCCAGGTCCGGCCTTTCCTTGGCCCATTGTTCGAGTATGCGGTCTACCGCGTCGCCTGTTCTGGTCTCGGACATATTGCACCATTGTCTTGAATTCAAGATTTATTTGCCTTGAATTCGAGATAAATGTTATCTTGAATTCAAGTTAACTCACCACCGATTATAACCGCAGGAAAAAGGATTGCCCATGTCTGGCCAACGCGCCTCCGCTCATTGGAGCGATGTCCTGATCACCGCCTTGGTGCCGGTGATCTGGGGCTCCACCTATATTGTCACCACCCAGCTGCTGCCGCCCGACCGTCCCTTCACCGCGGCCTTGCTGCGAGTGCTGCCCGCTGGCTTGCTGCTGGCCTGCTACGGCGGATGGCGGCCGGCCAAGGGGCAGTGGGGGCGCATGCTGTTATTGTCTTTCTTGAATATCGGCGCGTTCCAGGCCTTGCTGTTCGTCGCCGCCTACCGTTTGCCGGGCGGCCTCGCGGCCGTGGTGGGCGCCTGCCAGCCGCTATTGGTGATGGCGCTGGCCTGGCAGGTGGAAAGACGCAAGCCGGCCCGGCTGGCCTTGTGGGCCAGCCTGAGCGGGGTGGCCGGCATGGCGGCCTTGTTGTTGTCTCCCGGTACGCATTGGGACGGAGTGGGCATGCTGGCCGCCTTTGGCGGCGCGGTGGTGATGGCCTGCGGCACCTATCTGACGCGGCGCTGGCGTTTCCAGGCGCCGGTGGCGGGCCTGACCGGCTGGCAGCTGACGCTGGGCGGACTGATGCTGCTGCCGGCGGCCATGATCGCGGACCCGCCCTTGCCGGCTTTGAGCGCGACGCAGATCGGCGGCTATGCCTATTTGACGGTCTTCGGCGCCTTGGTCGCGTATCTGCTGTGGTTCCGCGGCATCGCCCGCCTATCGGCCGTGGCCGTCACGTCCTTGGGCCTGCTGAGTCCGCTGACCGCCGTGGTGCTGGGCTGGGCGCTGTTGGGGCAGGCCTTGTCGGCGCAATCCCTGTCCGGCCTGGCCATCGTGCTGGCCAGTGTGCTGGCGGTGCAGTGGAGCATGCTGGGCGCCGCGTCAAGCTAACTGGCTTCGGCGTTTTGCGGAAGCCGCCGCGCCATCATCAAGACGTCTTGGTATCGGCCATCAATGCAAATGGCCTCGCGTTTGCGGCCTTCCAGCAGGAAGCCATGCTTTTCGTAAAGCCTGATCGCGTGCAGATTGTCCTCGTGAACCGTCAACTCGATGCGGCGGAAGCCGCGTCGCTCCGCCAATCGCACGGTGTTTTCCAGCAACCAGCCGCCCAGGCCCATGCCGCGGTGGCTGGGCAACAGCCCTATGCCCAGCGTGCCGCCATGCTGGTAGATGGGGCGCGGATGCGGCGAGACATCGCACCAGCCCACGACTTGATTGCCGTCCAGCAACAGCAGATGCGGCGCCTGGCAAGCCAATTGGCTGCGCGCGTACTCCAGGGATGACGCTTTCGGGATTTCCAGAAATGACAGGAAGCGGCGCTCCCTGGCCACGCTGTCGCTGACGCGCCAGAAGTCCTCGGCGCGCTCGGCGCTCAGATGCTGCAGGGAAAACGCTGCCATATGCGGGCTGGGCATGATGATGGCCTCCTAGATAAGAGGTCATCTTATTGAAATGTCAATGGCATTGCAATTGCATGGCGTTTAGGCAGCGAGGGCGCTGTCGGGCGGGTCCTCAGTCGCCGCGCCACTCGCCCGCTACCCGCCGCCACAGCGCCAGCGGATTGTCGTCGGCCAATTGCGGCGGCAGCAGCGCGGCCGGCAGGTTCTGGTAGCACACGGGCCGCAGGAAGCGATCCATGGCGGCCAGGCCGACCGAGGTGGCGCGGCTGTCCGAGCCGGCCGGGAACGGCCCGCCGTGCATCATGGCCGGCGACACCTCCACCCAATTGGGGGAGCCATTGGCCAGCACGCGGCCGGCGCGCGCTTCCAGTACGGGCAGCAGCTCGCGCGCCAAGGGCAGGTCGGCCTCGTCCAGCTGCATGGCGGCGGCCAGCTGGCCATCCAGGCTGTGCGCGACTTCGAACCATTGATCCAAATCGCGGCAGGCCACCAACAGGGCGCAGGGGCCGAAAGCCTCTTCCGATAGTTCCGGCGCGGCGAGGAAGGCGTCGGCGCGGGTTTCGAACAGCGTCAGCCGCGCGGCATGCGGCCCTGTCGCGGCCTGTCCCGTAGCCAGCTCGGCCACGCCCGGCGCGGCGCGGATTCTTCGCAGCGCGGCTTGGTAGCCGGCGTGGATGGCCGACGTCAGCATGGTTTCGGCCGGCTTGGCGGCAGCGGCCTTGACGACGGCGGCGCGCAGGCGGTCCAGCGGCTCGCCTTCCAGCGCCAGCAGCAGGGACGGGCAGGTGCAGAACTGGCCGGCGTTCAGCGCCACCGCGTCCACCCAGGCGGCGCCTAGGCTTTCCGCGCGCGCGGCCAGCGCATGGGGCAGGACGAAGATGGGGTTGAGGCTGCCCATCTCGGCGAATACCGGGATGGGGCTGGGACGCAGCGCGGCGGCGCGCAGCAGCGCCAGTCCGCCCTGGCGGGAGCCGGTGAAGGCCACGGCGGCGATGGCGGGGTGGCGGACCAGCGCCAGGCCGATGTCGTGGCCGTCGCCTATCAGCAAGGAGAATACGCCCTCGGGCAGGCCGCAATCGGCCACGGCCTGTTGAATGACGCGGCCGGTCAGCTCGGACACGCCGGGGTGGGCCGGATGCGCCTTGGCTACCACCGGGCAGCCGGCGGCCAGGGCTGCGGCGGTATCGCCGCCCGCCACGGAGAAGGCCAGAGGGAAGTTGCTGGCGCCGAACACGGCCACCGGGCCGATGGCGACGCGGCGCGAGCGCAGGTCGGGCTTGGGCGGCAGCTTGCCGGGCTGGCCCGGCTCCACGATGGCGCCGGCGTCCAGCCCGCGGCGCGCGGCCTGGGCGAATTGGCGCAATTGGCCGACCGCTCGGCCGCGCTCCACGATCAACCGCGCCGGCGGCAGGCCGGTTTCGCGCGCGGCGCGTTCCAACAGCGCGTTGCCGGCGGCCAATAATCCGGCGGCGATGGCTTCCAGCAGCCGCGCCCGCGTCTCGCCGGAGGCGGCGCGCAAGGCCGGCGCGGCCTCGCGCGCCAGCCGGCAAGCCCGGTCCACGTCGCCGGCGTCGCCGCAGCCGAAGGCCGGTTCCAGAACCTCGCCGCTGGCCGGGTCTACGGCGCGCAGCGCGCCGGCGCGGCCATAGACGGCGGCGCGGCCTATCAGCATGTCTCCGCGGATTTCCATCATGAGGCCAGCGCCTCGCGGATGGCGCGCTCCAGCTTGTCCAGCGCCTCGTCCAGCTCGGCCGCGCTGATCACCAGCGGCGGCAGCAGCCGCAGCACGGCGGAGTGGCGGCCGCCGGTTTCTATGATCAGGCCGTTGGCCAGACAGCGTTTCTTGATGGCGCGCGCCAGATCGCCATCGGCCGGGCGGCTGCCCAGCGCGTCTGCCGGCGCGTCGGGATGCACGATCTCCAGCCCCCACATCAGGCCGCGTCCGCGCACGTCGCCTATGACCGGCAGCCGCGCGGCCAGCGCGCGCAGCGCTTCGCCCAGCTTTGCGCCGTCGGCGCGGGCCTTGGCCACCAGTTGATCTGACTGGATCACCTCCAGCGCGGCGGCGCCGGCCACCATGGCGATCTGGTTGCCGCGGAAGGTGCCGGCGTGGGCGCCGGCCTGCCAGGCGTCGTATTTTTCGTGATACAGCAGCATGGACAGCGGGAAGCCGCCGCCCACCGCCTTGGAGACCACCACGGCGTCCGGCGTGATGCCGGCGTGCTCGAAGGCGAACATGTCGCCGCTGCGGCCAAAACCAGTTTGGATTTCATCGATGATCAGCGGGATGTCGAAGCGGGCGGTGATCTCGCGCAGGCCGCGCAGCCAGCGCGCCGAGGCCGGGATGACGCCGCCTTCGCCCTGTATCGCCTCCACGATCAGCGCGGCAGGCTGGGTGATGCCGCTTTCCGGGTCGGCCAGCAGACGCTCGATATAGGCCAGCGAGATGTCCTCGGCGCGTTCGCCGCCGACGCCGAAGGGGCAGCGATAGGAATAGGGATAAGGCAGGAAGTGCACGTCCGGCATCAGCGAAGCGACCTGGCGTTTGGCGGTGAGGTTGCCGGTCAGCGCCAGCGCGCCGGCGCTCATGCCATGGTAGGCGCCGTGGAAAGCCAGCACGGTGCGGCGGCCGGTGGCGGTCTTGAACAGCTTGACGGCGGCTTCCACCGCGTCCGCGCCGCTGGGGCCGCAGCTCTGGAAACGGACATGGCGGGCGAAGTCCGGCGGCAGGCATTCCAGCAGCTTTTGCAGAAAGCGGTATTTGGCCGGCGTGGTGATGTCCAGCGCCTGGCTCACGTGGCCGGAGTGCAGGAAGTCGAGCACCTGGCTCTGCACTCGCGGGTGGTTGTGGCCGGTGGCCAGCGTGCCGGCGCAGGACAGGCAGTCCAGGTAGTCGCGGCCTTCGCTGTCGTAGACGCGGGCCAGGTGGCCGCGCGCGATGACGGTGTCGATGGCGTTGGCGTAAGTGCGGGCGGACGATTCGCGCGATTTGACGAAGTCGTACATTTCTTGGCCGGTCGTGGCTTGATCGGGAGCGGCGTCTAGCAGTTCGGTTGCGTTCATGGTGCGCCTTGTCGGGTGGGTGGGACAGGGAGTCTATGGTTCAGTCGTAGCGGTGGCGGCCCAGCGCCGCCGCCGGGTCCAGCAGCCGCTGCAGCCTGGCGGCCAGGCCTTGCGCGGCGGCGCCGGTGAATTTGCGGTAAAAGGCCGCGTTGAGCGGGCCGACGCCGTGCTCGGCGCTGAAGCTGCCGCCATGCTCGGCCGTCAGCCGGTACAGCGCGCTTTTCAGCATGGCGAGCTTGGCCGGGCCGTAACTGGCGGCCAGCTCGCGCGGCAGCAGTGCGATCAAATGGCAGCCGCCGTCGCCGAAATGGCCGAAGTCGTACAGCCGCAGCGCCGGGTGCTCGGCTGCCAGCCAGCGCTCGGCGGCGGCGAGGAAGGCCGGCAGCCGGGAGCGCGGCAGGCCGACATCGAAAGACAGCGGAATGCCCTCCGCCGCCAGCGCCAGCGGCAGGCTGTCGCGCAGCGGCCATAGCCGTTCGGCTTGGCCGAAGGCCGCGTCCAGGATCAGGCCGCGCGCATGCAGGCTGGTTAGCAACGCCTCGGCCCGTTCTTGCAGCAGCGCGTCCAGCCCCGGCATGGCGCTGGCGAACTCGATCAGCGCGTAGCAGCCGGCGGCGCTGCCCGCCAGCGGGTGGCGCAGGACCGGAAACTGGCGCAGCGTGGCGTCCAGCGCCGGCGCGCCGATCACCTCGAAGGCGGACAGCATCTCGCCGAAGCTTTGCTCGCAGGCGTCCAGCGCGGCGAGCGCGGCTTCTCTCGCCGGCAGGGCGGCGAACAGCGTCAGCGAGGAAGCGTCGCGCCGCTTCAAGTCCCAGGATGCGGCGGTGATGACGCCCAGCGCGCCGCCGCTGCCTATGAACAGCTGCTTCAGGTCTATGCCGGCATTGTTCTTGCGCAGCGGGGCGGTCAGGTCCAGCACGCTGCCGTGTTCATCGGCCAGCACCACCTCCAGGCCCAGCAGATTGCGGCGGACGTCGCCGTGGCGCAGCAGCCGGCTGCCGCCGGTATTGGCGCCGACCAGGCCGCCGACGGCCGGGTCGCTGCCCACGTCTATCGGCAGCCACAGCCCATGCGGCTCCAGCCGGCGGTTCAATTCGGACAGCGGCAGGCCGGCCTCGGCCACCGCGCTGCGGTTGAGCGGGTCGAACTCGCGCAGCCTGCGCATCCGTTCCAGCGACAGCACGGCCTGGCGGCCGGAGCCGTCCGGCACCGCGCCGCCTACCAGCCCGCTGCGACCGCCCTGCGGCACCAGCCGCGCGCGGTGGCGCACGGAGGCGCGCAGCAGGGCGCTGACGGCGGCCGTGCTATCCGGCAGCAGCACGGCGGCGGCCTGGCCATGGCAGCCGGAGGCGTCGGCCTGGTAGGGCGCGCAGGCCTCGCCGCGCAGCAGCGCGCCGGGCGGCAGCAAGGAGGCGGCTTCGGCCAGGAAGGCGTCGAGGCCGGAGGCGGGGGCGAGCAAGGCGGCATTCATCGCGCCTTACCTCGCCGGCGCCAGTTGCCGCGCCAGCCTGCCGCGGATCAGCAATACCGCCAGCACCGGCGCGACGCCGCCCAGCAGCGGGCTGTGCCGCAGCCACAGCGCGATGGCGATGGCGGCGCCGGCAGCCGCCAGCAGCAGCGCGGATACGCGCCGCACGCGCTCCGCGTCATGGTGCGCTTCGCCTATGAAGCCCAGCGGCGAGAACAGCGTGGCGGCCAAGCCGATGGCGAATACCGAGGCCAGGGCCGGCGCGGCGCCGTAGCCGCGGCCCCATAGGTCCACGGCCTGGGCCGAAACCAGCGCCAGCAGCGCGCCTATCGCCAGATAGAGGTCGATGCCCAGGGCGATCCAGCTGCCGGCGCGCCGCTTCAGCAGCCAGGCCATGTGGGGCAGCGCCAGCGCGCCGCCGGCCAGGTAGGCATCCTGCCAGCGCAGGCCGGCGTCGCCGGGCGCGAAGCGGCCCCACATCAGGAAAACGACGGCCGGCGCGAAGGCGGCCGCGTGGGCGAGATAGGAACGGACCCATTGAATGGGAGACATGGACTTCTTCCTTGCTTGGCTTGGCCGCGCGCCCGGCGATGGCGCGCGGCGACGGGTCAATCAAACAGCGCGACCTGGATGTCGCGCGGCCCCTGGAAAGGGTTGCGGCCATGGGCGACGGCGATGTTGTCCAGCAGCAGCAGGTCGCCGCGCTGCCAGGGGAAGGCGATCTCCTCAGCGTCCAGCGCGTCGTAGATGGGCGCGATCTCCTCCGGCGCGATGGGCGTGCCGTCGCCCAGCCGCACTTCATACGGCCGCGCCGGGCGGTCGCGGTACAGCAGCCGGATGTATTCGTAGCCGGCCGCGCCCATGGCGCGCGCGTTGTTGTGCTGGGTGGACAGCTGGTTGAACCAGATTTCCTCGCCGGTGACCGGGTGGCGCGCGGTGGCGCCGCCGGTGTTGGACACGGTCAGGCTGCCGTCGTCCAGCCAGCGGAAGCCCAGGCCGGTGTCGCGGCACAGCCGCTCCACCTGGGCAGGGTCGTCGCTCTGGAACACGTCGTCCCAGGGACGGTGGTATTCGCGCATGGTGGAGTTCTTGGGCTCGCCGTCCTGGCTGGGGCGGCGGAAATTGCGCAAGTATTGGATGCCGCGCTGGCGGAAGCGCTCGACCAGCGCCGGCGGCAGCCGCCGCGTCACCGCGCGCATATCGCAGAGGATGGTCTCGCCGCCGCGCGCCGAGGGCTGCTTGCAGAAGAAGGCCAGCCGGCGCGGGTAGTGCGCCATATAGGCCTTCTCCTGGTGCAGGCCTATTTTCAGCGAGGCCGGAATGCGCGTGGACTCGTAGACTTTGCCGTCGATATTGCGGCGCGGGGTGGCGCCGCCGATATAGCCGAAGGCATGCTCCGGGTACTGCGCGGCGATGGCCTGGAAATGCGCGGTTTCGCTGAGCGCGAAGCCGCGCAGCAGCACGCTGCCGAACGCCAGCACGGCCTGTTCCAGCACCGGAAGCTTGGCGCGGTGCCAGTCGGCGACGGCTGCCGGATCGTGGCGCAGGGCCTCGTCCAGCGGCGTGATCAGCAGCGGCATGCGCCACGGCGAGTAGGGGCGGCAGGCCACCTGGTCCTCGCCCAGCGCGCGCTGGAAGCTCAGCGCCTGATCGGCGGCGTGTTCCATGATGCTCTCCTTGGGTTTCAGACCGGCAGCGGCTTGCGGATCAGGATTTCAAAGCCCAGCGCGCCCAGGCCGGCGCTGGGGCTGCTCACCGCGCAGCAGTCGGCCAGGCCGGCTTCCGCCACCAGTTCGCGCGCCTCGTCCAGCGTGACTTTTTCCTCGACATGGGTGGGCGGGTAGCCGACGGCGGCGCGCATCTGGGTGAACTTCTCCAGCAGGGCCGGCGACACGTCGCGCCGCATGTCGTGCACCAGGCCGATGCCGCCCGGCTGCAGTACGCGGTACATCTCGGTCAGGCTTTTGATCTTGTCCGGCAGGTGGTGCAGCGTGGCGCGGCTGACCGCCATGGCCAAGCTGCCGTCGGCGAAGGGCAGCGCCTGGGCGTCGCCCACTTTCAGTTCGATGATGTCGGCCAGGCCCATCTCGGCGATGCGCGGGCGGCCGCCGTCCAGCATGGTTTCGTCCAGGTCCAGGCCGATGAAGCGCCAGTCCTTGAATACCGGGTCGGCCGCCAGGCGCACCGGCACCACGGCGGTGGCGGTGCCGATGTCGACCAGCGCGCCGGGGGCCATGCCGCGCGCCAGCTGGCGGATGCGGGTGACGAACAGCACGTCCCACGGTTCCAGCGCCTGCGAGGCGAAGCGGTCGTATTCATCGGCCGGGCGGAGGTTTTTCAATAGCATTGGTGTGTCTCCAGTGAGTCAAACAGAATCGTGAGCGGCTAAAGCAACGGCTGAGGCCAGGCGCGCCGACGCGGACAGTGCAATTCGCACGGCAAGGAGGCGCAACGCGGCAGCAGGCGTTTCTTTGGCCGCGCTCACAGCCAGCCGACGGGCACGGTGGCCAAGAGCTTGCGCGCGGCCTTGCTGCTGACGCCGAAGGCGGGCCGGTCGCGCCGTTCTATCGCGTGCGCCACCATGGCGGCGACGCGGGCGCACAGGCCCAGGCCCACGCCCCAGCGCGGTTCGCTCACGCCCAGGTCCAGCAGGGCGGCGGCGGTGATGAAGTCGATATTGGGCCGTAGGCCCTTGCGCTCCAGGGCGCGGCGGCAGGCCAGGTCGAACAGCCGGATATGGGGGCCTTCAAAGCCCCATTCGGCGAACAGCGCGCGGATGTGCGGCGGGCGCGGGTCTTCGACGAACAGCGGATGGCCGAAGCCGAATAGCAGCTGGCCGGGCGAATCCAGCGCCAGGTCCACGGCGGCGAAGACTGCCTCGTCGCTTGCGTCCGGCCCTATGCTTTTCAGCCAGGCCAGCGCCTCCTCGGCCGCGCCCACATGCTTGGGGCCGCTGGCCATGAAGCCGGCCGCCAGGGCCTGCGGCAGGGTGACGCCGGTGCCGATGGCGGTGCGCGGCACCAGCACGGTGGGCGTGATGTAGCCAAAGCCGGCGTGCCAGGCCACCAGCAGCGCGTCCACGGCGCGCCGCGCGGCTGTGTCGCGCCGGGCCGAGCCCATGGCCGCCAGCGCGCGCTCGGCGTGGCTGGCGCCGCCGACGATCGCGTCGCCCTGGCCCATCGCCGCCGCCAGCATGGCCGGCGCGGCGGCGATGCCGACCAGGCCCTGGATGAAGTCGTCGCCGTCCGGCAGGCCGCGCGCGGCGGCCTCGGCGCGGGCGACGCGCTCCAGCGCCGACAGATCGGCCAGGAAACCGCAGGCCGCGGCCTGCACCATGCCGGCGCCGCTGGCGGCCACCGCCCGCACCGCGGCCAGGCAGGGCTGTCCGGGCATGGACTCGGCCACGGCGTCCAGCGCGGCGTCCACCGCCTGGGCGACGGCGGGGGCCGGCGTGCCGCCGAGCCACACGCGCCACAGCGCGCTGGCGAAGTCGATATGGCCGATCAGCTCGTTCAGATTGCTGCCGCGCACCCACAGGCCCTCGTTGGGCTCTATGGTGGCGCCGTCGATATCCGTGCCGCGGTACAGCGTGCGGGAGCCGCCGAACAAGGATTGCGGCGCGGCTTCAGACGGCGGAGCGGAGACGGTTTGCGTCATGGCTGTCCTCCTGCGCGAGTTCGTCCAGGGAAATGGCTACGGCGGCGTCGGCCAGGCCCAGGATGGCCTGCTCGTGCATGCGCACCGTGGGCAGCAGGTTGGCGAAGAAGTAGCGGGCGGTTTTCAGCTTGCCGCGATAGAAGGCGGCCTCGGCGTCGCTCTGCTCGCGGGCCAGCGCCTGGGCGGCCAGCGCGGCGCCTTCCAGCAGGCTCCAGCCGCAGACGGTGTAGCCCAGCATTTCCAGGAAGCGGGTGTAGAACTGGCTGCTTTCTTGCATCAGGCCGTCGCGCACCGCCTCGCCTATGCGGGCCAGCGCCTGCTCCACCGAACGCATGGCCGCGTCCAGCTGCAAGGGCAGCTGGGCGAGCGAGGGGTCTACGCTGCCGCCGGCCAGGAAGGCGTCCAGCTCCTCGCGCAGATACTTGATCAGGCGCGAGTTGCGGCCGAAGCCCAGCTTGTCGCGCACCAGGTCTTGCGCCTGGATGTAGTTGGTGCCTTCCCAGATGGACAGGATCTTCACGTCGCGCGCGTTCTGCTCCACCGGGTAGGCGTCGGTGTAGCCTATGCCGCCGTGAATCTGGATGGCCAATTCGCAGATTTTCCAGGATTGGTCGGAGACGAAGGCCTTGCACACCGGAGTCAGCAGCTGCACCAGCTTGCGTTGCTTTTCTATCTTCATCTCGTCCGGCGCGGCCTCGGCCTCCAGCGCGAAGGCCTCGGTGGAGGCGGCGGTGAGCTTGCCCAAGAGGCCGCGGCAGCCTTCGACGCGCGCCTTCATGTCCAGCAGCATGCGCTGCACGTCGCCGTGCTCGGCTATCGGCAGGCTAGGCGCGGCGGCGTCCGAGGTGCGCTCGATGGCGCGGCCCTGGCGGCGCTTGCCGGCGAACGCCACCGAGTGCAGATAGGCAGAGGAGGCCAGGCCCAGGCCGATCACGGCCGTGCTGATGCGCGCCTGGTTCATCAACGGGATCAGCTGCAGCAGGCCGGCGTTCTTGCGGCCGCCCAGCAGCACGCCGCGGGTGACGCCCTTGCGGCCGAATACCAGCCGGGTGTTGGCGCAGCCTTTCAGCCCCATCTTGACCGGCAGCTCGGCGCACTCGACGAAGTTATCCTCCAACTCGCCGGTTTCCGGATTGGGCCAATAGCGCGGCACCAGTAGGCAGGACAGGGAGTAGGAGCCGCCAGCGGCGTTGCCGAGACGGCCCAGCACGAAGTAGACGGTGTTGTCGGTCAGCTCATGCATGCCGGCGGAGATGAACACTTTCTCGCCGGTCACCGCGTACACGCCTTCCTGCTCCAGCGGCTCGGCCAGGGTCTTCACCGCGGTCAGGTCGCTGCCGGCCTGGGACTCGGTGGCGCAGAAGCAGGCGTCCCACTCGTGGCGCTGCAGCTTGTCCAGATAGGTGGCCTTCTGCTCCGGCGTGCCGTGCAGGCGGAACAGCTTGATCGCCGGCAGGTTGAAGCCGCCGTAGGTCATGAAGGCCGGATTGGCGCCCATGAACATTTCCTGGATGGCCTGGCGCAGAATGGGTGGCAGGGCGGGGCGATGGATGTCGCCGCTATTGCCCAGCACCGGCACCCATTCCGCCTTGTAGCGTTGCCATAGCGCGTGGAATTCCTGGGGGATGGCGACTTCGCCGTTGTCCAGCAGCCGGCACTCCTGGCGGTCCGATGCCTGGTAGGCGCGGCCCAGCTCCAGCGCGAACTCGCGCGCCCGCTCCAGCAGGCCGTCGTAGTAGGCGCGGTCCTTGTCGTTGAAGGGCGGGCGCGACAGGAACTGCCCTTCAGCCCGGTTTTGTTCCCACAGGAAGAAGCGAAGCTCGCGCAAGCTGACTTTGTAAGCGGACATATTCGGTTTCCGTGATGAGGATGGGGCCGCGGCTCAGGCCGCGGCGGAAATCTGCGCCACCATGGCGCCGGACAGGCCGCACAGGGCGGCGTCCCATAGCAGGGCGGCGGCCTGTTCGCCGGGCCGCAGCGCGGCGCGCAATTCGAGCAAGGCTAGCAGCGGATCGGCGTTGGACAGATGGCAGCCGCCGCGCGCCATGCGGCGGGCGGGCGCGATGCCCAGCTCGTCGGCCACGCGGGCGGCGAAGTCCGCGCCGAAACCGGCGGGCAGCAGCCAGTCGATGTCGGACGCGCGCATGCGGGCCTGCTCCAGCGCGTCGCTGGCCGCTTGCACGGCCTGCGGCAGCAGCCGTTCTGCCAAGGCCGACGGCGCCTGTTCCCAGGGGCTGGCGATCGCTTCGCCGTAGTGGACGGCGTGGGACAGGATGCGGCCGACGCCGCCTTCGCCGCCGCCATCCAGCAGCATGGCCGCCCCGCCGTCGCCGTAGGCCACCAGGTCGCCCCAGGCGCGGAAGAAGGGATAGAGCCATTTGTCGGCGGCCACCAGCAGCACGCGGCCGCCCTGGGCGCACAGCGCCTCGATCAAGGTCAGCGCGTTGTAGACGCCGGCGGTGCCGGACTGGCCGACGGCGAAGGGCAGCGCGTCGTCCAGGCCCAGCGCGTGCTGGACGCGGCCGGACAGGGATTCGTTGATGCGCTGGTTCAGCGAGGCGTTGGCGACGACGATGTGGGTGACGGCGGCCAGCTCCTCGGCGGCGACTTGCCGGCGCAAGGCGTCCACGGCCTGCAGGGCGAGGTCGGCGTGGCTGAGCCTGGCCTCGGCCACCGGCAGCGAGACCGGCGCGCTTGGCGTCAAGCGCAGGGTTTCTTCTTCGTCCAGCTTGCCCTTGCCGCGCGGCAAGGCGTGGACGGCGGACGGGAACAGCAGGTGGCCGTAGCCGAAGTTGCGTTCGGCGGCCTGGACGCCGTGGAAGTCGGCGCGCTCCGGCAAGGCGGAGGCGATGGCGCGTATGCAGAGCATGGCGTTATCCAGTATGGGTGGGGGAGTCGGCGAACAGGCCGGCGAACTGCTGTTTCAGCTGTTTGCGGTCTATCTTGCCGTTGGGGTTGCGCGGCAGCGGCTCGGCGTGGAAGGACAGGCGCTGCGGCACCATATAGCTGGGCAGCCGCTCGCGGCACAAGGCGAGCAGCTCGGCCTCGGCCACGCCGTCGGCGCCGTGCAGGCTGACCGCGATGGCTTCGCCCAGCATGGGGTGAGGCACGCCGTAAGCGGCCGCTTCATGCACGCCGGGCAGCGCGAACAGAATTTCCTCCACTTCGGTGGGGCTGACGCGGTAGCCGGAGGTCTTGATCATGTCGTCGCCGCGCGCCACGAAGTACAAATAGCCTTCCTCGTCGCGGTAGACGATGTCGCCGGACCACACCGCCGCCTCCTGGCGCGGAATCTGGCCGTGCGGGCCTTGCCATGGCCGGAAGCGGTGGGCGGTCAGCTCCGGATCGTTCCAGTAGCCCAGGGTGACGAAGGCGCCGCGGTGCACCAGCTCGCCCGGCTCGCCCGGCGCGCATTCCGCGCCGTCCGGCCGCAGCACGCGGATGTCGGCGTTGGGCACCGCCTTGCCGATGGAGCCGGGGCGGGCGGCGGCGTCTTCCGGTTGCAGATAAGTGGAGCGGAAGGCTTCGGTCAGGCCGTACATCAGATAGGGCTGGGCCTGGGGGAAGGCCAGACGCAGCTTGTCCAGCAGCGGGCCGGGCATGTGGCCGCCGGTATTGGCGAAGCGGCGGACGCGCGCGCCGGTTGCGGCAGGCCAGTGGGCGGCCATCAGCTGCATCCACAGCGGCGGCACGCCGGTGATGGCGGTGACGCCGTGGCGCTCGCAGAAGGCCGGCACTTCCTTGGGCTGCAGGAAATCCAGCGGCGCGTAGCAGGCGGCGCTGGCCAGCGCGGTAGTCAACTGACTGAAGCCGGCGTCGAAGCTCAGCGGCAGGATGCCCAGGATCACGTCGTCCTCGGCCAGACCCAGGTAGGCCGACACGCTGTCGGCGCCGGACACCAGATTGCGCTGCGACAGCACCACGCCCTTGGGGCGGCCGGTGGAGCCGGAGGTATAGAGGATGGCGGCCGGGTCGTTGTCGGTGGCTTCCGGCTCCGCCGCGTCCAGCATGGCGTCGGGCAGGGCCTCCAGTTTCCAGCATTGCAGCGCCAGTCCGTCCAGCGCCTCGGCCAGCCGCGCCAGCCGCGCGCCGGTGCTGACCAGGAGCCGCGCGCCGCTGTCGGCCAGGATGTGGCGCAGCTGGGCAGGCTTCAATTGCGGGTTGACCGGCACCAGGATGGCGCCGCGCGCGTTGACGGCCAGCATCATGGCCACGGTGTCGTATTGCTTGCCGGCGTAGACGGCGACGCGGTCGCCGGGCTGGATGTCGGCGGCGGCCAGCCGCGCGGCGTGGCGGCGGACGTCGGCCAGCAACTGGGCGTAGCTGGCGCGCGTCTCGCCCTGGGCGAAGGCCGGGCGTTCGCCGTGGCGCTCGGCGCTCAGCCGCAGCAGATGGTAAAGGCTGATGCGGGCGCGGTTCATGCGGTTTCTCCGGTCTGGTGGATGTAGGCGCCGGCCGCGCCCAGCGACAGGAAGCCGCTGACGCTGTAGCTGGGGTGATAGGCGCCGCATTGGTCGAAAATCACCAGGTCGCCGACGGCGGGCGCGGCCTGCGGATCGGGCTGCCAGCCTATGACGTCGGCGCGGCTGCAGGTGCTGCCCACAAAGCGCACGGGCTGGACGGCCGCGCCTTCGGGCGCCGGCTGGCGGCGCAGCAGGCGCGGCGCGGCGTATTTCTTGATGGCGGACTCGGTGCGCGCCAGCAGGAAGTTGTGGCTGAGGCCGCCGTCGCACACGGCTATGGTCTGGCCGCCCAGGGTCTTCACCGCGCGCACGCGGGTGGCGAACAGGCCGGCGCCGGCGAAGATGGCGCGGCCGGATTCGTGCGCCAGCTGGAAGCGCTGGCGCAGCGGAGCCAGCCGCTCGCGGTAGGCGGCGAAGACGGACTCGTCCTCGTGGAAGCGTTCGCCGAAGCCGCCGCCGCAGTTGAGCATGGCGATGGGCGCGCCGGCGACGCGCTCGATGTCGCCGGCCAGGGCGGCCAGCGCGTGGGCGAGGTCGGCCGAGTCGCCGCCGCGCTCGTCCACGCGGAACTGGTGCGAGCCGACGAAGCTGTGCAGGCCGATGACCGGCACATCGGCGCGGCTCAGCGCCGCCGCCGCCAGCATGGCTTCCTGCGGGCTCATGCCGAAGTGGTCGGCCGCCTCCTTGCGGCGGCCCGGCATCAGCTCGGCCGCGTTCAGCCGCAAGATGGTCTGCGGCGCGGGTTGCTTGCCCAGCACGGCAATCAATCGTTCGGCCTGGCCCAGGCTGTCGATGATGAAGACGCAGCGCGAAGCCAGGGCGGCGCGCATGAAGGTCTCGTCCATCGAGGGGTTGTTGACGTACTTGGTCGACGAGATGCGGCCGACGGCCAGGTCCAGTTCGCCCAGGCTGGCCAGCTCCACGCCGTCGACGAAGCCATGGCCGCAGCGTATCAGCAGCTCCAGATTGGAATTGGCCTTCAGCGAGACGATCAGCCGGCTGTCCAGCAGCTCGCGCAGCTTGCGGTAGCGCGCCAGGACGATAGACGGGTCGAACACGTAGCCGGGCGTCTTGACGTCCCACAGCCATTGCAGGGCCTGCTCGTCTGGCGGCAGCGGGATGGAAAGGGCGTCAGTTTGCGTCATGGCTGGCCACCGGGTGCAGGGTGAGGGCGGAGAAGGCGCCGCTATTGGACTGGGTCACGCTGATCAGGTGGCGGCCGGCGTCCACTTGAGCCAGGCCGATGTCGGCCAGGTTGACGGCCAGGTCGGAACAGCAGGCGTGGCCTTTTTGCAGGATGTTGTCGGCGCGCAGGATTTCCAGCGGAATGCCCATGGCCTTGCAGATGGAGATCCAGCCTTTGTGGTCCGAGTTGTGCGGCAATACGCAGCCGTAATCGGCCAGCGCCACGCCGCTGTCGGCCACCGCCTGCTGCATCACCTTGCGGGTGTAATGCCATTCCAGATTGATCATTTCGCGCTCCACCGCGGCATTGGTGTCCGATCCCTGGTGCCATTTGCCATAGTTGCGCAGGGCCAGCGCGCCGATGCGGTTGCGGCGGCTTTCGCGTTCCACCAGCAGGCAGGCGGCGCCGTCGCTTTGCACGCCGGACATCTGGCGCAGGCGGAAGCGCTCGCCGTAGACGCGGTCGACGGAGACGATGACGGCGCGGCGCAGCCCCGGATGGCTGGCCATCAGCGCCTGCACCAGCTGGATGGCGGCGGCGTTGGACGAGCAGTTCAGCTGGTTGACGGAGCCGGCCCAGAGCGGGCGCAGGCCGAAGCGCGAGACCAGCTCCAGCGGCAGGCTGCGCGGCGCGGCCGGCACGCTGAACAGCTGGGTGTGCACGTGGATCAGCGCGCCGACTTCGTCCGGGCGCAGGCCGGTTTCGTCGAACAGCCGCGCCAGGGCGCGCTCGGCCAGTTCGACTTCGCCGATGTCCGGCGCGGCGTGGAAGTGGCGGCAGCCGGAGCGGAGAATGGCCTGGACGCGGGTGTCCTGCCAGTTGTGCTGGGCGGCGCAGGCTTCGATGTCCTGCAGCTCGCCGGGAAAGTGGTAGGCGGCGGCTTCTATGCCTATCCAGGCCGGGGCGGCCGCTGGGCTTGCGTTGCGGGTCATGCGGGGTTTCCTCGTCTGGCGAATCAGGCCGGCAGCGGCATGGCGGCGTAGTCCATCACCTGCAGTTGTTCGAATACCTTCTGCACGCGCGGGCTGAGCAGGCCCATCTCGCGTATGGTGGGCACCAGGCGGCGGAAGATGGAGCGGCGCATGGAGCTGGTGACCGGCGAGTTGCGCACCAGGTGGGCGCATTCCTTCTTGGACAGGCCCATGGGCTCCCAGATGTCGTCGGCGCACAGGTGTTCGTGCAGGGTGTGCGCGCCTTCGGCCACGAACTCCTCGCGCTCCTTGCGTTCCGTCGCGCTCATTTCCTGGTAGACGCGGCACAGCGTGATGCGGCCGATGGCGAAGTGGCGGGCTTCGTCGCGCTGGATGCGGGTGACCATGTCGCGGATGAAGGGGTCCTGGCTGTAGGCGACGATGCTCTGGAACAGCGACAGCGCGATGCCTTCCACCAGCACCTGCATGCCCAGATTGGTGATGTCCAGTTCCTTGCTGCTGATGGTGTCGCCCAAGAGGCTCTTCAGCGATTGGCTCATCGGGTAGCTGATGGGCAGCTTGTCGTTGACCAGGCGGCCGAAGGCCTCGATGTGGCGGGCCTCGTCCATGATCTGGCCGGCGGCGCACAGCCGCGCCGATAGGCTTTCCTCGGCCACGGCCAGCTTGGAGGCGCAGATCAGCGCGGCCTGCTCGCCGTGCAGCACCTGCGACAGGGTCCAGCCCTGGGAGTGGTGGCGCACCTCGGCGCGGCCCTTGGCGTCCAGCTTGTTCCAGACGTCGGTGCCGTAGATCAGCAGCGTGCCGTCCGGCATGCCCAGCGGGTTGTCGGCGTTTAACTCCTGGCTCCAGTCCAGGTCGACATTGACGTCCCACTGGTTGGCCTTGGCCTTTTGGTAGATGGCGTTCAGGCTGTCGTCGGCGAAGTCGTAGCTTTCCGACATGAAGGCGTCCAGCTCGACCTTCCATTTGTAAGGCTGGGCCGCGTCCTGGCTCGGTTCTAGCGTGGCTTGCATATCGATTCCTTTATCGCGTTGCGTCCAGGCCGGGTTCGGCCCAGTCTGTCGTTTGCGGTGCCATGGACGCCAAGGCAGGCAGCAGCGCCTCGGCCGAGGCCGCTTCTCCGGCCCGCCAGCAGGCGAGGCGCACGATGTTGTCGCCGCGGTCCAGCAAGTCGCGGCGCAGGCGTTCGGCGGCGATCCAGGCCACCGGCGCCGGGTCGCTTTCCGCGCGCCACAGGGCTTCGCGCCATAGGCAGGCGCCCAAGAGCACGCGCGGGTCGAACAGCGCGGCCGGCAGGGACAGGTCTTTGGCCGGCTGCCGCAGCTGCACGAAGACGCGGCAGTCCTCGCCCAGCGCGGCCCAGGCCTGGCGGACCAGCCGCTCCAGCAGCGCGTAGTACTGCTTGTGGTTGAGCAGCGCCGGCGCGGCGTTGTCCAGGGCATGCGCCTCGCGCCGCGCGTAGTCCAGCGTCTCCAGCAAGGGCAGATTGACGCTGGCGCAGGGGTGGGCGCGGCCGTGGTCCGGGTTGCGGCTCAGGCGCAGAGCCAGCGGGGATGGCGGATTCATGCGGCCTCCAGCGCATGGCGCAGATCCGGCGCGAAGGCCAGTTCCGCGATGGCGAAATAACCATTCAGCGCCAGCGAGGCCAGCACGCAGCGGCCCCCGGCGTAGTCGGCGCCGGCCTCGATTTCCGCCAGCAGCGACAGCCAGGGGTCGCTGCCGAAGGCGTGGCCGAAGCGCGGGTAGTGGTCGGCGTGGGCGGCCGCGCCATCAAAGCTCTTGAACAGCGCGCCGCGCGTCGCTTCCGGAAACAGCGGCAGCGCCACCGGCACTTCCGGGCGCGGCGCGGCGAACTGGCGCAGCGCGCGTCCCATCATGGTCAGCGCGTGGGCCTGCGGCGCCGCGCCCAACAGCAGGGACTCGTCGCCGCCATCCGGCTGGATGTCCAGCAGCAGGGTGGCGACGCCGAAGCCGGAGCGTCCCCAGCGGCTGGTCAGCCGCCAGAAGGCGAAGTTGTGGATGTCCACGTCGGCGATCTGCAGCAGCAGGCGGCGCGGACCGCTGAGCCTGGCCTTCTCTTGGACATGGCGCAGGATGTAGCCCCAGCCCGTGCATTCGTAGCCGTTGGTCAGCCAGTCCGGCGCGCGGCCGCAACGTTCGGCTATGGCTTGCCGGAACAGGCCGGCTTCCTCTGTGTCGTCGGCCAGCAAGGGTGACAGCACGGTGGACGACACGATGTAGTCGTCGACGCGGGCGTCCGCCGCGTGGCGGGCGGCCTCGGCGCCGAGCAGGCGGCCCAGTTCGGCCGAGGCCTCGGCCAGGGACGCCCCGGCCGCGACAAACGGCGTGGCCGTCTGGCGGTAGGCGATGACGGCGGCTTGGAAGGCCGGCGGCGTGCGCGGTTCGGTCATGGCGTTCCCCGGTGTCGGCATCGCCGGATCAGGCGGTTTGCTGTTGCTCTTGCAGCTGGGCGTCCAGCTGGGCCAGCGTGGTGTACTGGGTGATGTTCAGCTGTTCCGGGTCGATGGAGCCGTACAGCTGTTCGCAGAAAACGATGAGTTCGACGACGTTCAGCGAATCGATGCCCAGTTCGCCCAGGCCGACTTCGGCATCCACGCTTTCCACGTTGAGGATCTTGGCGGTTTCCTTGCGCAGGGTTTCCAGGGTGTTCAGGGTTTCGGACATGGTGCTTCTCCTTGTTGAGAGGGTGGGGAATCAGGGTTGAGCCAGCCGCGCGGCGGCGCGCAGCTCGTGGTAGCAGCGGTAGGAGCTGCCTTCCATCTTGGTGAAGGCCAACAGGTCGCGCTGGTCGGCGTAGCCGGCGACCGCGCCGCTGGCCACCAGATGTAGCAAGAGTTCGTTGGAGGCGAATTTCAAGGCCAGCACCTTGTGCACGTCCTCGCTGGCATAGGTGCCGGTCTGGGTCTTGATGCGGGCGGCTTCGGCGATGAAATCGCGCGCGGCGCGCTCGTCCGCGCCCAGCCGCAGCCGGCCCTGGCCGCATAGCCATTCGACGTGGGCCATCAGCGCGCGCACCAGGAAGGGGCGCACCGTGGTCAGGTATTTGTTCAGCGCGGCCGGGCCGCCGGCCTTCAGCTTGTCCGCGGCGGCCACGGTGGCTTCGCCGCGCACATTGCCCAGCTGCACCACGCCGTCCAGGAAGCTGTCGCCGCACAGGCTGCGCTGCAGCGCGGCGTACTGTTCCGGCCAGACCAGGAAGGCGGACGGGAAGAAGCTGCCCGGCGTGCGCGCGGCGATGATGGCCATGCCGTCCAATTGGGCGTACATGCCCCATACTTTGTCTATGCGCAGCTTGAAGCCGTCGCCTTCCGGCTGGGCCACGGTGCGCCAGCTGCCCAGGGTCGGGCCGCCGGCGTCGCTCATCAGGAAACGCAGATTGTTGCCGCTGTCTATGCAGGCGCAGGCGCGCTCGTACTGGTCCGGCGTCAGGAACAGCGAAAACAGGATGCGGGCGAAGGTGCGCATGAAGGGCTTGTAGTGCGGCGCCAGGCCATCCGCGCGGATTTGCTCCAATATGCTTTCGCTGAGCGCGTGTTCGCGGTGCTCCAGCGGCACCGGCGCGTGGGTGCTGGCCTCGGGCTCGGCGAAGGGCTGTTCGGTTTGCCGGATCAGCATGTCCGAATCGAGCAGGCGCGCGGCGGAGCGGGCCAGCATGGCGGCGAGGCCGGCCGGCGCTTGGCCGTAGCCGCTCAGGCGGTGCAGCACCGGAGAGATGGCGAGTTCGGGCAAGCCGGGGGCTTGCGCGGCGGGCGCGGGGGCGCCGTCCGCGAGGGCGGAAAGAGTGTGCATGGAGCTTCCGTCAGTTCATTAGGAGAGGGGCGAGGCCCGAATCAGGCCGTCGCGGCTTCCGCGTCGACGTTGCGCAGGGCTTGTTCGATGTAGAGGCCCCGACATTTCAGTCTTTGCAGCTTGCCGCTGGTGGTGCGCGGCAGGCTGCCGTTGGCGACGAAGGCGATGGCGTGGGCGCCGAAGCCGAAACGCTCGCGCAGCAGGGCCTGCAGCTCTGCGCGCAGATTCGCCTGCTCTTCTTCGCGCTCGAACTCGATCATCACGATCAGGTTTTCCGTGCCCTGGGTTTCGTCGTAGATGCCGGTGGCGGCGATGGCGCTGCCGCCGGCCAGCAGCGGGTGGGCGGCCAGCGCGTCTTCTACCTCATGCGGGAAGTAGTTGCTGCCGCGGATGATGATGATTTCCTTCTGCCGGCCCAGCACGAATAGCTGGCCGTCGGCCTGATAGCCCAGGTCGCCGGTGGCGAACCATTCGCCGGGATGGTAGGCCTCATGCTGGCCGTCGGCCGGCAGATAGCCCGACATCAGCGAGCTGCCGCGCAGCTGGATTTCGCCGACCTGGCGCGCCTTGAGTTCCATGCCCTCGGCGCTGGCGACGCGCACTGCCATGCCCGGTATCGGCTTGCCCATGGCCAGCACCGTTTCCGCGGCGCGGGCGTGTTCGTCGGCCGGTCGGGCGATGGAGAAATTGGTCAGGGCGTCGGAGTCTATGCGGTCCGCTATCAGATAAGAGAAAGCGTCGCGGTCGTAGCCTATCGTCGCGTCGTGCATGGTGGCGGCCAAGGTGGATTCCGCCATGCCGTAGCATGGTTGCAAGGCGGAACGGGACAGACCGTGCGGCTCGAACACGCGGGAGAATTCCTGTAAACAGGCCAGGTCGACGCGCTCCGCGCCGATGAAGATATTGCGCAGCCGGGAGAGGTCCACGCCCTGCATGGACGCGGCGCGGTAGCGGCGCACGCAGTATTGCAGGCCGAAGGTGGGCGTGGCCGTGGTGGTAGCGCCGAAGGCGGCGATGCGCTTGAGCCAGCCCAGCGGATTGCGGATGAAGCCGGGGGGCTGCATCAACAGCAGCGGCGCCTGGTAGTACAGATTGGACAACAGGGTGATCAAGCCCATGTCGTGATACAGCGGCAGCCAGGAGGCGGAGGCGTCGCCGCGGGCCGGATCATAGCCAACCGCGCCGCCTATGCCGCGCACATTGTCGATCACGTTGCGGTGGCTCAGCACCACGGCCTTGGGGCAGCCGGTGGAGCCGGAAGTCAGCTGTACATGATGGGCGTCATCCGGAGAAACCCGCAGGGGCGACAGCGCGTTGGCGGCTGCGGCGGCCTGCTCCACGACTTCTGTGGAAACGACGCGGACGGCCTGGTCTGCCAGCAGGGCGCGCAAAGCTTCCGCCTGCGCGGATTTGGCGATGACCAGGCGCGGGGAAAACAGGCGGCAGGCTAGCGGAATCTGGCCGCGCGACGAGTCGGCGGGAGATCGGCCTGGCAGCGGCGCGGTGCAGGGCAGGGCGCCCAATAGCACACAGGCGGTTTGCAGCAGCAGGTGATCGATGGAGGCGGGCAGGGCCAGGATGACGAGGTCGCCACGCGCGGCGCCCAGTTCTCTGAGTCCTGAGGCCAGCGCCAGCGCTTGCTGCGCCAGCTCAGCGTGGGAGATTCGTTTTTCTTCGCCGCTTTCCTCCACCACCGCGATGCCTTGCCCGCTATCCGGCCCGGCATGCTTCAGCGCAGAGAGGATGGCGTCCGTCATTGATGCGTGATTCAGCAATTCCCGATCTCCTGCAAATGGTCAACGTTTTCTTTACGTTATGTCCTACGGAAAGTGCAGGTTTTTATTGTTATAGCTAGTTTATTATTTTTGATGAATTTAGCATTATTAGTTTTCACGGATAATACATTCGCATTTCCGTGGTGTGAACCTGTTATGTAGGACAGGTTATCTTGGCTGTATATATATGCTTACGTTCTTGCTGGGTTAGGCTGGCAGCCGCGTCAGATAAGGCTTCCGACGGTCTGGCATGACGAGGGAATGGAAAGGATGGGGGGAGAGGCGGGCTTGTTTTGTGACGGGCGATGAACTAGCGCGCAAACTTCGGCAACAACTTGGCCAGCCGCCGCTCATGTCCGTTGTGGACGACTCGTCCTCATCTGCCCTAAGGAGCTGCGGGCACCCGGGGACAGGCAACGCGGGCGGTCAGTTCGATGCGCGCCAGCGCCGGCATGCCCTAAAACCGTCGGCCGCACGGCGGCTTTGCTGGAATGCTTGAACAGGGGAGGTGCCAGGCTCGGGGTCAGGCCGCGCCCGGCACTTGTTTGGATGCCATGAAGGCTGCGCGCGGATTACCGCTGTTGCGAGGGATGCGGCAAGGAGTCAGGCCGCCTCGCCGCCGCTGGCGATGACGCTGCGGCAATGGGTTTCCAGCGAGCCGATTTCGTCCAGCACGGCGTCGATATCGCGTTTTTGTTCTTCCAGCTGACGGCGGCGGTCCAACAGCAGGTCCAATAGTTTTTGCGATTGGCTGGCTTCGTCGCGCGCCAGTTGGTACATGTCGATGATTTCGCGGATCTCGGCCAAGGACAGGCCGATGCGCTTGCCGCGCAGTATCAATCTGAGCCGGGCGCGGTCGCGGCGGGTGAACAGGCGCTGGCGGCCTTCGCGTTGCGGCTCGATCAGGCCTTGCTCCTCATAGAAGCGGATGGTGCGCAGCGTGACGTCGAATTCGCGCGCCAGGTCTGAGATGGTGAAAAATTCTGCTTGAGTCATGTAAGTCTTCCTTGGACGGCGATTGTAGCGTTTTTCCCACCATCGCAGCGCAGAGCTTGATTTACGTTTACGTAATCGTCAATCTGTCTCTTCGCTTATCGCCACATCTTGACGGGAGTCGCCCATGCCGCAACCCAGCTATGCCCACGGCGCCAGCGCGCAGCCGCTGCTTGGACAGACCATAGGACGTTTCTTCGACGAAGCTTGCGCCAAGCATGGCGAGCGGCTGGCGCTGCGCGTGCGGCATCAGGACATAAGTTGGAGCTATGCCGAGCTGCGGCGGCGGGTGGACCGCGCGGCTTGCGGCCTGCTGCGGCTGGGCCTGAAAACGGGCGAGCGGGTGGGCATCTGGTCGCAGAACCGCGCGGAGTGGGTGTTGATGCAATTCGCCGCGGCCAAGGCGGGCCTGGTGCTGGTCAACATCAACCCCGGCTACCGCCGCGCGGAACTGGAGTACGCGCTGAATAAGGTGGGGTGCCGCGCGCTAGTGTTGTCTCCCAGCTTCAAGAGCAGCGACTACGTGGAGATGATCCGCGACCTGGCGCCGGAGCTGGACGCCTGCCGGCCGGGCGAATTGCGCGCGGCCAAGCTGCCGGAGCTGCGCTGGGTCGTGCGCATGGGGCAGCAAGCCTTGCCCGGCATGCTGCCGTTTTCCGAACTGCTGACGGAACCGTCGGCGGACGAACTGGCCGCGTTGCAGGCGCTGGGCGAGACGCTGCAGTTCGACGAGGCGGTCAATATCCAGTTCACCTCCGGCACCACCGGCCATCCCAAGGGCGCCACGCTGTCCCACCACAATATATTGAACAACGCCTGGTTCGTCGGCGCGGCGATGAAGCTGGGGCCGGATGACAGGCTGTGCATTCCGGTGCCGCTTTACCACTGCTTCGGCATGGTGATGGGCACCCTGTGCTGCCTGTGCCACGGCGCGGCCATGGTGTTTCCGGGCGAGGGCTTCGACGCGCTGGCGGTGCTGGAGACGGTGCAGGAAGAGCGCTGCACCGCGCTGCATGGCGTGCCGACCATGTTCATCGCCGCGCTGGACCATCCGCGCTTCGCCGAGTTCGACTTGTCCAGCCTACGCACCGGCATCATGGCCGGCAGCCCCTGCCCGGTGGAGGTGATGCGCAAGGTGATAGAGCGCATGCACATGGCCGAGGTCACCATCTGCTACGGCATGACGGAAACCAGCCCGGTCAGCCTGCAAAGCGCCACCGATACGCCGCTGGAGCAGCGCGTCAGCACCGTAGGCTCCGCCCATCCGCATGTGGAGGTGAAGATCGTCGACGCCGAGGGGCGAATCGCGCCGCGCGGACAAAGCGGCGAGCTGTGCGTGCGCGGCTATTCCGTGATGCTGGGCTACTGGGACGACGAGGAGATGACGCGCGCCGCCGTAGACGCCGGCGGCTGGATGCATACCGGCGACCTGGCGCTCATGAACGAGGACGGTTCGGTCAATATCGTCGGCAGGGTCAAGGACATGGTGATACGCGGCGGCGAAAACGTGTACCCGCGCGAGATAGAAGAGTTCCTGTATCGCCATCCCAAGATTCAGGACGTGCAGGTGATAGGCGTGCCGGATGTCCGCTACGGCGAGGAGTTGTGCGCGTGGATACGGCTGCGAGACGGCGAGACGGCCAGCGAGGACGACATCCGCGCCTTTTGCCAGGGCCAGATCGCCCATTACAAGATTCCGCGCTACATCGAGTTCGTCGATAGTTTCCCGATGACCGTCACCGGCAAGATACAGAAATACCTGATGCGCCGGCAAATGGCGGAGAAACTGGGCTTGGCCGATGCGAAAACGGCATGACTTCGGACAAGCGATGACAGCAAAATGCGCCGCCTCGGTCGCGCTTTTGGCTTACAATGCCGCCAAACCGATTCATCTTGAGGAATGACACCATGACCGAGACCGTATTCAACGATGCAGACCTGACCCGTCTTGAAACGCTGCTGACGCCGCTGTCCGCCAGCGGCAGCACCATGCGCCCGGACGAAGTGCAGGGCTTCTTCGCCGCGCTGGCCAGCGGTCCGGACCAGGTGGACGCCGATTTCTGGCTGCCGGAAGTGCTGGGCGACGCGCCGGCCTTTGAAAACCCGGAAGACGAAGCCGAGCTGAAAGCCCTGCTGCAGAAGCTGTTCGACAGCATCCGCGCCGCGCTGGCCGAAGGCGAAGAGCTGGACATGATCCTCTACGCCGAGGAAGACAGCGAAGAAGAGGGCGAGCCGGACTACTGGCCGTGGGCCAACGCCTATCTGTACGCGCTGGACCTGGTCGACACCGACTGGTTCGAAGTGGCGGAAGAGGACGAAGGCTTCGAAAGCCTGATGATGCCGATGCTGGTGCTGGGCGGCGCTTTCGAGGACGAGGAGGGCGGCGAGGACCTGCTGACTTTCACCGACGAAGAAGTGGAAGGCTACAAGGAAGAGCTGACCGATGCCCTGGTGGCCGTGCACAACTACTGGCGCGCCAAGGAACAGGCGCCGAGCACCGTGCGCCGCGAAGGCGACAAGGTGGGCCGCAACGACCTGTGCCCGTGCGGCAGCGGCAAGAAATACAAGGCCTGCTGCGGCGCCAACTAAGCCCGGCAAGCAGCATTGAAAACAGCGGACTTCGGTCCGCTGTTTTCATTTCCGCGACGGAGGCTTGGGCGGCAGGGGCTGGCAGGGGTATTCTTTTGACATTTTCAGCGCCGCGCATCCGGAGCCACCCATGACCCAGGCCATCGCTTTCGACCACCACTCCTCAACCCGCATCCGCTTCGGCGCCGGCAAGCTGGCCAGTCTGCCCGATTTGCTGCCGGATGGCGCGAAAATCCTGCTGCTGTATGGCGGCGGCTCGATCAAGCGTGCCGGCGTGTATGAAACACTGACCCAGGCCCTGGCGGGCCATGACTGGAACGAATTCGGCGGCGTGACGGCGAACCCCTCGGTCGAGGCGCTGAACCCGGCGCTCAGCCAATTGGCGGAAACCGGGCGAGACTTCATCCTGGCGGTGGGAGGCGGTTCGGTGATAGACGGCGCCAAGTACCTGGCCGCCGCGGCGCATTACGCGGGCGACGCCTGGGATCTGGTGGCGGGCAAGGCGCGCGTGCGGGCCGCTTTGCCCATAGGCGCGGTGCTGACCCTGGCGGCAACGGGCGCGGAAGCCAACGGCACCGCGGTGATTTCCCGGCTGTCCAGCCAGGACAAGCTGACTTTCCGCTCGCCGCTCCTGCAGCCTCGCTTCGCGGTGCTGGACCCGGAGCTGTTGGTCTCCTTGCCCGACGCGCAGCTGGCCAATGGCGTGGTGGACGCCTTCGTGCATGCCTGCGAGCAGTACCTGACCTATCCGGTGGGCGCGCTGGTGCAGGATGGCTGCGCCGAAGCCGTG
Source organism: Chromobacterium paludis (assembly GCF_008275125.1). Classification (NCBI taxonomy): domain Bacteria; kingdom Pseudomonadati; phylum Pseudomonadota; class Betaproteobacteria; order Neisseriales; family Chromobacteriaceae; genus Chromobacterium; species Chromobacterium paludis. The sequence continues at coordinate 906,449 of NZ_CP043473.1, forward strand.
TTGCGGGCCTTGCGCCAGCTGGCGCAGCGCTTCGGAGAGCGCCGCTCGTTGGACTGGCGGCAGAACATGATGTGGGCCGCCAACCAGGCCTTGTCTGGCCCCATCGGCCTGGGCGTGCCGCACGACTGGGCCACGCACCGCATAGGCCGCGCGCTGACGGCTCTGTACGGCATGGATCATGGCCGCACCCTGTCCATCGTGCAGCCGTCCTTGTTGCGCGAAACCCTGGCGGAAAAGGCGGCCAAGCTGAGCCAGATGGGCGAGCGGGTGTTCGACGCCCCCGGCATGGCGCCGGAGCGGGTCATAGACAGCATGGTCGAACTGTATCGCGGCCTGGCCATGCCGGTGACGCTGTCTGAAGCCGGGGTGGCGGAGGCGGACGCAGCGCGGAGGGTGATGGCGTCGCTGCGCAAGGAGGGCGAAATCCGCCTGGGCGAGAACGGCATTCTGGATGAGGCCAGGGTCGGCCGCATCGTCAGCGCGTTTTGCGGGAGTTGAGCGCGCTTTGGCTTTGGCGGGCGTAGTAGACGGCTTGTTTCAGGTCAAAGTCATGCCGTCTTAGCCGCTAGGCCGGGCGATATCCCTGTAAATTAGCTTTTATTGATTTATTTGGGAGTTCGCTCATGGAGCTGCTGCTTGGCCTCGCCGTCACCGTGCTGGTGGGGCGCTACATTTTCAAGGGTTATTCCGCCACTGGCGTGCTGCTGGTGGGCGGGTTGTTTCTATTGTTGGTCTCGGTGTTGATGGGGCATCAAATCTTGCCCAAGAACGTGCCCAGCACCGGTCAGCCGCTGGCCGACATCCCGGAATACGTCAAATCGCTGCTGAGCAACCGCGCCGCGGACTTGGGCCTGATGGTGATGGCGCTGTGCGGCTTCGCCAGCTACACCACCCATATCGGCGCCAACGACATGGTGGTGAAGCTGGCCTCGCGTCCGCTTAGCAAGATACGTTCGCCCTATGTGCTGATGGTGGCCGCGTACTTCGTCGCCTGCGTGCTGTCGCTGGCCGTATCCTCGGCTACCGGCCTGGGCGTCTTGCTGATGGCCACGCTGTTTCCGCTGATGGTGAACATGGGCATCAGCCGCGGCGCGGCCGCCGCGATCTGCGCCTCGCCGGCGGCGGTGATTCTGTCGCCCACTTCCGGCGATGTGGTGATCGCGGCCCAGGCATCGAAGATGCCGCTGATAGACTTCGCCTTCAAGACCACCCTGCCGATTTCCATCGCCGCCATCGTTTGCATGGGCGTCACGCATTTCTTCTGGCAGCGCTATCTGGACCGCCGCGCCGGCGTGGAGCTGTCGCGCCAGGATGTGAAGGAAATCCAGACCCATGCGCCGGCTTTCTACGCCCTGTTGCCGTTCACGCCCATCGTCGGCGTGCTGCTGTTCAACGGCAAGCTCGCGCCGGAGCTGCACATTGTCACCATCCTGATCATCTGCATCCTGATGACGTCGTGCCTGGAGTTTTTGCGCCATCGCAGCGTCAAGCCGGTGTTCGCGGGCCTGGATACGGTGTACAAGGGCATGGGCGACGCGTTTACCAGCGTGGTGATGCTGATCGTCGCTGCCGGCGTGTTCGCTCAAGGCCTGTCCACGCTGGGCTTCATCAGCCAGCTGATCGCGCTGGCGCAGTCCTTCGGCTCCGGCGCCGTGGTGCTGATGCTGGTGTTGGTGGCGATCACCACCATCGCCGCGCTGACCACCGGCTCCGGCAATGCGCCGTTCTACGCCTTTGTCGAGCTGATTCCCAAGCTGGCGGCGCAGTCCGGCATCAATCCTGCCTTCCTGGCCATCCCCATGCTGCAGGCGTCCAATCTGGGCCGCACGGTATCGCCGGTATCCGGCGTGGTGGTGGCGTGCGCAGGCATGAGCCAGGTGTCGCCGTTCGACATCGTCAAGCGCACGTCCTTGCCTATCGTGGTGGGACTGGTGGTGGTGATTGCCGGCACCTGCATGCTGGTGCCGGCCTAAGAAAGGCGTCAGGCTGGCGCGTAACGCTCATCCAGCAGACGCACGGTCAGTTGATGCAGGCCGTGCAGCTGCGCCTCGGTGGATGGCGTCAGGGCGTGGACTTGCCGCAAAACCTGGCAGGCCTCGTCCAGGCCGCGCGCCAGGCCCTCCCGCGCCAGCGGCGCGAAGGCGCGGCAAGCGGCGTCGGCGCCAAGTGCCTGCTGGCGGCGCTGGTAGCGCTCTTGCAGCATGACAATGCCCAGCAACAAGTGCTGGCTGTGGCTGATGCCCGGCAGGTCCGCCTCCTGCCGCAGCCCGGCATCGAGTGTAAGGCCGGCCAGTTGCGCGATCTGATCCATGGACGCGCTGTACAGCAGCTCGGCCGCCTGTTTGCCCTGGCTCAGTCCGATCTCCGCGCTGTCGTCCTGCGGCAGCGGCGCGCCGCCATGGCCGCCGCGACGCCAGGTCACCTGGTTGACGCCGTTGCTCTGCCGCGGGTGCGTCGGCAGGATGGGCGAAATGGCGATGTCGTCGTCTATGGTCATGGCGGCTGCTCCGCAGCTTCAGGCTTCAGCTGGCGCTGCTCTGGCTGGTGGTGGAGGGCGAAGTCGCGGCGTCGCTGCCCTGATATTGCTTCAGGAAGTCGTCGAAGCCCTTGAGCACCAAGTCGTGGGTCTTCTGCACGCCGTCCGCCACGTCGCCGTTGAACACATTCAGGCTCTTTAAAATGTCCGTGGCTTCCTGAAAGCCCTGATCGAAGCCCTGGCGTATCAGTTTCAGGAAGCCTTGCGCCTGATCGGCCGTGCTCTGGTCTTTGTGCTGCTGCTGGTACAGGCCGAACAGGCCCAGCGAGCCGTCCAGGATGCGCTTGGAGGTGGCTTCCGGCGAGTTGTCGTCTTCGCTGGCCGAGCCCTGCGCGCTGTTTTGCTGTTGCACGGACAGGCTTAGCTGCACGCTGCTGTATTGCAGGCTGGCGCTGACCTGCCCGCCGCCCTGGCCGTTGGCGTTGGCGAAGTCGGCGCTGAGTATTTGGTTGATGTTGGTGATGGAGGCTTTGAACAGCAGCGATTGCGACTGCTTGCCGCTGCTGATGGACACGCTGAGCGATTCCACGCTGAGCGACTGCACCAAGGTGGCATTGAGCTGGTTGCGCGCGGTCTGGTCGTTGTACGCGCCCTGAGCTTGCGCGGCGACGCCGGGCTGGGCGGTCTGGTTCGCCGGCGTGTTGTTTGGCGTGTTGTTTAAGGAAGAAATCGACATCACGGACTCCTGTCTGTGCGTCTCTGCCTTCTGGCGCACTGGATTGAGAGGTGGAAGGAGGGACTGCTTTCAGTATGACTTGATTTCGGCAGCGAATCGGAAAACTTGTGGGGCGGCGCGGCATAAGCTGCCGGCCAGGATGAAAAAAGCAACAGGCCGCGCCCTTGTGGAGCGCGGCCTGCGTTTGCCTGTTGTCGCCGGATAGGCTTAGAAGGCGAAGTGCTCGTCCTCCAGCGCCATCAGCGGCTTGGCGCCGGTCTTGATGCTGGCCTTCAGCGCTTCCGCCTCCGGCAGCAGCTTGGCGTAGTAGAAGCGGGCGGTGCTGATCTTGGCGTGGTAGAAGGCGTCGTCGCCCTGGCCCAGCTTGGCGTAGGCCACTTCGGCCATGCGCGCCCACAGCCAGGCGTAAGTGAGGTGGCCGATCAGGCGCAGGTAGTCGGTGGCGGCGGCGCCGGCCTCGTCCTTGTTCTGCATGCTGGCCATGCCGATGCCCATGGTGATTTCGCCCACTTCCTTCATCAGCTTGGCCAGCGGGCCCACGAATTCGCCCAGTTGAGCGTGGCCTTCGTACTGCTGGCAGAACTTGTGGATCAGCTTGGTGAACTTGCGCAGCTTGGCGCCTTGGTCCAGCAGCACCTTGCGGCCCAGCAGGTCTATGGCCTGGATGCCGTTGGTGCCTTCGTAAATCTGCGAAATGCGGCAGTCGCGCACCAGCTGTTCCATGCCCCATTCGCGGATGAAACCGTGGCCGCCGAACACCTGCATGCCCATATTGGCCGCGGTGTAGCCGTTGTCGGTCATGAAGGCCTTGGCCACCGGGGTCAGCAGCGCCACCAGGTCGGCGGCGTCGGCGCGGGCGGAGGCGTCCGGGTGCTTGTCCTCGATATCCAGCTGCAGCGCCAGCAGGGCGGTCAGCGCGCGGCCGGCTTCGGTGTACGCTTTCTGCGTCAGCAGCATGCGGCGCACGTCCGGGTGGACGATGATGGGATCGGCCGCCTTGTCCGGGCACTTGGCGCCGTTCAGCGCGCGCATCTGCAGGCGCTCGCGCGCATAGGCCAGCGCGCCCTGGAACGAGGCCTCGCCTATGCCCAGACCTTGCATGCCGCAGCCCAGGCGGGCGGCGTTCATCATGGTGAACATGCAGGCCAGGCCCTTGTTCGGCTCGCCGATCAGCCAGCCCTTGGCGTCGTCCAGATTGATCACCGCGGTGGCGTTGGCCTTGATGCCCATCTTGTGTTCCAGGCTACCGCAGGACACGGTGTTGCGCGCGCCGCCGTCCAGGAACTTGGGCACGATGAACAGCGAGATGCCCTTTACGTCTTTGGGCGCGTCGGGCAGGCGGGCCAGCACCAGATGGATGATGTTGTCGGACAGGTCGTGTTCGCCGGCGGAGATGAAGATTTTGGTGCCGGTGATGCGGTAGCTGCCGTCGTCATTGGGCTCCGCGCGGGTTTTCAGCAGGCCCAGGTCGGTGCCGCAGTGCGGTTCGGTCAGACACATGGTGCCGGTCCAGCTGCCGTCCACCAGCTTGGGCAGATAGGTTTGTTTTTGTTCTTCCGTGCCGTGGGCGTGGATGGCGGAGTAGGCACCATGCGACAATCCGGGATACATGGACCAGGCTACGTTGGCCGAACACTGCATTTCCATGATGGGGAAGGCCAGGCTCTTGGGCATGCCCTGGCCGCCGTAGGCGGGGTCGCAGTCCAGCGCCGGAAAGCCCAGTTCGCAGTACTGCTTGTAGGCCTCCTTGAAGCCGGCTGGCGTGGTGACGGATTTGGTGGCGCTGTCGAACTGGCAGCCCTCTTCGTCGCCCTGGCGGTTCAGCGGCGCGAGTTCGGATTCGCAGAACTGGGCGGCCTGCTCCAGGTAGGCCTGGAAGATGTCCTGCGTGGCTTCTTCATAACCTGGCAACGTGGGGATGATGTCCTGTACCTTGATCAGTTCGTTGAGAACGAAATCAAAGTCGCGCAGCGGGGCTTGGTAAGCAGGCATTCGGTTTCTCCAGTTCGGTTGACTCGGCCTGGTGCGTGCCAGGGCGATGCTGTGTAGACCCACTCTGGGGGTCGGGTTAATTCAAACGCTTGTTTAAATTATTCCAGGGCGTTTGACAACCGAATTGCGCATGAGTGCCCGACAAACTGTGGCGTAACGGCAACGTGATGATTTGAATGCAGAATGACCTTGTTAAAACGAAAGATCCGCGCTTTCTCCGAGCGGCGGCACGAATGGTTTGCCCAACCGGCCATGCGCTGGCTGGCGCCGTATCTGGATCGCCCCGCTTTCTGGGCGTTCAATCGCCGCAAGGTGGCGATGGGGGTGGCCGTTGGACTCTATTCCGGCGTGATGCCCGGCTTCACGCAAAAGGCCACTGCCTTATTCCTGGCCTTGGCGCTGCGGGTCAATCTCCCGGCGGCCATGGTGGTGTCGCTGTACAGCAATCCCTTGACCGTGCTGCCCCTCTACTACCTGGCTTATCGTTTTGGCCGCTGCTTACTCGGCGAGACGGGCCCGGTTACAATGATCGCGCCGCCAGGCATGTTCAGCATGGGGTTGTCCGCCTGGCTGCGGCAGATGCTGGCTTGGTTGATGGATCTGGGCTGGCCGCTGCTGGTCGGCATGCCGGCCCTGGGTTTGACGCTGGGAGCGGCGGGATATCTGGCCACGCGCTTGCTTTGGCGCTGGGCTGTTCTCAGCGCGTGGCGCAACAGAAAGGTAAAATGTGAATCTGTTTGAGAAGCAGTTGTCTTCGGAGCGGGTGTATGAAGGGGGCTTCTTGTCCGTGCGCAAGGACAAGGTGGCGCTGCCGGACGGCAAGGCGGCGACGCGCGAGTACATCGTCCATCCCGGCGCCGTGGCCATCCTGGCGCTGACGCCGCAGCGCGAGCTGGTGCTGGAGCGGCAGTTCCGCTATCCGGCCGGGCGCGAGTTCATCGAGATTCCCGCCGGCAAGATCGATCCGGGCGAGGCGCCGGAATTGACCGCGCGTCGGGAATTGCTCGAAGAAACCGGCTATCGTTCGGATAACTGGGTTTACCTGGGCACGGCGCATCCGTGCATAGGCTATTCCAATGAAAAGATCAGCTACTATGTGGCGCAGGATCTCATGCTCAGCGAACGCCAGCTGGACGAAGGCGAGTTTCTGGAGGTGATGACTCAACCGCTCGAAGCGGCCATGGAAATGGTGCTGACCGGCGAAATCTGCGACAGCAAGTCGATTGTCGGCCTGCACTGGCTAGGGGCCTATCTGGGCGGGAGGATGCGAGGTGTCCCGATTTGACGCGTATTACGATCGCCGGCGCGGCCGGCGCATCACCATGGGCTGCAAGGCCCGCATCAAAAGCCTGGTCAGCGGGCAAACCTATTATGGCGAGTGCGTGGACCTGTCGGTCGACGGCATGGCCTTGCGCTCAGCCTTTGTTCCCCAGTTTGGCGAAAAGCTGAGCGTCATCGTGCTGGTGCCCGGCGTGGGCGGCACGCCTGGGAAACCGTTTGAGGCCGAAGTGGAAGTCCGGCGCTGCAATGAAGTGCAGCGCGGGATGATTTACGAGATCGGCGTCCGCATCGTCGTGCGGAAAAATTGACAAATTATTGTTTTAAATACATTTATCCGAAAAACATTCCCGTCCAAATTACAAGCCTTTACTCAACTTCATTAAGTGTTACAAAAATAAGTATTCAAAAACACTCATTGATTCAAAGGCTTTTCATTTTCATGGCGCCTGATTGCGCTGGATTCCTTTCTCTGCTGTTTTTTCCAGTTGTCGCGTGCTGCTATGCTATACCCAAAAAAAGAACCGGAGACAAAGTTAGTACTCTAATTCAGCAAGGGGGGCGCAGGCGCTTTCGGCCTGGCCGCAACCCCAGCCACCAGCCAGGAGAGAGTCATGCACCCGGATATCTTCAGTCACTACGCAGTGCGCTACGACAAAACCCGCGAGGAAGAGTACACCATCCAGGAGTATCTGGAGTTGTGCAAACACGATCCGGGCGCTTACGCCACGGCCGCTGAGCGCATGCTGGCGGCCATCGGCGAGCCAGAGTTGGTGGACACGCGCCACGACCCGCGGCTGTCGCGCATTTTCTCCAATAAAGTCATCAAGGTTTACCCGGCCTTCCGCGACTTCTACGGTACGGAAGAGGTCATCGAGCAGGTGGTGGCTTACTTCCGGCACGCGGCCCAGGGTCTGGAAGAGAAGAAGCAGATTCTCTATCTCTTGGGACCTGTGGGCGGCGGCAAATCGTCCATCGCCGAAAAGCTCAAGGAGCTGATGGAGTTGGTGCCGTTCTATTGCCTGAAGGGCAGCCCGGTCAATGAGTCTCCGCTTGCCCTGTTCAGCTACGAGGAAGACGGCCCCATCCTTGAGGAGCAGTATGGCATTCCGCGCCGCTATCTGAAGGGCATCCCCAGTCCCTGGGCGGTTAAGCGCCTGCATGAGTTCAACGGCGACATCGGCCAGTTCCGCGTGGTCAAGCGCTATCCGTCGGTGCTGAAGCAGATCGCGGTGGCCAAGACCGAGCCCGGCGACGAGAACAATCAGGACATCAGCTCGCTGGTGGGCAAGGTGGATATCCGCAAACTGGAGAAATACGCGCAGGACGACCCGGACGCTTACAGCTATTCCGGCGGCTTGTGCCTGGCCAACCAGGGCCTGCTCGAGTTTGTGGAAATGTTCAAGGCCCCGATCAAGGTGCTGCACCCGCTCCTGACCGCTACTCAGGAAGGCAACTTCAAGGGTACGGAAGGCTTCGGTGCCATCCCGTTCGAAGGCATCATCCTGGCTCACTCCAACGAGAGCGAGTGGAAACAGTTCCGCAACAACAAGAACAATGAGGCTTTCCTTGATCGTATCTACATCGTCAAGGTGCCGTATTGCCTGCGAGTGACCGAGGAAGTCAAGATCTATGACAAGCTGATCCGCCACTCCTCCTTGTCAAAGGCGCCATGCGCGCCGGGCACGCTGAAGATGATGGCCCAGTTTGCTGTGCTGTCGCGGCTGAAAGAGCCGGAAAATTCCAGCCTGTACAGCAAGATGCAGGTGTACGACGGCGAGAACCTCAAAGACACGGACCCCAAGGCCAAGTCGCTGCAGGAGTACCGCGATTACGCCGGCGTGGACGAGGGCATGAACGGATTGTCCACCCGCTTCGCCTACAAGATCCTGTCCAAGGTGTTCAATTTCGACCACAGCGAGGTGGCCGCCAATCCGGTGCACTTGCTGTATGTGATCGAGCAACAGGTCGAGCGCGAACAGTTTCCGGCTGAGACGGAGCAGAAATACCTGACCTTCCTGAAAGAGTACCTGGCGCCGAAATACGTGGAGTTCATCGGCAAGGAAATCCAGACCGCTTACCTGGAAAGCTACTCCGAATACGGCCAGAACATTTTTGATCGCTACGTGACTTTCGCGGACTATTGGATCCAGGATCAGGAGTACCGCGACCAGGATACCGGCGAGATTTTCGACCGCACCTCGCTGAACTCCGAACTGGAAAAGATCGAGAAGCCTGCCGGGATTTCCAACCCCAAGGACTTCCGCAACGAGATCGTCAACTTCGTGTTGCGGGCCCGCGCCAACAATGGCGGCAAGAATCCGACCTGGACCAGCTACGAGAAGCTGCGCACGGTAATCGAAAAGAAGATGTTCTCCAACACCGAAGAGCTGTTGCCGGTGATTTCCTTCAACGCCAAGGCCAGTGCCGAGGATGCCAAGAAGCACGAGGATTTCGTCAACCGCATGGTGGAGAAAGGCTATACCGCCAAGCAGGTCAGACTGTTGTGCGAGTGGTATCTGCGGGTGCGCAAGTCATCCTAAGCCGCCGAAGCCCCGCCGCTCGCGGCGGGGCCGGGAGGCGCCGGGCCGATCAGGCCGGGCGACGAGGAGAGTCAACCGCGCGCGGGGCAGGGCGGCGGCTTCTAATGCGAAGCCGTCCGTCCGCGACTGCGCGCTAGAGAGGTGGCCATGTCCCACATCATAGACAGACGCCTCAACGGCAAGAACAAGTCGGCGGTCAATCGCGAACGCTTTCTTCGCCGTTTCAAGGCGCAAATCAAGGAAGCCGTCTCCAAGGCGATCAAGGGACGGAGCATCACCGATATCGAAAGCGGGGAAAAAGTCTCCATTCCGGTCAAGGACATTTCCGAGCCGCATTTTCATCATGGCAAAGGCGGGGTATGGGAGAACGTCCACCCCGGCAACGAGGAGTTCATCAAGGGCGACCGCATTCCGCGGCCGCAGGGCGGAGCGGGCGGCGGCGGCAGCAAGGCCAGCCAGGACGGCGAAGGGGAAGACGACTTCGTCTTCCAACTGTCGCGCGAGGAATTCATGAATGTGTTCTTCGACGATCTGGCGCTGCCCAATCTGGTCAAGACACAGTTGATGGGGATTGAGGAGCTGAAGACGGTGCGGGCCGGCTACACCAATGACGGCACGCCGACCAACATCAATATCGTGCGTTCGCTGCGCGGCGCGCTGGCGCGTCGGGTGGCGATGGCGGCGCCGACCTTGAGCAGCATAGACGAGGCGGAGGAAGAGCTCGACACGCTGATCGAGTCCGACGACGACAACGCCATCGAGGTGCGCGAGCGGCGCCAGAAAATCCACCAGATGAAGGAGAGGCTGGCCAGCATTCCGTGGATAGACCCGTTCGACCTGCGCTACAACAACCGCGTCAAGCAGCCCAAGCCGACCAGCCAGGCGGTGATGTTCTGCATCATGGACGTTTCCGGCTCGATGGACGAGCAGAAGAAGGATATGGCCAAGCGCTTCTTCATTCTGCTGTACATGTTCCTGCAGCGGAATTACGAGAAGATCGAGGTGGTGTTCATCCGCCACCATACCAGTGCCGTGGAGGTCAACGAGCAGGATTTCTTCCACTCGCGCGAGAGCGGCGGCACCGTCGTGTCGTCGGCGCTGAACCTGATGAGCGACATCATCCGCAAGCGCTACGCCAGCAGCGAGTGGAATATCTATGCGGCTCAAGCATCGGATGGCGACAACTGGGACAGCGATTCGGCCAACTGCGGTCGCATCCTGGAGGAGAGCTTGCTGCCCTACTGCCAGTATTTCGCCTACATCGAGATTACCGAGGGCGAACCGCAGAACCTGTGGTACGAGTACCTGAAGGTCAAGGCGCATAGCCCGCAGTTCGCGATGCAGAAAATCCGCTCCGCCTCCGACATCTATCCGGTATTCCGCGAGCTGTTCAAACGTCAGCCGGCAGGCAGCAGGAGCGGAGCATGACGCGCACACGCCAGGGGGAAGCCATGAAGCCGATTTCCACTGGGTCCGAGTGGACCTTCGAATTGATAGGGGAGTACGATCGGGCGATTCGCGAGGTCGCGGTGAACGAGTTCAAGCTGGACGTTTATCCGAATCAGCTTGAGATCATCACCGCGGAGCAGATGATGGATGCCTATGCTTCGGTGGGCATGCC